>JAJZOL010000184.1 GCA_021811565.1 bacterium | reverse complement strand
CTGGAATATCGGAACCAGATGCGCCCGGGCAATAACTCCCTCATGGGAGCGATCACACTCTTTTATTGATTTTTTACAAAGAATATCAACCATCCCATTCAAAAGAGTGGGATGGTTTTTTTAGGCATCCAAACACTCCTCTGCGTGAAAAAACGCCCATCCTTGGAAGGACGGGCGATATTATATCCTTTAAACCACAGGTGTATGTCTTATTTCGTATGAATACGGAACACGCTCACCGAGTATGCCGGAAAGATGTGAGTAAACGTTGGTGCGACGTGGTCAATCACAAAGGCTTTGGGTGTCACCCTTTTCGGATCGGAGATGGTGTTCACCTCGTCGGGAGACCCCGAAAGTATCTCTCCTTTGGCTATGGAATCCACCTTTTTCACTCCCTGCAGGCTGATCGTAATGGTTTGCGGATAGGAAGAGGTGTTAACCAGCTTCACAATTACATCGCCTGTGTTGTTGTCCAAAGTGGCATCGGAATAGACCGCCTTGGATTGCGGGGCGGGCGGATCTATAGCCGATGTAATCAGTTTCCCATCAAGGAAGCAACGAATCGTATCGCCATTCAATTCAATTTTAATGTCATACCATTTGCCCGTCTCAACGGTGACCGGTGATGTCTCGCCGATTTCACTCTTTTGACCATCCCACATCCGTTCCAGTCCAGTGTGAGAGTTACCCCACCCGCCAATATTCCACCATACCCAGTTTTGGCGGTTCTTCACATGGAACATGATAAGGAACCCCTCCTGTCCCCCAATCTTGCGTGCCTTTAGCTCATACGTGTAATTTTTCCAACGAGGGTTCCCCGTCACCGCTTGGCAGTCCATTCGGATTTGCGATTGCTGCAAAACCCCGTCGTTCACTTTCCAGTCCGGAGAGTTGAACCTCCAACCTTGATCGCCCTTAGCGAAATCGCTTTGATAGATCGTTTTTCCGTCCTCAATCACACGAATATCCTTGTACTCCGCCTGGGTATTCCAAGTCCCAACGCCTATGGCCCCCTCCGGAGCGGCTTTCATGGGTTGTGTTTTGCTTGTGGAGGATATCGTTTCTTTCAAAACCCTGTTCCCCCGATTTTGACTGAACATCACCTGAACGTAATAGGAAGGTGAACCAAAGCAGGAAAGCGCATTGTATCCAATAAGGTTGGTGCCCCATTGTGAGGCTCCCGGATTCACATTCACCAACAGAGGAGCATAGGAGGCCATGAACACTTTGTCGGAATCACGCTCCAACCCAGTCAGCCAGGAGGCGTCCCCAAGGGCGGCGTTCATTGTCGGAGTCGGACTACCCTCAGTGGAAGCCCATTCCCCCACAAAAATATGCGGTTTGCCAAGAGGATAGGAATCATAATGACCTGAATCCATCTCCATAGCCAATGCGGATCGATAATAATGATCATCGACCAAATCTGGAACGCGACTCTTAACCGGAGCGGTGGCAATCACCTGCAGACGGGGGTATTTCGCCTTGATCGCGTCGTAAAACTGAGCGAAGCGAGCATCGTAGCTATGCGATCCGTCAAAACCATCCTCATTGCCTATTTCAACAAAATGAAGTGGAAACGGCTTCGGATGACCGTCCTTCGCCCTCTCCGCCCCCCATTTGGTTTGGTCCGATCCCGTTACATACTGAATTTCATCCAGAGCGGATTGAACATAGGGCTCAAGATCTTTCCCTGGTTGTACAAACGTGCCGTTCAGCGAGTACCCCGCATATACAGCCAACAACGGCTCCATATGGAGATCCTCGCACCACTCCAAGAACTCCAACAAACCCATTCCATCCGTTGAGCGATACCCCCACGGAGAGTAATGACCCGGACGATCCGCAATCGGACCAATGGTTTTTTCCCAATTGAATCGCTCCTCGATGCTGTTGCCCTCGAGATAATTCCCTCCGGGAAAACGCAGGAACGACGGATGCATCGCCGCCAAAAGTTTCATCAAGTCCGGACGGTTCCCGTTCGGGCGATTATTGTAAGTTGGCGGGAAGAGAGAGACTAGATTGAACCATATGGTTCCCGGAGAGTTCACGGAGATAACGAAACGGTTATCCGCAGAAATGGGGACTTCTCCGGTGCGAAGGGTCACCTTGTAATGATGCCAAAACGTGTCGATACTATCCACTTTGGCGGTAGCATAAATCTTGGAACCATCGTTGCTCTCGATATCAACCGTGAGAGCGCCTTTAAATCCAGGCGCCGACATCGCATAGAACGAGGCGTGATACAAAGTGTTTGGCTTGACAGGAATGCCCCAGTAACCGTCATTAGCCACCCCAACGCGACCTCCCTTGGGTACGGTGTTGACTTCCAACCGTAGATCGGTGGTAAGTGCGGTGTTATTCACGGGATTTGAATTATCCAAGGCGATGGAACCGGTTGCTCCACTTGACTGAACGATTGACCAATGAACGGGTATCGTCGCATTATCCTTGAAAATTCGGTTTTGTATCAATTCCGCGTACAGACCGCCATCATAGGAATGATTGATCTCCTCGGTCATCAGACCGTAAAGGATTGGACTCACTTTCGCACCCGGATGCGCCACATCAACCACGATTTTAGATGAATCCGCCATCGCCGATCCAACTATCACCCAGCATAGCATCGAAATGCAGAGTAATGCTTTTCCGAACCGCATCATCTTTCACCTCAATTGGATGATTTCCGCAAAAGAAATCATTATTCTGATATAGTTTAACGATATAGCATCCTGTAGACCCTTAAGAACTGATAGCAAAGTGGGATTTGGGGATGCGATGATTTTCATTTTACCTTATAATATTAACCAGCACATTCATATCATATAAGATGCGTATCAGACGATATTCCGACATGAGGTACGGAAAAAAAGTGATCAATTGGGCAAGTCCGTCTTTTCATATGTTCCACTTTATCCGAGTTCAATCCACTGCAACGGAAATTACGCATGTATCCAATCCACGCGGAGGTAAGCAATGATCCCAATCAAATCTTATGCAAACCGGATTTTAATACTACTCCTGTTCATGGATTTAACAACTCTTACAAGCCCATGCTTTTCCACGCCGAACGAGTATTCATGGAGAGCGGGCAAAGTAACCTATCGCTACGCTCCCTATTCATGGAAGTTGATCGCCGTATGCAACGGAATGACTTTGGAACCGTTACATGGCTTTGGACCGACATTCCTCTTCAAGGATGGCGAGAAATCCGCAGGTTCGCTCGATGCAACGCTGCTCTCATCTCAACCTTATGCCAATGGCGTATCCTGTCGTTATCAAGTACGTTATCAGGGGGATACGGCGGAATACACCATCGATATCCTCCCTGACAAAGGAGGATTGAAACTTCATATCCATGATGCTTCATTACCCTGTTCGGAAATGGTATCCGGAGAGACGATAGGACAAGGGAAATGGATTCGCTTCAGTTATACTCGCAACGCCGAAGCATACGCACAGCCCTTCTGGCCGCTTATGGCGTGGTATCCCAATAAGAATGTATATGTGGCGGCGATCTGGGATATGACTGCAAGCAACGGTTCCACCTGGGATGCACCGGATCAACGGTTCTCAGGGGAGGGCCCCTTCGCCGCAGCGTTGGATGTCGTCTACAATCCTCGCACTGATGGCACGCGAATGCCCTTGAATGAAACTCTCTTCCTTCGAATTGGCACTTCCCTTTGGCGCACTGTTCCGAAACCCTCTCAGTTACCCAGTCAATATGCCAAGGAGTTATCCCACTCGATTTTTTTGGATGTGTGGGGCGGAACCGCACGGGATACGGAATACTTCCTGAGATACCTTTCCGCCATTACTTTGAAAAAGGTTCACTTTCTTACCATCTTCGAGAACTGGCAGGCGAGAGGATTCGATTCCATGGACCCCGACAGTATTCTCATGCCGGAGTATCCGCCTAACCCGGGAATCGGATCCGTGAAGGATTTTCAATCCCTCTCTAAGTTCGCAAGGAGCGTGGGAGAGTTCGGATTACGCACCAATTACGTTTATCTCCGTCCCTCATCCCCAAGCGTCCTTGCAGGTCAAGCTGCGCCGGCGCTGAAACCTGACGGAACCAATGCGTGGTTCACCCGTCCGTCGGATTGGCTGTCACTTGCCAAACAGCAGGAAACGGAGATACAAAACCTTTTCCACACCAACGCGAGTTTCACGGATCAAATGACTAGCTCAGGAGGGCCATGGAGTTATATCGACTATGATACTAACCAAAAAAAAGCGGGAGCCATGTCACAGGCTCTGAAATATCAACGAGAATTGGCTCTTCTCATCAAAAGTATACATCACGGTCCGTTAGGCAGCGAATCCAATATGGACGAACAACTTCTCGGGGAGTATGTGGATACAGGCGACTTCGGCATATTTGATGGATATCATCGCGCGATCACGCCGGAGTTCAAGCTTCACCGGTTGCAACAACTCTCCGTCTTCTATGGAATGGGGCTGATGTATCGCTTTTACGAAATGCCACCCTTCAAGCGGTTCAGTTCCGGTACGGCGAACTACATGAGCGATCCGAAACAGTATGACGACTACCGCGCCTCCGAGGTGCTCTACGGAAACGGCGGATATCTCTTCTACTATCCGAACACTCCATGGGATTATATTGTCACGGAGTGTCTCCTCATCGGAACGCTTCAAAGACATTACCTCCTGCAACCAGTCAAAGAGGTGCGCTATTGGCTCGATGGTCATTGGGAGAACCTCCAGGAAATCCTAAAAGCGGGTGTAAATCCACTGACGGCGGATTGGAATCCGCAGCCTGAATGTCTAAAAAGAATATGGGTTCAATATCAAAATGGCTTGAATATTATCGTTAATCGCCTTTCCAACGATTTCTCCGTCAAAGCAGGAGGTGATACCGTAATCCTCCCGCAATCAGGTTGGGTTGCTTGGGACGAAACGGGGAAACTTCTGGCTTACTCGGCTTACGCTCCGGGGACACTGCACAGGGTGGATTTCATCCGGGATGACCACGCTGGCATTCAATATCTCGATCCTAGGGGAGAGGAAATAATGGGACAAACCCAGCCCACCCTTTGGGAGACCGGCAAGGTTGTCATGCGCCTCAATCCTGCGAATGGCGATGCATGGGTGGAGGGGAAAAGAATGAAATACGCACCTCCCACTCCCCCTGCTTTAACTCTATTGGATTTTCAATTCAGTCATGATGCACAGGGATGGATGGTGCAAAGCGATTTAAGCCCCCTCAGGATTGCGGACGGTGCGCTCACGGCAAGGATCATAGGTTCTGATCCTTACATGATCGCTCCTGCAATCAACCTGGCTCCCGATAGCGTGAAGGAGATTACCATATGCATGAAAGTCTCCTGCGGAACCTATGCGCAAATCTATTTCCAGGCGGATGGTGTGAAAGCCGCGCTGGAAAAGATGAGTGTCCGTTTCCCAATACTGCCGGGAACCGATTACCATGTGTACCATGTTCCGATCGGAGAGAACCCTTTCTGGAAGGGACATCGGATCATCAGTCTGCGTCTGGATCCGGAACGCGGGTTCTCCCCGGGGGATTTCGCCGTGAAATGGATTAAAGGAGAGTGATGACTACTTCAAGGACATCACCCACCTCCATAACTGCAACTCCATCTCATCCGCAACATCCGGATATCTGTCCGCCACGTTGACTTGTTCCGCGAGATCCTCCGAACGACGATAGAGTTCAGGGCCTCCGGTTCGGCTGGCTTCAGGTACAAGCGGATAATGGTAACTCCATTCCTTGTTTCGAATGGTCCATTGCTGGTTATGGTGCCCCGTATAAACGTAATCTCTGATCTTATCCTCTTCGCCGGACATCAGTTTTAACACGCTCTGACCGTGCATATTGATCGTATTGGTATGAAGCACCACATCCTGCGGAAAGAGTTGGGCGCTTTTACGCGGTGCGCTGAACGGCATAACCAACGGTTGCGGAATATCCACAAAATCCAGAATGGTTGGCATGAAATCGGTGGATTGAACGAATTCCTTCACCCTCTTCCCAGCTCCGATCCCTTTGGGGTGCCGAATGATCCACGGTATGCGTGCCAGTTCCTCGTAATTCCATGGGGATGCTTTGCGGATAATCCCGTGCTCGCCGAAGGGCTCGCCGTGGTCGCTTATATGCACGATAAGCGAGTTTTCATACAGTCCCAAATCGCGGATATGATCCAGCAGGGTACCGACCCACTTGTCCACCATGGTTATCTCCCCTGCATATAAGGATTTGGTGTGATGAACCTCCTCAGGGGTCATGTAGCCTTCTGTTTTGCCTGGAACGGGGTCAAATATCTCCATTCCCTTGTAATCCGGATCATACATGGAGGCGTATGGTTGCGGGGGATCCCACGGCTCGTGCGGATCGAAGCAATCAACCCAAAGGAAAAGTTTATCATGAACACCCTGTTTAGTCACTGTTTCATCCAGCCAACTCTTGGCAGCGTTCACCACTCTCGCCACGGAGTAATCTTCCTCCTTTTTGCGATAGGTGGCGTTGCGTAGGTTTTGGATAAAACGATCACGCCACATCTCATCGCTGTCATCCCCTCTAAGGCGATGATGCGGCGTCAAATCGACGGATACGGAGGAATCCACAATCCACGGGTCATACTCCTGCCCGCGTATCCAGACCACGGTGTCGAATCCTCTTCCGCAATTGTACACAGGCTTGTGCATATGGTAGGTGTCCGAGATTAATGCACTCGTGTATCCCCGATCCCATAGGACTTCAGCCAGCAAATAGTCGTCGTTTTCAAAGGGCTGCCAACCTTGAAAAGGAAACCCCACCCTCCCCGTCCACCAGTTTCGGCGGGTAGGCATGGTGGGTAAACTCTCAGCATACGCATCCTCAAAGAGAGTTCCCTCCGATGCGAGTTTATCGAGATTGGGAGTTTGAACCTTAATTCCATGATAACTTTGGCACAAGGGATGACAACCAAGATGATCCGCCCTCATGCTGTCAGTCACGATTACGATTATATTCATATCCACCTGTCTCCTTTGGGGATTTTGGGAGAAAATGCCTGTATTTGGCATATTATCCTTTCAGCTATTTTGGGATCTTTCCTGTATTGGGCAACTACATGTAGATTGTCACACATATTTGCACAAAGGTTGGTGCCCCTCTTGTCGTCATCAAAAAAAGCTGGAAACCGTAAATCCATGTTATGAGCTATTGCTCCTACGATATGGATGAAAAAACGCTAGGATGCGGAATCTGTGCTGTCAATCCAGCCCCAAATCCGACAACGCTTTCGCCTCCACCGCCTTCAACGCTAGGGCGTCCAACTCGGATGCACTTTCAATCCCTTCAATTATCTTCGCCAAATCCTCAGGCACGGCGCCGAACCGATTCTTCAGTAAAAGCAGCAGTGTCTCCCTCTTCCCCTGAACAAGTCCGCGCTCGATGCCTTGCTCGATGCCTTGTTCGATGCCTTGTGCAATCCCTTGTTGAATGCCCTGTCCGATCCCTTTTTCAATTCCGCGAATCTCGTAGTCCGACAGCCATTCCAGCACCTCGACGTGCTCCTTCTCCCTTAACTTCTGACTCATCTCAACCTCCTCCTCCTCGCTCCAAGTCAGGTACCTGTCAA
>JAJZOL010000056.1 GCA_021811565.1 bacterium | reverse complement strand
TGACGAACGTTGACAACGAATACGGTCTGCGCCGTATGCAACGAACCTTGGAGAGAATAGACTTCAACAACAAGCTGCGACGTTTTGGGGTTACCGAAGGCGATACCGTACGTATCGGGAAGATGGAGTTTGTGTTCGAGGATGACGATATCGACAGATATCAATCTTCACGTCATCGAAGGCATTCAACTGAGGTTGAGGAATGAGTTATCATCGCGTGGTGGTGAAAGTAGGCACAAGTTCTCTCACAAATAGCGAGGGAAGGTTGGACAAGGATTATATGGCGAAACTCTCCTCAGAAATTTGTCGCGCCATGAATGCCGGGCATGAAGTGATCCTTGTATCTTCCGGAGCCATTGCAGTGGGGTTGGAGATGTTGGAAACTCGTCAAATCAAACCCACGACATGGGATTTGCCGGAAAAACAGGCCACGGCTGCGGTGGGGCAGGGAATCCTGATGTCCGCATATATCTCTGCGTTTCATTCGCATCAGATCATTGCCGCTCAGGTTTTACTCACCCGAGAGGATTTGGCGGACAGATCCCGTTTTTTAAACGCCCGTAACACTTTGACCATGCTCCTTGCAATGGGTGCGTTACCCATAATCAACGAAAACGATACCGTGGCTGTGGATGAGATCAAATTCGGGGATAACGATAGTCTGGCGGCTCACGTAGCCGTGCTCACGGACGCGGATATTTTGATAATTCTCTCCGATGTGGATGGCGTATACGCTCAGCCTCCCTCGACATCGAACTGCGAGCCTCCCGTATTGCTACGCACCATACGAAAGGTGGATGATAACATCCTTCGGGTCGCTGGAGGCGCGGGAAGCAAGCGGGGCACGGGGGGAATGATCACCAAGATAGAAGCCGCACGAATTGCGGGTACAGGCGGAATCGCCACGGTGATTGCTCAGGCGAGGCGGGAGAGAGTCCTGGATGATATCCTTGCGGGGGAGAGCGTTGGCACGATGATACTTCCTCGGAAGAGCGTCCTGCGAGGGCGGCGCAAATGGATTGCTGCGGGATCGCATCCGCGAGGCGTTGTGATCGTGAATGAGGGGGCGGCGAGAAAAATACGAACGGATAATGTCAGCCTGCTTGCAGTGGGAATAACCGAGGTGCGCAAACGTTTCGCATCCGGAGATTTGATTGAGATTTATGATGCAAATGGAAACCGCCTCGCACGGGGATTGACGAACTATTCCTCGGAGGAGTTAGATCTAATCAAAGGGCGGCGAAGCGAGGAGATAGAACTCATACTCGGCTACAAATATTATGAAGAGGTCATTCACAGGGATAATTTGGTCGTTTTTGCATAAGCTGATGTTTGGATTGAATATGGGGAAATTGAGAGGCGCTCGAAATGAGCGCCTCTCAATGGTGTTCACTCCGCTGGAGTTTCGTCGTTCCAGCCAAGCTCCTTGTGCGTGCCATCGCAAAACGGCTTTGTTTTTGAATGACCGCATCTACAGAGGAAGTTCACGCCTTCATGCTGCAATGGAATGATATTCTTGTCCGCGCCGACAAGTTCAATTTCCCCTCTGACTTCATAAGGACCGTCTTTTCTTACCTTGATGGTGATGTCCGCCATGGGAATCTCCTTTAATTGATTGATTTAACCGTTCATCTTACGTATAATGGCGTCAGCAACTTGGGATGTGCCAACCGCCGTGGGATCATCGCGATTGGGTTTCATGTCATAAGTGACGTCCTTGCCCTCAGCGATAACGTCCGCCACTGCCTTTTCCAGTTTGTCCGCCGCTTCATTCTCATCAAGATAGCGAAGCATCAACATTCCGGAAAGGATAATAGCGATCGGGTTTACTTTATTCTGCCCGGTGTATTTCGGAGCGCTGCCGTGAGTGGGTTCGAACAAAGCGATGTCGTCACCTATGTTGGCGCCCGGAGCCACTCCCAATCCGCCGACTAGACCCGCGCAAAGATCGGAGAGAATATCTCCGTAGAGGTTGGGGAACAGAAGCACGTCGTAAAGTTCCGGCTTTTGGATAAGCTGCATGCACATGTTGTCCACCAGCATCTCCTGATATTCGATTTGCGGATAGTCCTTGGCAATCACAGCCGATTCACGGAAAAACAGGCCGTCAGTAAATTTCATAATATTGGCTTTTGCGATTGCGGTAACCTTTTTGCGTCCGTACTTCACCGCATAATCGAACGCGAACCGGGCGATTTGATGGGTGCCCGTGGGGCTAATGGGCTTAATCGAGATGGCTGCGTCGGGGCGAATATTCCCGTTGGCCATGTTGATGATCGTTTTCGCCTCGTCCGTGCCTGCATCAAATTCCACGCCTGCATATAGGTCTTCCGTGTTTTCACGAACAACGATGAGATCGATGTCGCTATAACGGCTGCGAACCCCAGGATAGGATTTGCAGGGGCGCAGGCAAGCGTAAAGGTTTAGCTCTTTGCGCAACGCCACGTTCACAGAGCGAAATCCCTTGCCAATTGGAGTGGTGATCGGTCCCTTGAGAGCAACTTTGTTCCTTCGTATGCTCTCCAGAACTTCGTTGGGGAGTGGCGTGCCGGTCTTTTCCATGATGTCCACGCCCGCTTCCTGGATGTCCCAGTTAAATTTAACTCCTGTGGCATCCAAAACCTTCTTAGCCGCTGCGGCTAATTCGGGACCAGTGCCATCCCCTCGAATGAGTGTAACATTGTGAGTCATTGCAGCTACCTTCTCCTTTTCATTGTTATTTACAAGATGTAATTTTATCCTTTAAAATCCACATCAATCAGGCAATCGCACAAATCCTTTTCATTGTTTCATCAAGCGCAAGATGAGCGGAACGGTTCGTATTTTGCGAAGGTTGCAGTTGCCTCCAATGATTGGTGTTTCTATGACTCGATAAGCGATCTGACAAACCGATAATCCAACAAGGATTTTTCTGTTCCCTGGCAAGAGTGCATTAATAGTAAAATCATCACAAAGTATGGCATATCTGAGATAGATATGTATGCGCCTCGGGGAGTCATTGCGCAACGAGCGAAAGCGAATACATATGATGGACTATCCATCCAGTTAATAACTAGATAGGATTTTTTCCGCAATTTCGCTCTTACCTCGTGGGTCTATGATCGTTTCCATCCAGGTGAGTATTATTTATGCTTGACAAGTTGAATACAGCATCGAATTGCTTCCGAATCGAATGGTAGTATTCACATGAAGGTTGATTTAATGAATCTATCAAGAACAAGTCGGGTTCAAAAAACGCGTGCCGATCTCCTTCGTCTCAGACCAATTACAATGGGAATCCTCGCTTCCTTAGTAATACTCATAACTGCCGGGATTAGTTGCATATCGCTCTATTTTAATGCTTATAAAGTCGTGCGGAATGAGGTCAGGGCGAATGTGGAACGCCTTGCATGTGTAGCGGCGTCGGACGTGCAGGGGGATTATCTCTATGCGCGCGAAAGCGCATCTCCTGCATCGTTCGCGTTGAGATGGAATAGCCGACATTCCATGAAGGAATGGAATTCCATCAATTCGGACGTTGCGACCATACACATCATCATGGTGAATTCCGATAGCGTCAATGGTGGTGCGAGTTCTACGCATTCGGTACGACAGCGCTCACCGACAGCCAACAATTCCGTGCAGTTCCTTCCCCCGTACGAGGGAGATGATGTGCAACAGGCGCGGATCGTATATGAAACCGCAAAACCGAATGCGGATGATCTGTCCAAAACGCGCACGGATCCGTTTATCAGCGGATTCGCGCCAATATTCAACTCCTCGCATAAGGTAATCGGCGTGGTGAAGGCGGATATCTTCACGAGCAAATACATCAAGAAGATCGCTTGCCTTCATGATGCTGTCATCATAGGACTGATCGTTTCCATGTTGTTGGCAATGTTGATAGGATCGATAGTTTACTCCATTCGTAAATGGGCGTTGGCTTCGGAGAACAGCAAGCGTAAGACGGATGACTTGCTGGATGCCCAGAAATGCGTTTTGGAGATGATAACTATGGAATATCCCTTGAAGGATATCCTTGACAAGACATGCGAAAGCGTTGAGTGCATCTGCAGCAATACGATCTGCTCCATCCTTGAGATGGATAACCGTGACGGCAAGATATATTTTCGTTCCGCCCCCAATATTCCTGATGACTATATTTCCAGAGTTAATGGCACCCAAGCCGATATATGTGTCATCCCTTGTTGCCGGGCTGTTCGGGAGAAAAGGGATGTTTTCGTGGATGACGTTGAGGCCGATCCCTTATGGACTGACTTCAAGGATTTTGCGAGAGATTGCGACATTCAGTCGAGTTGGTCGGTGCCCGTATTTGACAACAATGAAGAGTCTATAGGAGTTTTAACCGTTCATAGCCATCTCAAACGCAATCCAAATGACTTTGAATATCAAGCCATTAAGACATTCGCTCATGCGGCGTCCCTTGCGATTATGCATACACGCGCCAAGGAGGAGATACTTCGTAATCAAGAGCAATTAGAAGAACGAGTTCGTGAGAGGACTTGCGATCTGGCAAAAGTGAATGAATCTCTGCGCATCGAAATGAGTGAGAGGATGAAGGCGCAGAGCGAGATGCATGCGACGCTTTCACTCCTTACGGCAACTTTAAACGCCACGGTCGAAGGGATTATTGTGTTTGATCTGAATGGAGAGGTGATTAGTTACAACAATCGCTGTCTTGAGATGTGGCGTATTGATGAGGAGCATGTCCTCAAAGGCAGGGGCGGTGAATTGATGGCTATTGTACGGGAGCAATTAAGGTATCCCGATGATTTTAAATCATTGACACGGAGACTCAAATCCTCTCCTTGGGAGGAGTGCCGGGAACTCTTGGAATTCCAGGATGGCAGGGTGTTTGAAACCTGTTCTATGCCCCAAGTTATCAACGAGGAATGCGTTGGCAGGGTGTGGAGTTTTCGTGATGTTACTGAAACGGTACTCACGGAGCAGTTTTTACGACAAAGCCGGCAAAGTTTCGAGTCCCTGGTTAATTCCGTAGGCGGGATCGTTTGGGAGGCTTATGCCGAAACTCATGAGATAACATTCATCAGCAAACAGGCGGAGGCCATACTTGGTTATCCCGTGGATGAATGGCTGAACGATCCGGATTTCTGGCTCGCCCATACACACCCCGAGGATCGCGATTGGAGTATGGCGTACGCTCGGGACGCCATTGCGGCGATGCGATCGTATGAATATGAGTTCCGGATGTTCGCTGCTTGGGGCGAGGTTGTATGGCTGCATAATCAAGTTACTGTGGTCAAGGAGAACGATGGCAAAATCCGTATACGCGGGGTGATGATTGACATCACGGACAAGAAACGCGCTGATGAAAACCTGGATTACGTGATGAAAGGGGTTAAGTGTCTCATTTGGAGCGCGAGAGTGGATAAGAAAAATGACGGCGAACTCGTTTGGGATATCCGTTTGACGAATGAATCCACCGCTCGACAGATGCTTCCTGTTCAGGTTGATGAGGGTGAGGATTATGTCATCGCATGGCACAGAAGCATTCCCATCGAAGACAGGGAACGCATGGACATCAATGCGAGGAATGCATTCGAAAACGGGCGCAATGAGTACCATCAGATGTTTCGATGTCAATTGACAACCGGAGAGGACATCTGGTTGTTCGAGGATGTGCATATCGAGAATATCGCACGCAATCAATGGAGATTAGTGGGAATCTGCACCGACATTACCGAACGGAAAGTGGCGGAAAACGCATTGGCGGAGGAACGCTTGCTGCTCCAGACATTGATCGACACTCTGCCCGACAGGGTCTATGTGAAAGACAGAAACTGCAAGTTCATCATGACTAATCAGGCAACGGCGCAATTGATGGGCGTTTCTGAAAGGGAAGCCCTGTATGGAAAGGATGACACCGACTTTTTCCCAATAGAATACGCTCAACAGTACATGGCTGATGAAAACAAAATCATGCAGACCGGGCTTCCAATGCTAAATCGGGAGGAGCCAGTTATTCTGCCTAATGGCGAGGAGGGGTGGATACTTACATCCAAGGTGGCGATGAGAAACTCCCAGGGGGAGATTGTGGGGATAGTGGGAATTGGCAGAGATATTACGGATCGGAAATTGGTGGAGGAAGCTCTTAGGGATAGCGAACAGCGTTATCGACAACTCATAGAACACAATCCTGAAAACATCACGCTCTATTGCGGGGATACGATTGTATACGTCAACGATTCCGGAGCGAAAATGCTCGAAGCGGATTCTCCCGATGATCTTATCGGCAAATCGATATACGATATCGTAGGTCAGAAGAACAAGTCCATCATAGATGAACGCCTACGTAAGACCCAGATGGAAGGCGCCCACATGGAGAAGATTGAGGAGGAGATATACACCCTCAAGGGCAATCCATTGATTGTTGAGGTGACCGCGATCCCCTCCGCATACATGGGGCGTCCCGCCACACAAGTGGTAGTGACGGATATCACCGAACGAAAAAAAGCCGAAATAGCGTTGAGAGAGAGCGAAGAGCGCAATCGCGCACTATTAGCGAGTCTTCCTCAAAGAGTGTTTTTCAAGGATTTGAAATCAAGGTTCGTTGCTGTGAATGATCTGTTTGCCAAAGATTACAACACCACCGCATCTCATCTGATAGGTAAAAACGACTTGGATATTTTTCCTGCGGAGATGGCGAAAAAGTTCAGACAAGATGATGCCTGGGTGATAGCCAATCGAGAGGTTCTCTCGATAGAGGAACTCGGCATGCTTGACGGAGAAAGACGCTATGTGGAAACGATCAAGGCGCCGGTAATTGACGATAATAATAAAGTGATTGGCGTATTGGGCTTGTACTCGGATATCACAGAGCGCAAGATGATGGAGGAAAAACTAAGAGATAGCGAGGAGTTATTCCGGGCATTGATAGAGAACAGTTCCGATGTTCTCACCATCATTGAGAATGATGGCGTAATCCGCTACTGCAGTCCCTCCATGATTCGATTGCTAGGGTATGATCCGGACTACATACAAGGCAAAAAACCCACGGAATTCATACATCCGGACGACTGCGACACTCTCCGTAATCTTTTCTATGCTTCGCTAGATAACGGTGTGCGTTTTGGCCCCATTGAGATTAGGTTTCGCAGCAAGGATGGCGGCTGGCGATATTTGGAGATGGTCGGCAGCAATCTCCTTGAAAAAAAAGCCGTGAGAGGGTTTGTGGTCAATTCACGTGATGTTACGGAACGTAAGATGTCGGAGGAGAAACTTGCCGAATATATGAATCAAGTGGAGGAGGCGAGAGCCAGAGCGGAACATCAATCATTACTGTTGAAGGAACAGACTATCGAACTTGCTCAAGCTCGAGACCAAGCTCTGGAATCCACTCGATCCAAATCGGAATTTCTGGCGAACATGAGCCATGAAATACGTACGCCAATGAACGGCATCATCGGCATGACCGGGCTTCTACTTGATACCAACCTCGACGATGATCAATTGGATTATGCGAAAACCATTCGATCCAGCGCTGATTCCCTATTGAACGTGATTAACGATATTTTGGATTTTTCCAAGATCGAAGCGGGCAAAATGGCAATTGATCAAATTGACTTCAATTTACGAACGGCAATGGAGGAGGTCGCCGATCTGCTTGCGAGATCGGA
>JAJZOL010000155.1 GCA_021811565.1 bacterium | reverse complement strand
TATCATTAGCCCGGAGGTGTGAAACTGCGAATGCGGAATTCATGCCCGTTTTCAAACCTCAAAGGCTGGCGAGGGGTTGGGGGTCTGCATTTGCCCCTAAATCAGGTGAAATAGGCGCATCATGGGAACAGCCCATCCAATTAATACGTAAGAAAATGAAATTTCTCGATGATAACGTCATCGCGGGAGAGACTTGAAAAGGATGGAGGGATATCATGGCCGATCAAAACACGGCGATAGATGCGCTGTTGGCTGAGTATCGCGTATTTGCGCCTGAATCGAAATTCACGGAGCAGGCAAATATTTCCGATCCCGATATATACGCAAGAGCCCGGAAAGATCCTGAATCTTTCTGGGCTCAATGCGCTTCGGAGCTTCATTGGGTTCGGAAATGGGACAAAACACTAGAATGGAACCCGCCGTTTGCCAAGTGGTTCGTCGGCGGAAAAATTAACGCATGCTATAATTGCGTCGACAGGCACGTGATGGCAGGAAAGGGCGACAAACCCGCCATCCTATGGGAGGGAGAGCCGGGAGACGCCGTCACTCTTACCTATTCGCAACTTCTGGAGCAAGTCGAGCGGTTCGCGAACGCAATGCGAAAGCTCGGAATCGTCAAAGGGGATCGTGTCGCCATATACATGCCAATGATCCCTGAGTTGGCTATCGCTCTTCTCGCGTGCGCCAGAATCGGAGCGGTGCATTCCGTCATTTTCGGTGGGTTTTCGGCGGATTCACTGCGCGAGAGAATCAATGACTGCGGGGCTAAGCTCCTCATCACCGCCGATGGCGGGTGGAGGAGAGGACAGGTCATACCTCTTAAGGCAGCAGCGGATGAAGCCATATCAAACACCCCCTCCATTCAGTCCGTAGTGTGCGTGCGTCGTATAGGGGATATGGCGCCGATCTCCATGCACGAGGGCCGCGATGTATGGTGGCATGACCTGATGCGCGAATCAAGCGAATCCTGTGTGCCCGAGCCCATGGATTCCGAAGACCCTCTTTTTATCCTCTACACTTCGGGATCCACCGGAAAACCCAAGGGTATCTATCATACCACAGGCGGATATCTCACAGGGGTGTATATCACTTCCAAATGGGTTTTTGACTTGAAGGATGAGGATATCTACTGGTGCACGGCGGATATAGGCTGGGTGACCGGTCATTCCTACATCGTTTACGGTCCTTTGGCAAATGGTGCGACCTGTGTGATGTACGAAGGTTCCCCGGACACCCCGACGAAGGATCGTTTTTGGAAAATCATCGAGAAATGGAAAGTCACAGTGTTCTACACCGCTCCCACTGCGATACGCACTTTCATGCGTTGGGGGGAGAGCCTGCCGGCGGGATGCAATCTGGATTCCCTTCGTTTGCTAGGTTCAGTGGGGGAACCTATCAATCCCGAGGCATGGATTTGGTATCACAAATACATCGGAAAGGAAAGATGTCCGGTGGTGGACACTTGGTGGCAAACGGAAACGGGACATATCATGATAGCCCCCTTGCCCGGTATTACTCCCACCAAACCCGGCGCCGCTACTCGTCCTCTTCCCGGCATCGACGCGGCAGTGGTCAATGACAACGGAGAGGAGGTGCCTCTCGGTTCCGGAGGTTACCTAGTTATCAAGTCCCCCTGGCCCGGCATGTTGCGAACACTTTGGGGGGATGACAATCGGTATCGCCAGGTGTATTGGAGTCGATTTCCCAATCTCTATTTTACAGGGGATGGCGCCAGAGTGGATAACGATGGCTATTTTTGGTTGCTTGGCAGAGTGGATGATGTCATGCTTGTTGCAGGGCATAATTTGAGCGCAATGGAGATGGAGAGCGTCTTGGTGGAGCATGATGCAGTGGCGGAAGCAGCGGTGATTGGGAGGCATGACTCCATCAAAGGGCAGGCTCCGGTTGCGTTTGTAACGGTTTGCGAAGGGGTCCGTGCAACGCCGGAACTTGCCGAGGAACTGAAAGCGTATGTTGGTAAAAAGCTGGGGGCGATATGCAAACCGGAAGAGGTTCTGTTTAGCGCGGAACTTCCGAAAACCCGCAGCGGCAAGATTATGAGACGGCTTTTGAGAGATATCGCCGAGGGGAGAATGTTGGGGGACACCACGACATTGGCGGATCCCACTGTGGTGGCGACCTTGAAAAAGCGTTACACGGATGGAGAGGGCTGAAGCCCAGTATGCAACCATGTTAATTATACGAGCCGTCCATCTTCATGACGAGGTGGCGGCTTTTCTGCTATAATACCCAAACAAGATTTCGATATCCGTTTGTTGGTTTACGTTCCGGATTAGTGTCTGATCGGTGGGATGCGACCCGCATCGATATGGATGATTACGAAATGATAATGACTCCGGTTGCAATTATGGCGTTTGCCGGGTTAGAACTTTGAGGAGGTCGGGGATGTACTCACGCCTTATCGGAATTATTTTATCGGTAACGATAGCATTTGTTTTGAATCCCCTATGCTTATGCAGTACCGCGAGGGCAGCTTCCTCCGATGAAGCCTCATCTATGTTTAACAAGGCGGTTTCCCTTTACAACGAAGGGAAATTGGAAGATGCCCTGGCTCAATTCCAAAAGGCGAACGCACTTTCCCCCAAGGACGGTTTGATTTATAATTGGATGGGCTTCATAGACCTGCGTTTGGGGAAATACCCCGACGCCGTCACCGCTTTGGAGCAGGCAGTTAAACTAACCCCTAAAAGAGCGGAAGCGTTCACCAACCTCGGAAACGCATATCTGAATGTGGGGCGTTTGGATGATGCGATTAAAGCCTTCAAGAGGGTGATAGAGATCGACCCAAATTCCATAAACGCAGCGAACGCTCATTACAACCTTGGCAATGTCTACAGTAAAATGAACAAGCCGAATTCCGCCATCGCGGAGTTCAAAAGGGCGGCGCAAATTAATCCGAATGATCCTTTCATCCAGAACAACCTCGGAGTTTCGTTACAGGAAGCTGGAAAAGTCAAGCTAGCCATACCCGCTTATGAAAAAGCGGTGAAGCTCGCTCCAAAAAACGGTTCTTTCTGGCTTAACCTCGGATTGGCGTATCTGAGCAATCAGCAGTACGAGAAGGCAAAAACCGCATTGTCTTATGCCATACAACTGGATCCCACCAGTTACTCCACGCGAGTCTCCTTGGCTGAGGCTTACGCTAAACTCAACAAATATTCCATTGCTATCGTGCAATTTCAAAAAGCGGAGCAACTGAAACCTAACGATTTCACAGTCGCCTATAATTTGGGCGTGTTGTATGCTAAGACCGGTGCAGTATCCAAGGCGGTTGACGCCTATAACAAGGCTTTGCAGATCAACCCAAACAGCGTGGAAACTTTGAATGCACTCGGTTTGGCGTATTACAAGCTGGCGCAATGGGATGACGCGATTCGCATATTCCAACGTCTCACGCAGGTTTCTCCGCAGGACGCCCTGGCTTGGGTTAACTTAGGCACGGCATATTCTAGAAAAGGGAATGCCGAAGAGGCCGCCGCTGCGTGGGAAAACGCCCTGAAGCGAAATCCCAATCGTGCGGATGTTCTCCGTTGGCTCGGAGGCTATTATCTCTCAAAAGGTGAATTGGACAAATCACAAAAGGAATACCAACTGTCTCTGAAGATTGACCCGAAAAACGCGGAGGCTCTAAATGGATTGGGATTGATCAAAGACAAGCGAGGGGATCTGGACAGCGCCATAGTGTACTATCAAAAGGCGATTGAGGCGAATCCCAGATATGAATATGCCTATAACAATCTCGGGGTGTGTTACGAGAAGAAGGGCAATATCAGCAAAGCCAAGGAATGCTATCGCAAGGCTTTGGAAATAAATCCCAAGTATGCCGATGCTCAGAGAAATCTGGATAGGTTCAAAAAATGAACATATCCGTTTAGGTGCAAATCAGACACCCGCCATATTCCTCGCATGGTGGGTCTTTCTTTTTAGCGCCCCTCTCATACCCATTCCAGCGTAAATTGGGATATACTATCATGTGTGTTTAAAACGATCGTAATCTGTAACGTTACCGTTTATTTTCAGAGATATGCGAAGCGAAGATTTTCGAAAATTGAAGTTACGCCATATGAGTAATTGCAAATATCACTTTTCAGGTCATTTACAAAGCGTGAATAGTGAGATGCAACCTTCTTGTCATGAGATCGCCATTACCTCTACATTAGATCATTTGGATAGTGGATTTTGAATGCCTCTTAAAGTTGACACTTTTGTCCAGAAAAAATGTCGACAATTTCATTCATTGAATGGTTTGTCCTCCTCCTCCGTTCGTCGCATTTGGATAACGGATCAGGGCGTTGTCGCCAAGACGGAAAATGAACAAGCCATGTGGGATGGCTCCGAATGGCGGTGCGTTTCCCTGCCAGTACCCCCCGAACCAAGAGCCTCTCTACACGCGCTTTCCAATCCTCCCTTCGAGGATATCGTCTGCTCGGCATTCGGTCCGGATTCCTCTATTTGGATAGGCGGAGCGTCCGGTGCTGCGCAATATTTGCATGGCTCCTGGACCTATTTTTCCGGGCGAAGATGGCTCCCGCACAACTATGTTCACTCGATTGCCGTGGACGCCAAAGGCAACGCTTGGGTGGGAACGGAGAAGGGGGTGTCATGGATTTATTTCGCCCCGATCACTCTGCAGGAAAAAGCGGAGGTTTACCAGACAATCACCGAGAAACGCCATGTCCGTGACGGGTTTGTAGCTGAATGCTCTTTGCTCAACGCAGGCGATACTTCGGAGATCATCCCCGTAGTCACTCCGAACGATGGGCTCTGGACTTCGCTGTATATCGCCTCCCAATGTTTTCGATATGGTGTCACCAAGTCTCCCGTCGCCAAGGAGAACGCTATTAAAAGTCTGATGGCGCTCCTTCGTCTTGTGGAAGTCACAGGAGTAAAGGGGTTTATGGCGCGCTCCATTGTGGAAGTGACCGAGAGATGTTTGGGGTGCGAGGATAAGAACGGGGACTGGTGCAAAGGGGAAGGTCCCTATGCCAACTATATTTGGAGAGACGACCCTTCTTCCGACGAGGTGGATGGTCACTACATGGCTTGGTATCTATGTTACGAGATGGTGGCTTCCGAAGAGCAACAGGAGATCATTCGCCGCGCCTGCAAGGATGTAACGGATCATATCATCGAACACGGATATTATTTGGTGGGACGTAATGGCAAGCCGACCTCATGGGGTGTGTGGGCTCCCGAAAGACTAAATCAGGATCCCGAATGGTTGGACGAGAGAGGTTTGAATTCGCTTGAGATACTATCGCATTTAAAGGTGGCGCATCATATCTGTCAGGATGACAAGTACGAAAAGGCTTACAGGGATTTGATCCATGACCACGGTTACGCGATTAACCTGATCAATCAAAAAATGCTTCCTCCCGTGGGTCCCGACAACCACTCGGATGATGAACTCGCATGGTGCGCCTATTATCCATTGATTCAGTTGGAAAAAGACCCCGAACTAAACAGGATATATCTTTTAAGTCTTGAGAAGACTTGGAGCATGTTGAAACCGCAGAAATCTCCGTTTTATAATTTTCTCTATGGTGCGCTTACAGGCAATAAGTGCGACGCGGAAGTGGCGGTGGAGTGGTTAAAGGACACGCCATTGGATTTGGTGGATTGGACGATGTTGAACAGCCATCGCAAGGATGTGGTGATAGCCACCTACCGCGGACGTTTGGGTGAATTGCAGACAAATCATGTTCTTCCTATTAGTGAACGAGCGATCCACAAATGGAACTCAAATCCCTATGCACTGGATGGCGGTAGCGGAGGGGTTTTCGAACTGGATGGCTCATTCTGGTTATTGCCTTACTGGTTCGGAAGGTATCATCGTATTATCGAGGGCTGAAGGAGCATTAGGAGAATAAGATGACGTCCACCGTACTGTTCATTGGTTCCAAGCCGGGAGAAATTGAGTGGAACGCGGCTGGTTTTGCCGCATTATGCCGTAAGGGCAATGCCAGTGTCCATTTCGTATCCGTAACGGATGGAAGCAAAAGCCATTACGAACGCAAGTATGTACAGGATCCCGACGCCTTGGCACGCAGGCGTTATCATGAAGCTAAGACCTCCTCCGAGATCATAGACGCCGAGTATGAACTGATGGGGCTTCCGGAGGGTGAGGTTTTCGTTAACCTTGCGAATTCCGAGGAAATGATCCGTCTTCTCCGCAACACAGGCCCCGAGGGAAAGGGACCTGATATCGTTGTGACCAGTCGTCTTGGGGTGGGGGATAGGGATCAGCGTTATTGCAGTCAGCTTGTCCACGACGCTTTTTCCATGTTGCGCGTAGCCTCCATGTGCGCGGATACCCCCTATCTGGAACGCCTTCCCGTTCTTGCTTATTGGGGGGATGATTATGTGCAAGGAGGGGCTTTTCGACCGGATGTGCGAATTGATATCACGCCCGTCATCGATAAGAAATGCGAGATGATCGCGTCATTTGATTCCGTCGTATTCGAATGGATGCCATGGATAAAGGGGATGCCGGAGACCGCTCCTGAGGACGAGGCGGGGCGTATCGCGTTTGTGAGAAGTCTTTTGGAAGAGGAACAGGTTAAACGCCATCGGTCATTCGACAAGGGGCGGGATAATCCAGATCCGCTGATATTTGTGGAATGGTATCAGATAAGCGAATACGGATCATGTACCGGAATCGATGATTTCACCGCGATATACGGAAATCAAAGCAACGATTCATAGTGGAGGAGGCGCCGGAGCGCCTCCTGTTTAGTAGGTTTCCGATAAAAGTTCGAAGTAAGCCTGAGGGTGCTTGCATGTTGGGCAGATTTCCGGAGCCTCCGGACCTTCATGGATGTGACCGCAATTTCGGCATATCCATCGTACGTTTCCGGATTTGGTAAAGACGGTGTCGTTTTTAACCTGTTCCAACAGTGTGCGATATCTCTCTTCATGGTGCGACTCGATTTTCGCCACGCTTTCGAATAGTTTGGCGATATCCATGAAACCCTCTTCACGAGCGATCCGAGCGAAATCCGGGTACATCGAGGACCATTCCGCATGCTCCCCTTCGGCAGCGGCGGTGAGATTTGCAAGCGTGTCGCCAGCCAATCCTCCTGCGCTCTGAAGAAACAACTTGGCGTGCTCTCGTTCATTTTCCGCAGTCACAAGGAATATCTCGGCGATTTGTTCATATCCCTCTTTTTTCGCCTTCGATGAGAAATAGGTGTATTTGTTTCTCGCCTGGGATTCCCCGGCGAACGCCGCCAGGAGATTGGCGAGCGTCTTCGATCCTTCAAGCTGCATGATCGTCTCCTCTTATGTTTTTTGTGATGAATACTGAAGTGGTCGGCTCATGACCTTCTTCTTATCCGCGAATCAACAGCATCCATCTCTTGCCATTCGATAATGGAATGTGTGAGAGTTATTTCTTCAGTTCCACAATCCAGATATTGCGATACTTCACCGGACATCCATGATCCTGAAGCATGATCGGTCCCTCCGCTAATATCGGACCGCCCATGCTTGCTGTCGTGGGACCACAGGTGATCTCGACGTTGTCATGCACTTTCACACCGTTCCAAATCAATGTCACTCTTGGGTATTTTACCACTTTTCCTGAATCGTCCAGTCGCGGGGCGTGGAAAAAGATGTCATAAGATTGCCATTGAAGCGGCGGACGAGACATGTTTTTATCCGGCTCCTTGAAACCGTAGATGGAACCGCAGCTACCGCATTTATAGGTTGGATTGTTGTAACTATCCAAAACTTGAATCTCATACTGACCTAGATTGTACACACCGCCGAAAGGCGCCATTGTGCTTTTTAATGGA
>JAJZOL010000084.1 GCA_021811565.1 bacterium | reverse complement strand
AGCCTCCAGCCATGAGCAAGACAAAGGCATATCTCTGGCGGGTTGCATTGACTGCGCTGTTGGTTGGAGCGGTTTTCGCCGCACCGAAACCTGCAAGCGCCAGCAATTTGCTTAACGGTCTCAGCATTCGCGGAGGCTTTTTCACCCCGTCAAGTAATGGCATTCGCGATATCACCGACTTTGCGTCCTGGGGCGGAGGTCTTGAGTATCAGCTTCCGTGGTTCCCGCATCTCTTTAATGGCGACAACTGGAGCACCAGTATTTCAGTTGACTACCATTATTCGGATAGGACAGCCGGTATCTTTCGTGATTTGCCCGTTTCCATCAATCAGGTTTACACCTTCAATGATGATAGCGGGCGCTCGCCCTACCTCGGTTATTGTCTCACCGCCGACACCTTTGGCGGAACCAATAACTATCTAGGACTTCATCAACCCACGGTCACTCGAATGGGAGCGGGTCTGATCTTTGGGGTGAACGTAACGAGAAAGTTTTATGTGGAGACTCGCTACGAATGGATTGATCAGCACAATACGGTGGGCAACACCGCTCCGAGCGGTTTCCGCACCTACGTTGGATACCGCTTCTAAGCGATGAGGGGAGACGATATTATCCGTAACAATGGATAGGATATTACCTCTCTCTCCTGACGTTTGCGGTTACCCTTCAGTGGAAACACTGTAAATGGCTGTCATTCTTATTTAAGGCATTCGACAATCTGTCGAATGCCTTTTTTCAGGTATGCCGGGCATGTTCATGTTCTCGGAGGTGCAAGTCCTCTACGGTGCAGGAAACCGTAACCGTTAAGCGAAGGCAAGGGCGTCACTGCGAAGTGGTGGTGTAGCGTGGCAATATAGTGCTGCGCGGATACTCCAGCTTGCATGAACGTTATCTGCCGTTTGCGAATGTGTGAACCGCCAGGTGCGGACCCGCATGCCGGGTGGTGTGGTAGGCGGGATCAGTAATGACCCCGCCTACCCGATTCCCTGACGAGATACGGAAGAAGTGTCCCTTTTTTGATGATTGCACGCTTTTCGCTTGACGGATGGTTTTTTAATTGTCTATAATGGAAGAAGATTTTGACATTGTTGTTCAATATCACTGCGTAAATGCAGGTTTTTTTGGACATAGCCCGTCCCCAGTGTTCACCGCGGTACACCTCTCAAAGCGGAGTGACAGGCGACATTCTATCAATGGGGGATGGATAATTGAAAACAATGTGTGTGAATTCCGCTCTCGCGAAAGCCGTTGACGGCTTGAGCGCGCGAAGCGGAAAAGTCGGTGCATTCCGACTAATCGGGACTATCATTGTCCTGCTTGCAACTCCTTCTTGCGCCTTCGCTCAAGGCGGCTCCTCACCCATTAACACCGGCGATACCGCGTGGTTGCTTGCCTCAGCCGCATTGGTGTTATTGATGACTCCGGGATTGGCGCTCTTTTACGGGGGCATGGTCCGCGCCAAAAACGTGCTCAGCACCATCATGCAAAGTTTTATCGCCATGGCGATAATCTCGGTGATGTGGGTTTTGTGGGGATACTCCCTTGCTTTTGGTCCGGATCATTGGCATATCATTGGAGGACTCAACTGGATTGGATTGCATGGGGTGGGCGTCGCTCCCGATCCCAACTACGGTCCCACAGTGCCCCATGAGGCGTACATGATTTTCCAAATGATGTTCGCTATCATCACGCCTGCGCTCTTCAGCGGAGCCATCGCCGAGCGGATTAAATTCAAGGCGTATGTGGTTTTCCTCGTTTTGTGGAGCACGTTCGTTTACTGTCCCCTTGCGCACTGGGTATGGGGAGCTGGCGGATGGCTGAAAAACATGGGTGCGCTTGATTTCGCCGGAGGCACCGTGGTGCATATATCCAGCGGAGTTTCGGCGTTGGTTCTCGCGATTATGATTGGCAAGCGCCGCACGGATGAGCGTGAACTGATGCGCCCGCACAATCTAACCATGACCCTTATCGGCGCAGGGTTGCTATGGTTCGGTTGGTTCGGTTTTAACGCAGGCAGCGCCATCGCTGCGAACGCGCATGCGGTGAACGCTTTTGTGGTCACCCATATCGCCGCCGCCACGGCGGCTTTGGTTTGGGTGCTGTTGGATTGGAAAGTGTATGGAAAACCGACCGCGTTGGGCGCCGCGACCGGAGCTGTCGCAGGATTGGTCGCTATCACACCGGCGTCAGGATTTGTGGATCCTCTCGGGGCTTTGGCGATCGGAGCAGGCGTCTCCTGCATCAGTTTCTGGGCGGTGGGTTTAAAAAACAGATTCGGTTATGATGACACCTTGGATGTCTTTGGCGTGCATGGAGTGGGAGGAATGTGGGGGGCTATCGCAACGGGAATTTTTGCGGTGCACCTCATGGCTTCCGACGGAGACCCGAAATCCAGCGGCTTCTACCATCAGGGGCTGCTATACGGAGATGTCCATCAGTTCCTCGTTCAAGTGTTCAGCGTATTGGTCTCCGTTTGCTTTGCGGTCGTGATGACTTTCATTTTAGGCACGATAGTCAATAAGACGATTGGATTGCGCGTGGATGCCGAAGAGGAGACTTTGGGCTTGGATCAGAGCCAGCATGGGGAGAGCGGGTACGAAATGTTCGAATCCGGCTTGGATTGATTTGTATCAACCATTGCACCTGTTTGGCGTCATGGGATCGGGATGGATGTAAAGATCAATGCAGGGGGCGTTCCTTCATCAAGGGGTAGCCCCCTCGTTCTATGTATCTATGCTTCAAGTTCATTGAATACGTTCCTATGGGATCTGTTCCAATGTTGAAAGGATTATCATAAATCAACTTCATCTCTCACGGTGTTTCATCTACGCCGAAGTGCGATTCCATGCCCTCAATGTGTCATAATAAATGCATCTTAACGGTGTGGTTGAGACCGTTCTACGCGGAACTTCCTTTCTGTTTAGCCAGTCCCCGGTGTTCATCGTGGCGCACCTCTCTCAATGCGGAGCGACAGGCGGAGTAAATTCACCCGCTATGTTCGCGTTATCAATGAATTGATGTTCCAGGATGGAATATTTCACACGAACGCGAAAGCGGAGATCACCAACGGGGGATGGAATTGAATACCACACATTACGCGTTGCCTGGCGACGCGCGAGCCGTTATCGGCTCCGAATTGCGCCGCTCCAGGCGAGTCGGTAAACTCCGACTTCTGGGGACAACCCTTGTCCTCGCCACTCTCTCCACCGCAGCCCAAGCGCAAGGCGTGAACGCGCTTCCCATTAAGGCGGGTGACACGGCGTGGATGCTCGCCGCCGCCGCGCTGGTCATGTTTATGACACCAGGGCTTGCTCTCTTTTACGGCGGCATGGTGCGGGCGAAAAACGTGCTCGGCACCATCATGCAAAGCTTCGTGGCTCTCGCGGTCATCACTTTCGTATGGATCATGTGGGGTTACAGCCTGGCGTTCGGTCCGGATTTTCATCATGTGATCGGCAATTTGAGTTGGTTCGGTTTGCAAGGAGTCGGGTTGAACCCCAACCCGAATTATAATCCCACCGTGCCTCACGAAGCCTTCATGATTTACCAGATGATGTTCGCCATCATCACTCCGGCTCTTATCAGCGGGGCGGTGGCGGAACGGATCAAATTCAAGACCTATGTCGTATTTCTCGTTCTTTGGAGCACCTTCATCTATTGCCCTTTGGTGCACTGCGTCTGGGGGGCGGGCGGATTTCTGAAAGAGATGGGGGTGCTGGATTTCGCAGGCGCGGTCATCCACATCAGCAGCGGAACCTCCGCATTGGTGTTGGCATGGATGCTTGGCAAGAGACATATGGAAGAGGGGGAGATGATGCGCCCTCATAACCTTACCATGACTTTGATAGGCACCGCAATGCTTTGGTTCGGGTGGTTCGGGTTCAACGCGGGAAGCGCCGGAGCCGCCAATGCGCAAGCGGTGAATGCGTTCGTCGCAACGCATATCTCCGCAGCCATCGCCGCCCTCACATGGATATTCCTCGATTGGAAAATCTATGGCAAACCCACCGTGCTTGGCGCAGCCACGGGTGCCGTGGCGGGATTGGTTGGCATCACCCCGGGAGCCGGGTATGTCAGTCCGATGTCGGCGGTTGTCATCGGGATTGTCGTTTCTCTGATCTGCTTCTACGCAGTCACCTTGAAGAACAAGTTCGGCTATGACGACACGTTGGATGTTTTCGGAGTGCATGGCGTTGGAGGCATTTGGGGGGCTATCGCGGCGGGAATCTTCGCCACCTATATGGGAAGAGGATTGATTGCGGGCAATCCGTATCAATTATGGGTTCAGTTCGTAGCCGTTGTGGTAACCGCCGGGTACGCCATGTTTGTCACCTGGCTCATCGCCGTCATCCTGGATCACACGATGGGGTTGAGGGTGGAACACGAGCAGGAGACCCTCGGATTGGATCAAAGCCAACATGGCGAGAGCGGTTACGAGATGTTCGAACCGAGCATGCAATAAGATTTCGCCCTTTTCCATCAGTTCCAGAGTCCTCCCGCATCGGAAGGACTCTGGATTGCATGAACCAAACGGATGAAGGCTGATATGTCAGCGGAGCTACAACCGCAGTCGGAAGGGGGTTGTTTTCTCCACTTGAATCAGCGTCACATTTTCCGTTGCGTCCCACAGCCACCAACTTCCATCCGGTTGCTCCTTTTCCACCTGTGTCAGCGGCGAGCCATTTAACTCGATGGAGCTTGGCTGGATTGGGGACGAGACGATTAATCGGCTAGTTATTCCTTGAATAGGCTTCACTGTGAGCGTAATTTCACCGTGGTTCGCCTCGCTTTCACACGGCGCCCCCGATGTCACCAGCCATCTCCGGGAACCGTCTTGTATGGCAATCGTGTTGGGGTAGGCGAACATTCCCTCTTTTATGTGGAAGAGGTTGTTCATGATCACGCTGGGATTCAGCCAAGGTCCGAATGGCTTGTTGCTTAGCAGATGGTAGGAATCGGGATAGCATCCGTAGGATGAAGGGGAATGAAGCTGCTGCTCCTGCATTCCGCAATGCGTGATGCTTGCCGCGAGCTTTGTCCAGTCAAAGGAATGGTCGTAAGGCGCGAGAGTGAGCAGGGAGTGTGCATATGCGAGTCCATTCCATTGCACCGGACGCCCCATCCATGACCATGTGAAAAAACTGCTCCCGAACACCGGCGTGGTCGCTCCGGGCATGATCGCTCGGTTCGGATATCTCCACTGATACACGAATGGCACGCCCGTCCAAGCCCAATACGCCGCGCGACGCAGGTATTGTTTGTCGCCAGTGATCAGATAGCCAGCCACATATTCCGGGATTACGTTTGCCGCCGCTAGAATGTCGGGCTCTTGGAGGGGGCATTCCCAAACCTGAGCTCCGGCGGGGATGCGGAACCTTTCCATCGCTTTCAAAGCCCTTAACAACGATCGCACCGCTGCGGGGTTTCGGGTTATCAATGCATAGGCGGCGATCGGCTCCAGGTTCGTGGAACAGATTCCTACGTTCGTGTCTCCACGAGGTCCTAACTTCTCTCTCTCGGGGGTGTCAGGCGCAAATCCCCAGGTTCCATCGGCTCTTTGAGATCGCATATTCGCCTCGGCTCCTCCTCGCACTGCGTTCAACGCCGATTGAAATCCCCCTTCCCACAAACCCAGGTTGACATCGCCCTGGTTCATATGGAATCGGTTTATGACCTCCTCGACCTGTCGCTTCGCTTGATCGGCGATCTGGGGATTGTTCGTTTCATTGGCGATCTTAAGAAGCTCTATCGCGATGCTGGAGTTTGGCGCCGGACCCGTATTATCCTGTCCCTTCCATCCGTTGTCGGGTCCACGCCATAGCGTCCGCATGAAACATTTTGCACTCAGATCGATCTCCTGTTGCAGCGAACGAGGCGCTGAGGCGTACAATGGATGATAAAGCGGGGAGTGCAATACGGTTTGGATGCCGTCCAAAGCCGAACTGGCGGAACGAAGGAAAACGATCGCATGAAGCCTGATTTCTCGTCCGCGTTTCAACGGATACGGTGTGTTTGCTTCCGATCCGTTCTCCATCACCCATTGCGGAATGGTGGGTACGAACAGCGCCATGCGAGAGTTATTTTGATGCATGGGACGGTTGGGTGTTGCGAATTGCACGGCGTATCCCTCGTGGACCCCATCCCACCTGGCGTTGGGATTCCAGAGCATGGTCAACACCATCCCGTGCGACGCAAGAGAGAGCATCGGCGACGTGATGCGTAAAGGATGAGGGGTCCATCTCTCGGACATGGGCGAGTCCACAAACTCCGAGCTGGAGGAGACCTGCTTGGAGGAGAGGAACTCCAATCCGGGGAAAATGGCGTCGCTCTTTGATGAGCCGAACGATCCCTCCCCGATTCTCAGGTCGGGGCATCGAAAAGCCAGGAGATTTAGGTCTCGCTTGGCGCGCAGACTGGCGTCGATGGAGATGACGCCGAGTTTTCGGTTCAAAAGGAAAGTGACATCCGCGTTCCAGTTTGGATTTGGGATGGTAAATCGTGCGGATGACGCCGTGTGGCTTACGAGCTTTGCGAGAGGGAATTGATCCTCCCCTCCCTTTGTATTCACCTGAACTAGACGGGGCAGCACGGCAAAATGGTTCCATTTCCCTTTGCGGAGATACTCCACGGAGGCGAAGGCGTACCATCTCCGCCCGCCCTCATCGCTGATTTGCGGGAGGATTAGGCGCATATTCCCCGAACGGAGATCAAGATTGTTTTTTTGATTGTCCCATCTCTCCGGCGGTGCAAGGGTGATAACGGATGACCAGACGGTGCTGAGGCTTCTTTTTTGAAGGCTGCGCGTTACGGACACCCTGGCGTAAGCGATTCCGGAACGTCGAAGCGATCTGCATCTCCAGAGAATCGTGGCTGATTCGCCCGCTTTCAATCTATCGGGGAATTGCTTTACGCCAAGTTGTTTCAGATTCGGGCTGAGTTTGATGGATGCGCGAATCCCCTTTGCCGTGGATCGTCCGATGTTTTGAATGGTCAGCACCATATCGAAAGTGTTTCCAATGGTGAGAGGTGTTTGCGTAGTGTTAAACGCTTGAATCGCCAGATTAGGACCGGTGGGATACGGGAGGGGCTTAAGGTGGATATCGGTGATCAGCCACTCCCCCGGACCGGTCTCCTCGGATTCATTCACCCTTTGGTCTAGTTGCACTCCCACAACTTCGAGGTTCGAGGTGTAATCGTAACTGAAGCTGGCGTGGTGCCATTTCCCATCTCCCACATACTTGGAGGGAACCATCCACGCCGTTCTCGCCGCCCCTCCCTCCTTGCCATCCGCAGTGAAGGGAATAACATAGAACACGAGGTTCTGTCCCTGCACGGCGGAGGCGATCGCCTGGTATTCAAAGGAGACGACTCCCTTCAAACAGGGGTTCACGCCCAGCTGGTTGAGGATGGTCGCCTTGTTATTCTTGGCGTAGAGCAATATGGCGTCCTTGCCATTCCATGCGCCATTTATCGTTGTGTATCCGTTATCCTGGGTTGCGGCGTTTACTCTAAGAAACGAGGATGAGATCGCGACGCCTAAGGGGATATTCGACCCTTTTGCCGAGTTGTGCGGCGAGAAAAACACCAAAATGACCAAAAAACAGACAACGCTTTTCAAATCGGTTTTGAATTGCATGGAAATCCTCCTGAATGGAATAATCGATGCTATCTTTACAGGATTGTAACGCTCCTCGAAAGAATCGTGCTAGTATGATCATGGCGCCGTTGCGTGCAAATGATATTTCATAATACACCTTTCTATTCAGGTAATTGCAAAATTCGATTTTCAAGTATATCATCGAACGTGAAATGAGCGATAATAGCCACATTTCCCGAATTTTGCAAGTACCTCTATTGTATAATTCCTGCGATAATCCTATGCGATTTGTATCTCATATCGAAGTTGTGG
>JAJZOL010000176.1 GCA_021811565.1 bacterium | reverse complement strand
TTTCAAGTGTTCGTTGCTGCTCGTCAGACATTATAAGATTTTCGCTTGATTTCCACATAAATTAAGTATAACATAAAATAGATATATTGTCAAGTTATTATTGATACATAACACTAGGGAGAAGGCTCGCGCAATAAGTTGCCTATCAAATGAAAATCAGCTTGGTCTTGGTATTCGAATGTACAGCCAGGATTACGACGAAAGAAATATTCTCGGCTGGAACTGTTGCTACGTGAACAAATACGGAGAGGGTCCTGGGCGAGCTTGGTGGCAGTTCGAAGTCTATCCCTATGTGAAATCCACCGGCATCTTCGCATGCCCGGACGTGTCCAACCCGGTATTCGTAGGTCAAACCGAATCGGACGCTCAGGCGGGCAACCCTTTCCCGCCATCCGATAGTTCCTACAGATATGAAAGCGGAATCGCATTGAACTGGTTCATGCCGGCGGGAGGAACTCCTGCAGGAAATGCCGAGGGAACATACGCATCGGACGCCGGATGGTGGGGAAGAGGTCAACCAGGCTCCAACGAAGGTTTGTCTGATGCGGACGTGCAAGCCCCATCGGAACGTATCGTCCTATTGGAAACAAATAATGCGGTTGTTGGAGGTCCATCGCCCGAATTGGCAACTGTGGGTGTGTGCGGTTTGACGATGCAGGGCTGGGTTAATGGCAACTGCGGCTCCTATTTCGGATACGCTCGCCATAACGGCACGATGAACGTGAGTTTCTACGATGGTCACTCACACGCTTACCACATGAACGCCATACCCGAGATCGATTTTGATCTCAAGGCTCCGGACATTACGATGTCCCCGGGGCAAAAATGGGGCGAGTAAACAGCAGCAACATCATAGAACCAAAGTCGGCTAAGATGGGATGTCGAGGGCGGGGTGTTCTTGTATCGCAAGATCACCTCGCTCCGTCCACGAAAAAATAGGAGATAAAGGATTATGAAAAAGGAGATATCGCCGCTTACCATGGTAATAAGTGTGTTGATAGTAGTGATCTTGATCGTTGGCATCTATTTCTTAGTTGGAATGCACAATAGTGGCGGGGCGAATGCCGGGAATGGCAGCCGAACCGAAGGGATGCAAGCTCTGCAAAAACTTAACACCCAAGGTGCTGGAGCGGCAACCCCTGCCGCCTCTCAGGGAATGAATGCAATGAAAAATCTGGCGCCCGGCGGTTACGGCGGAGCCACAACGGTGGGGAAATAAAAAACGCCATGGCGAATAAAAGCATACATCCCGCAGTCGTGGTAGTCATTGTTGTCATCGTGTTGGCGGCTATCTGGTTCGTCTACACGCATGTGATAACCGGTCAAACCGCCGGATTGGTTGGCTCGCCGGGAGGAGGCTCTCACGGAACCTCGCAACCTCTGAAACCGTCCCCTCCGAAAAAGTGATCCGTGTTGCCCGCACTCTAGGGTAATACGCCGTTGAGCATTCGTTGCTCGACGGCGTATTTTTACGGCAACCCCATAGATGAACATTAAGAAATAATAATACTGAATGAGTTGTCGTCACGTGGTATGCAAAATGAAATGTTGATTGTGAGCATACATTTCCGAACGACGCTGTTTGAGCGCATGCAAAATGGCGTCGGGAGCGGGGTTGTCCTCAATCACATGGCCTAACTGCACATTCGGCTTGGTGGATCCATGGAAATCAGAACCGCCAGTCACCAATAAGCCGACTTTGAAGGCTTTGGCGAGATACCCATCTATCTGTTGCAAGGAATACTGACTATAATAACACTCCATCCCATCCAATCCGAGGCTTTTGAACTGAATCAAAGCGGTTTCAATCTCCTCCTCGTTTAGTTTGAGAGTGGAAGGATGCGCAAGAACAGCGACTCCCTTGGATTCATGTATCAGCCGTATCCCCTCCTCCAAGGTGATTTTATCTTTTGGCACGTATGCCTTGCCATTTTCCCCTAGATAGAGATCAAACGCTTGCTGCACGGATTCCACCGCCCCTTTTCTTTCCAGCGCCTTCGCCATATGGGGGCGTCCCAACTGACCTCCGCCGGAATCCGCCAAAACCTCCTCCATCGACAAATCCACGCCGCACGCTCGTAACTTCTCCAGCATTCTAGCGTTGCGAATGGCTCGATTCTCCTTCAGGCGTGTGAGACGCCGTTCCAACCCCGGAATTTTCCAGTTGATGTAATAACCCAGCATGTGAAACCTTCCATGAGGATAATCTATGGAGAGTTCTATGCCGGGAATCATCTCGATATTCATCTGCCTTGCGGCTTCCGCAGCCTCCTCCAATCCATCCAACGTATCATGATCGGTGATCCCCAAACCGGTAATTCCAGCCTCCGCTGCGGCGACAACCAACTCCGTTGGCGTCAGAGTGCCATCCGAGGCGGTGGTGTGCGTATGCAAATCCACAGTAAACATCGTATTCATCCCCTTTGCGGGATTAAGTAGTAGATTCAAGATATCCTCTATTATGTAAGTAATTCAATATTCTACGAACGGATTCCTGCACGGATTCCGAATCAGTTTTCACCTCCACGTCAGGATTGAGAGGATGCTCGTATGGATCGGACACTCCGGTGAAATGCGAGATATCCCCGGATAACGCTTTACGATATAATCCCTTTACATCCCTTTCGATCAATGCATTCAAACTGGCGTTTGCATATATCTCCACGAAATGGGTACCCTCCCTCAGAGCCTGCGCCTTTATCTCCTCGCGAATGTCTCTGTAGGGCGAAATCGCGGCGGTGATGGTGACAACACCGTTCCGAGCCAATAGACGAGCCACGTATCCAATCCTGCGGATATTGGTATCCCGATCCTCCTTTGAAAAACCCAGCCCTTTGGACAGATTGGTGCGAACTTCATCTCCGTCCAGCAACTCCACTCGATCGTTATTATCCTCAAAGTACCTGACCAACTCCTGAGACAGGGTGGATTTCCCGGCTCCTGACAATCCTGTGAACCACAATATAATCCCGGAACTCATTTTAACCTCCTTGATCTGAATTGGAAAACACAATGTTTATTTAATCGATTGACTTTATCGAGTTTATCTATTATAATATAATCAATCAGTTTAGTCAACATTATGGAGAAAAAAATGAACCAACAGTTGGATCTGGAACTACGCTATATGAGCGCTCAATTGGAGAGCAGAACGCCGCAACAGATTCTCCGTTGGGCGGTGCACACCTATCATCCGAAACTGTGCATGGCGACCGCCTTCGGAGCCGAAGGATGCGCCATTATCTCCATGCTGGCGGAGATTGAACCGGATGTGCACGTCTTCAATCTCAACACCGGATATCAATTCACCGAAACTCTGGAGTTGCGCGAAAGGTTATTTGAAAAATACGGCATTCTCGTTAAAATGGTGGAATCGGAGGAGAGCGTCGAAGAGATGGAGAATCGCTTCGGGGGCCCGATACATCATATCATTCCGGATGAGTGCTGCCGTCTCAGAAAGGTTGAGCCTCTGAGAAAGGAGGTGAAAGGATGGTCCGCATGGATATCCTCCATCCGCCGACAACAGTCACCTCACAGAGCCAAATCCGACATTGCGGAGTGGGATGCCAAGTTCAATCTTGTGAAGATCAACCCATTGGCGAATTGGTCAAGGCAAGAGCTATGGAAATATATCCTCGCCAACGATGTGCCCTATAATCCCCTCCATGACAGAGGATTTCCTAGCATAGGCTGTGCGCCATGCACCCTGCCGGTTTGCGCGGACGAGGACGAGCGATCGGGGAGATGGACTGGGTTCAATCGCACCGAATGCGGGTTGCATACCCGTTGAGAGATTTGGCTATTCCGTCTGATCCGTGTCACTCTGCGGATCAGGCGGATCCCCGACGTAAATCACCTCTTCTTGCAGCTCCACCCCGAATTGATCTCGCACTCTTCTCTTAACAATCTCCGCCAAACGGCGAATATCTCTCGCCGTGGCGCATCCTCTGTTCACAATGAAATTGGCGTGTCTTCGACTGACTTGCGCATCCCCAACCCGTAACCCTTTGCATCCGCAGGCGGCATTCAGATATCCAGCGGGGACCACTCCCGCCATCTTCAAAGGGACAGGGAGATCAGGCAGAGATTGAGCCAGATCGGAGTCGTTCACATTCTTGAAAAAGCTCCCGGCGGAAGGGTACCAAGGCTGTTTGAATATGCGTTGTCGCTGGTTCTCTCTTGCCCGCTCGATTATTGCGGAATGATTGCCCGGTGTTAGTTGAATCCGAGCCGACACCACAACGGGTTGCGGCGATAGTCCGCGTCGGAGTTTGCTGTCGCGATAGGAAAACTCCATCCAATCCGCCGAGACGTTTTTGCAAACTCCGCCTTCCACAACATCCACGTCGCATATCAAATGACCGATATTATCCCTGTACGCCCCGGCATTCGAAACAAGAGCCCCTCCTAACGTACCGGGAATACCTACTGCGAATTCCAATCCGGAGAGGTTGCTTTTAGCGGAATCCAAGAAGAGTTGCATCAATGAATACCCAGTGTCACAGCGAGTAATTACACCCAAATCCACGGCTTGGCAACAATTGTGGATCGTCAATCCGCGCACCCCGGAATCACTGATGCAGATGTTGCTTCCCCCTCCAAGCAGGAAATAGGGGATATCAAGTGTTTGAGCGATCTCAACGATTCGCGCCATAGCCCCTCTTTCCCTGGCGAGGTAATAGATATCCGCATTCCCCCCAACCCTTAACGTCGTGAAAGGGGAAAGCGGAACTCCAAAGGCGATCTCGCTCTTCATGGATTCAGGAAGAGCGTCCAAAAAAGCTATCAGACGCTTTTGAAGCCTCTCGTTGTCAATAACCCCCTCTGTTCCACGCATTAGCTTCAGTCTCGCACCTCGAAACTGTAATCTCCCGATTGTATCTCAACCAAAGCCCAGTCCCCTTCATTTGACAACGGGGTTACGCACTCCGCCTGATCCAAGGGTTTGCCTCCCTCGGTCACAAAAGATGATGAAGAGACCGGTATTCTCACGGTGGCGGAGCAGTTCGCAGGGATGGTTACGTTCAAGTGAAAAACACTCCCCTCTTTGCGCCAATCCGAAACAATACGGCCATGCATGGAATCGTAAACAGCCTTCGCCCATGTGAGATCATCCACGGGGGTGGGGCGAATACGAATATGAGCGAACGCGGGAGCATCCGGATCCAAACCTATGCCCGCCAGCCATTGGAAGAACCAATTGCTGACATCCCCGAACATAATATGGTTCAGGGAGTTCTCCCCCTTCCAATCCTCCCACAAAGTGGTGGCTCCCTGTTGAATCCACCACCCCCATCCGGGTTGCTCGGTGCGAGAGATAATGCGATACGCCAAATCCGTACGTCCGTTTTCGGAAAGAACCCAGGGAACGGATTTCGCCCCTAAAATTCCCGTGTCAATATGACCAAGACTCTCCAAATTCTCAGTCAAGCGTGCAAACACCGCATCACTGTGGCCTTCCGGAGGCATATTACAATCCACCGCCAAGGATAGCGCCGTTTGGCTTTCATTGGCGTAGCTGTTCCGTTCCGGATCGAAAAACTTCGCGTTGAAAGCCAAGCGTGTGTCTTCGGCGAGAGCGGCGTATTTCACGGCATCTTCGGCTTTGTTCAGAAGCTTAGCCATGCGCGCCACGATGTTAGCGTCCACATAAAGAAAAACGGTTGAGGTGAGCTGACTCGGCGTTACAGTGGACCATGGTAACCAGTCTCCGAGGCTGTCAAAAGGCACCACGCCGTCCTCCGTTCGCCCTGAAAGATAATCCACGTATCGCCGAATGTTATCATAATGCCTTTCCATCAGGCGGGTGTCGCCGCAATATAAATACAGGAACCATGTCACGATCGTATAGGCGCTATCCCACGCCGGGTGACAATCCCCGCGTCCCCAACCTCCCGTTGGTACGATGATGCCTACCTGACCGCTCTCCAGCATGTTGTCAGCGAAGTCATCAAGCCACTTTGAATAGAAGGTTGCGGAATGGAAATTCATCAACCCCATTTCGCATGCCAGATGCGCGTCCCCCGTCCATCCGTTTTTCTCCCGTTGAGGACAATCCGTTGGGATGCTTTGAGCGTTGCTGAAATACGCGTTACGGGTGGCTTCCTGTATTTTGATAAGCAGGGGGTTGGAGCACTCGAACGCACCTGCGCTTTCGAAAACGGTGTGAGCGAACCGGCCCTCCAATTGGCTTGCATCCGGCTTATAGGGCAAGCCGGTTACCTCCGCGTATTGAAAGCCGCTATACGAAAATCGTTGCTCCCATACCTCCTCGCCTCCCCCTTTACAGATATACGTATCCTGCTGAAAGAGCTGTGGCGGCTCGGTTTTGACCATAAGTGTGTCTATGTTCGATCTGTCCAAGGAACCATCCGGGCTTGTTTTTTCCCCATACCGTATCGTCACAGCGGTACCTGCGGGAGCGTTCACGCGAATTCTCAAATGCCCCGATATATTCCTCCCCAAGTCCGCCACATAGACGCCAGGCTTGGGCTCCCTGATGGCTATCGGGGTGATAGTGTGCGTTATGGCGACTGGCGGGCATACGCGCACTCTCATTCGCCCGGTTGGCGCTGACATGAGCGAAACAGGGGACCAACGGGAATCGTCGAAACCAGTGAGGTCCCATCCTGGCATTTCCATGCGGGCGTCATAGATCTCGCCGGAATAGATTCCATCCCTGCGGATGGGACCGGTCGACACCTTCCATGAATCATCACTGATGACGTATTCCGTACAACCATCCGCGTAATCCACTGCGAGCACAAGCCTCATACGTGGGCGTCCCCTCCAAGGGGCTTTGTGAAAATCCCATACGGCTTCATCGTGAACATCGTACCAGCCAGTACCGAGTATCGCCCCTATGGCATTATCGCCTGCTTTCAGCTTGGAGGTCACGTCGTAGGTCACATAGAGAATGCGCTTGCCGAAATCCGTATACCCCGGGTCCCTCTCGATATCCCCCCCCACCTTTTGTCCGTTCAAATGCACTTCGGCATACGCCAATCCGCATACGTAAATTCTCGCGCGACGGATGTCGGGGGGGCAGTGGAACTCCTTTCGCAGATACGGGGCTGGCTCCCCATCCGGGGTGGCGGGAGCCTCCCTGCCGATCCAAGCGCTTTCCGCCCAATCCTTTTCGCTCAACAGCCCCATCTCCCAAGACGCCGCCTCGCTCCACGCTGAATGAGTATCCTTCTCATCCCATACTCGAACCTTCCACCATCTCTCCTGCCGGGCGAGCAGCGGCTCGCCGTCGTATGCAATATGGATGGATTTGGAGGAAGCCACCTTGCCGCTGTTCCAAACATCCCCTTGATCCGACGCGAGAAGGCTCGGACTCGACGCAACGAGCACCTGATACGCTGTTTGCCTCCATCCCCGACGCTGGCATTGCGTATTCCAACTTAATCTGGGGACCGACTCATCCAACCCCAACGGATTTTTTGTATATTCGCATCGTAAATTAATCGGCAAAGCTTCATTTTCTAGGCTCATCCGCTTCTCTCCCTGTGAAATTTGAAATCAAACATCATATAATGGCGTCCCAAGTCTCATACACTTTGCGGACATTCTCGGGTTTGGCTCCCGCGCCGAACTCGCATTGCGCGATGCATCCGCCATTCGACCACAGCGCCTCTTTCACGCTTTTCACGGCGTCCTCGATATCCTTCAATGTGCCCTCGGGAAGAAGGTGCTGTCGGTCAATCTCACCCCAAAAGGTGATCTTTCCGCGAAATGGCTTCAGGTTTGCCAGTCCCATGCAAAATAGCTGTGAGTTAACTGCATCAAGACCCAGTTCAATCAAATGCGGATAGATCGCCAAGATATGCCCGTCGGAATGCATGAACATCTTTTTGCCGTGACTATGGGCGATATCGATGAAATCCTTGTAGATCGGCTTGAACATGCTCACCCAAAGTTTTGGATTTATTAGAAGCCCCCGTTGCGACCCCCAAT
>JAJZOL010000139.1 GCA_021811565.1 bacterium | reverse complement strand
CGGGAAGACTGTCGATGATGATTGTGGTAAACTCAAAAATGGAAACGAATGTCCCGGGCGTCTATGCAGCGGGCGATATATGCACCTATGACGGGAAATTAAGGCTCATCGCCACCGGCACCGGAGAGGCTTGCATAGCTGTGTGCTCGGCGAAGACATGGGTCGATCCAAACTCTAAATTCTTCCCTGGACACAGCAGTAATATGAGCTTGTAAACGCAGGGGACAAGGATGTTACGCATCGCAAAGCGATATTTTTGACGCTTTGCGATGCGGATTATTGCAAGGTTAATGAACTTGAAACTGAAAGCCTCCGGAAAAGCTCTCTTTTTATTGTCGATGGCCGCTATCGTCCTACCCTTGATGTTCTCTGCCGGTTGTGCCAGAGTAGTCAATCGAACGGCGGAACGTAAAATTCGAGATATCCTCCCCATCTATCTTGGTCCCGCGAAAGTGTGGCGGGCGCACGTGGACAATCCTCCTTTGCGAACCATTCAGGGAAGGTTGAGCAAAATCACCATTGATGGTGAGGACGTTCAACTGCACAATCAGATCACCTGCCGGTATCTGCATATCGTTATGAATAACGTGGATATCGATCCATTGCAAAGAAAACTCAAGTCCGTTGGAAGGACAACGTTTCAGGTTGTGCTGGATCAAAACAGTTTAAATCAGTATATCCGGTCGAATCCTCTTCCGCCGGATCAGCGAATAGGTATTCGAATGATCGGAGCTCGCAAAGGCGTGCTCATCCTCTACCTGAATTATCTGCTTCTCGGGAAGGAGATTCCTTTCACTGTTACTGCAACGCCTATGTTGACTTCTCCTACGACATTGGAGATGGAGCCGGATCGCATGACCGTTGAGGGGTTGCATATTCCATTACCCGCATCCTGGCTGAGGTATCTCGCCAAATATGTGAACCATGCGTTTGATTTCTCTTCCTTACCGTTTCCGGTTTATCTAAACCAATTCACAGTTGACAGGAATCGGATTGAACTATCCGGTTCTGCGGATGTGATGGCGAGCATGAACGCGATGATGGATCAGCGGCGTTAACTTCTCCTCCCCTTAAGGAATGCATGTATAACGCGCATGAATTCTTTAATGGATAATTTATTGGAATCGACATGTTTGTGTGTGGTGCGATCTGACGCAGAATAGGGATGAGATTCATTGGGGTTTTTCTGTTTGAGCGAAATGATCTCGTTCCGCAGGCTTATGATCGTTTCGCGCAATGGTTGCGATGCACGCATCACTCGGCTTTGGATTTCGGATTCCATGTCCGCTCTTACACGTTCGATCTCGAAGTTCAATCGTTGATTATACTCCTGCTTCAGCTTGGCGATCTCTTGCGTATACCTTTGTTCGCATTCAGTGCGAACCCTCTCTTCCACGCTGCTCGCAACCGTTTCTCGTGCGCTCCTGCGAATGAGATCGTATTCCTCGCGTTTTTGAGTATCCTTCAATACATCGAAAGCCTCGTTGATATCCGTGACTATCTTATTGGCGAGATTCGCCCGCTTGCTGTTAGACTGAAACTTGTCCGGATGGAGGGCGGATATGAGCAACCGATAAGCCTCTTTGATATCGGATGAGGTGGCGGTGGTGGGAATATGCAGAATGCCATAATAATCCTTTTCGTTATTCATATCATATCTTCCAATTACTCATTGAGGACTTGTTATGTATGAATTTTATCGTGCGTTGGAATTGTCCGGATTTCCGTCAATCAGAAATTGGCGTTGCGATGGTTGTTCGATCCTCATTTGTGATGAGAGACTGCATCCAACCCCGAATACCCCCAATAATGAATTCCATTCATACGTCAAAAACCGGAAACAGTCCGCATATTCCTCAATGTTAATGCATGCGATCTCAAAAAGAGAGAAGCATCTGCCAGATGAAGGAGTAAGCCAGTTCATCCGTCATGCGCCAAATATCCTTGACAATTTTTTCGTCCCCGTTCATAGCCAACCGAAACGCCTCCGCTTCCTCAAACGGCAGGCAAACCCCTGGCTCCGTCTTGGGCATGGGCAATCTCGCCAGTCCCGCAGGCGAGGACGGCTTCCATCCATTTTCGCATGGAGGCGCAAAACGGGAGTGACCCTGGGAATAGGCGCCGTGCTCGCGCATGTAATCCGTCATGATTCGCAGATTCGTCTCACTCGTATCGTTTTGCATGATTGCGCTCGCGTCTGCGATATATCCTCCATCGACCGCCACTTCCTCCACGATCCGCTTGCAATGCGTAATCAATTCCTCGGGTGTCCCATAGCTTAACAGGATATTCGGAATGCCGCCGCTGAGGCAGAACTTATCTCCCAAGACCCTCTTCGTATGAAAGATATCCCCTCTGTCGGCATGATAGACGATGCTCCTTTCCGGCAACTCCGCGAAACGTACAATGTGGGGGTCCCAATTCCCTTCGGCGTAGAAGAGGGTTTGGCGACCATTTTTCCAGAGCTCTTCGATAACAGGACGGAGGGTCGGCCAGTAATGCGATTCGAACTGTCCGGGAGTGATAAACGGCACGCAACCGCGGTGCATCCAGAATCCTATGGGAACCAGCCCGTTAGGATCGGATGTGGTGAGGGCGACGTGAAAAAGATGCGGGGCGAGAGCCTCACAGGCGGCGAGCACCTTTTCCGGCTGGGTGAACATATCCATTGTGAGCCCGATATAGCCTCGCAACTTGTCCGCAATAATATCGAAAGGGGCTTTGAAGATGCCCGCGATAGCGGAGACCATGCCGCATTCCGTCCGAAGCAGGTCGTTCTGAGTTCCGAAGGATTGAAAGTAGTGCATCATCGCCATGCCGCCGCGCACGAAATCAAGATTGTTTGCGTATGTGTTTCGCTCTCCCGGCGCCTTGGTATTGCGGGTGACACGAGGAAACCACACGTTATAAAGGAATGCGGTGGGGTCGTCGATTAAAGCGTCGTACTCGTCTGGCTTCATGAAAGCTTGTTCCTCCGGAGGCTCGTGATACTGAAAGCCAGTGTTGGAGGGGATATCGATTCCCGGTACTCCGTAATAGGTGAGTCCGACCGCCTCGGTCAGTCCGCTCCAGACATACACCATGTTGCTGACCACGGCGTCCCAATCGAAGTCGCAGGCGCATTTTCTTGCGGCGACGAACGCCTTTTGAAAATCGTGAGTCACCTCCTGGCAGGTGAACCCGGCGTACTTCGCGGTGAACTCCGCAACGAAGGGTCGGATGGGAATGCGATCCGGTGTCTCGTTGCGCATGGCGGTGGTGTATCGGGCGAAGCGATCGGCGTAAAGCTGTTCCTTGTCGGCGGTCATGAGCATGGTTCCTTTTGAGCGTCCGTGGATGGGAGCTTGATGACGAGTAAGCTATTCAAAGATTATTCCACAAAAGCGAGAGGATGGTAAACGGGGGAAGCGAATGGATCGAAAACCGAGGAAAGAAAACATAGAATAAGTTATGGGGGGCGACAAATCAAGATATGGCTAACCGGCATTGACTAAACCCGGGGTGCGATAAAAATTCGGGGATGTTATCCTCTGCGACGAGTGAATTCCGCCAACGTAGGATTGAGCGTATTGCGGTCTCAAGCATTCGAATGATTTCCTTGAGCGACAGACCTTCTTATTTCCGGGATAACTCAGCCCAGTGCTCTTTGGAATTATTTTTTGGGGAAACCACGAATGGAATATCTTTCTTGTCGGTTACTTTCTTCGCCGAGGAAACGAATGGATTCAAGCAGCATGCTTCTTTCTACGGGCATCCATCCGCGTACCGAATTGACAACGTAAATAGTTTCGGCTTGAAGCATATCCTCAATGCTAATGACTCGCTCGGTGACTCGCCCCTTTTCCAAAAGCTGTTCCCGATAAACACCTGGCAGTAATCCGCAGGATACGGGAGGCGTGTGGAACGCCCCGCACAGTTTCACCACGACATTGCCGATGGTCGTTTCGGTGATCTCGCGACGCATGTTCCACAGCAGAACGTCATCCGCCGTCGGAGCCTCCTCCAGCGCAAGACGGAAGTGCTCCCGCATCGTGGTTTTATGGTACAGGAAGCGGTTGTCGATCGATATCGGGCGTTTCGCCAGCAGTACACGTCTTCTTCTCGGTCGCGCGTATGTAAGAGGCTGCGCCTCGACGTGAAGCGTTCCGTCGCACTGCGCCAGCAAACGCACTCGTTGCGAGACGGGCGGGAAGTTAAGAGCAAGATTTTGCAGACATTCGCTCACTTTCCTCATGTCCAAGGGAATCTCGAAATAGCGAGCGGATTCCTCAAGTCTACGCATGTGCCCCTCAATCAGAAAGTACCCTGAGACTGGCTTCCATAATATCGTTTCAAGCAATTTGAACGAGGGGTAGTCCGCCGTAAGCGCCAAAGTCTTTGTAAGACACTCCACGTATTCCTCGTCCGGGTCCGAATCCCAAGTGATCCCTCCACCGGTTCCGTAAGTCATGCGCCCCTTGCGCCGGTTAAGATGAACGGTGCGAATTGCCACGTTGAATTGCGCATCCCCGCCTGGGGCGATGAACCCTACGCAGCCCGTGTAAACGCCCCTATGTGTTGATTCCAACCCCGCGATGATTCGGCTGGCTTGGACCTTAGGCGCACCGGTGATGGAGGCGCAGGGAAAGAGCGCGGCGAGGATGGCGCAAAGCGATGAGTCGCATTCGGCGGTGACGGTGGATGTCATCTGCCATAGGGTTGCGAAGCGTTCCACGTCAAAGAGGCTTTCCGCATCCACTGTTCCCAACTCCGCGATCTTTCCGAGATCGTTTCGCATCATGTCCACTATCATCACATTCTCCGCGCGGTTTTTTTCCGAGGAGCGCAGCCATTCCGCCTTGGATTCATCGTCCCGATAACCAAGTCCTCGGCCTACCGTGCCCTTCATCGGGCGGCAGGTCAGTTTCCGCCCTTTGCGAAGAAGGAAGAGCTCGGGAGAGACGGAGCATATAACGTCGTTTCCGATATCAAGATATGCGCCATATTTGGACTGTTTGGCATCCTGAAGCTTCAAAAAAAACGCCCATGCGTCCCCTTGAAAGTCTGCGCTCAGCCGAAATGTATGGTTCACCTGATACGTTTCGCCGCAGGCTATCAGTTCTTTGATGCGGCGCACCTCCGCAACATACCGGTTCCGCGTGATCGCCGGGCGCCAAGAGGAAACCGAATATGCTCTTTCCTCCGTGATGGCGGGAAGTTCGTACGTGCTCCATTTGTCATAAAGAGCGAACCAAATCAAAGGCAACTCGCCGCCGCGACGAGCGTGAAGGGCGGTGTCAAACGAGGGGGACGCCTCATAAGAGATAAAACCCGTCGCCGTGTATCCCTCCCCTGCGGCAAGCTCCACGCGGCGCAATGCGTCGGCGACTTCTTCGAGATTAGCGGCTTGGATCACCTTGACGGGATCATGAAATATTCGCCAGCCGGGGGTGTCCCCGAGAAGGCCGTGTGCATCATGCATCACAATCTTCCGCGGAGGGAGTGATGTCACGATCTTATCTCTTTGCTTTCCAGAGTTAGTTTCACGCATTGATTTTATCGAATAAGCCCGTTTTCATAGGTCCAGTGCCGGACGAATTGCTGTTCAATCGCACGTGATGACTCAATCGCTCATCGAATGAAACCGCGACAAACTATGGAGGCGTTCAATCCGGTGATGAAGCGCATTCGCTATAACGATAATCATTTCCACCATTCATCGTTAAGCGCAAATCCGTAGCGATCTTCCTAATTATGACAAAACATCGGCGGTGGAACAAGCGGAAAGAGATATGATCAGGGCGGATTGCGGGGGAACTTGAAATTTTGCCATGATCGTACAAGTAATAGCTAAGTTATGCGAAATTAATAAAGGAAAGGGTGGATGAACAAGAAATCGATTGCAATCATTTTAATAGCCATCGCTCTCGTTGGTATTGGATTTGGTTTGCAACGATTGCTCCCCGGAAAGTCGAATGGCGAAGCGTGACAGGCGGCGAGCAAAATCGACGTGGATGCGGACGAGGTTATGCAACAACCGGAACGCTTCAAAGGAACCATAGGCGTGGAAGGTCCGGTGATCGCCGTGGATAAGACAAAGTCCATGTTCGTTTTGAGTTGCGCTGTTGGCGATGCAATCATACCCGTTGAATACCATGGTCGCCCCTCGAAAATAGGATCGAGCGTGATAGCTTACGGTGAGATTGAGAAAACTCCTAACTCCAAATTCGTTTTCATGGCGCACAAGGTTGAGTTAAAGTGAAAAAAGGCGCTTATGGTCATTGATCGACTTCATTTTCGCGCTGTCCTTCCACGCTTCTTACACTGTTCTTGGAATGAGGAGACTTGCGGAGAAATGGGTGACTGCGGGCAATGTGAACTATTTCGGCGTCTACGTTGAAAGCGGTCAGTATCTGATCGGTTTATCCTACGCGATTGCGTTCGGTTTCACGATTTACGCGCTGGCGAGGTTCATCGAAGGCCAGGGGAGGGGATTAGTCGGATTGCTTGGCGGCGTTACGCTAAAGGGGATTTTATACTTTGCGGGCTGTTTCCTTCTCGGATGTTGTGGTTCGCCGATGCTGGCGGTTTACATTGCACTTTTTGGATACTCGTTCGCGGGACTTGCAAAACCGTTAACGTTCCTTCTCACGCTTTGCTCCGTGGGCGTCGGCTATGTCTGGATGGAGCGCAATTATCGAAGTAAAATTGTCGATGGAAATGTTGCGGACGCTTGCTGCTGTGAAAGGGCGGAAAATGCAATCCGAAACAGAAACAAAGCCGATTATGAAAATCGAAGCGGAGCTTCGCCAAGGCATGACGTTCGCCAAGTGCCGCAAGTGCGGTTGCATGAAGGAGACGCTCGGATCGTTGGGGAAAGCGCTCCAAGGGAAAGGACGCCTCAACACCGGCGCCTTGCAGGCGAGCATCAAGGCGTGGCAATCCGAAATGGAGCCGATTATGTACGCTTGTCTTCGATGTGCGTACTGCTTCCCGGCGGTTGCGATGAATAAGTTCAATCAGGCGTACCCCGAAGCCGTCGCCATTGAGCTATCCTGCGCGTTTGAAGTGAAAGAAAAGGTCTGGCCTCCCGTTGCCGGAGAATACAGGGTGTTGTGCGAGGACGGGGATTGCTCCGTCGCGGTCTCAACGCTTGGCAGCGTGGGATTGGCGGATCAGGTTGCCGCGGCGCGTCTCGGGAAGGTCTGCATCGTTGGCAAACGGAAACCGAAAATATCGGTATCGACAAGGTTATCAAGAACACAATCAAAATCAAGCGATCAGATTTCTTGTTCTCGCGGGTTCCGATCCCAAGGGCCATCTTCCCTGACAAACGATCTTAAGCCTGTCAGCAAACGGGGTGGACGAAAAAATGCGGGTGATCGGCTCGATAGGGAGGCGACCCTTCCTGCGCAACGTCACCATCGAGAAGTTTGAGTCCTTTCGGAATCATGTGGATGTCGTGGATATGATTGGCTGCGAAGATATCGGCTCTATTGTAACAAAAATTCAGGGGTTGCCTGCGACAAGCAAAACTTTATGCGGTTGCGCGCAGTGCGGCTGCAAGAATGGAGCAACCGAGAACGCGGTGGTTGTGAAGGCATTGCTTGAACGCCTTGTGGAGCGCGGAATATCCCTCGGAGTAAGGCGATTGTTCGTGATTGACGGATCGAAGGCTCTTCGCGCCGGAATTGACGCGGTTTACGGCGAGGGAAACCCGGTTCAACGATGCAGAATTCACAAGGCAAGGAACGTGGCGGGCTATCTTCCAGCTGAGATGGGGAAATATGTAACGACATATATGAAGGCGGCGTTCAAGCTTGACGCATCGTCGGGAATGAAAAAGTTGCGAGCTTTGGCTGAAACCCTTTCAAGGCAATATCCGGACGCGGCATCCAGTCTGCTTGAGGGGCTTGAGGAGATGTTCACAATAAACAACCTGGGGCTTTCGCGTAAGCTTCAGCGCAGTCTTGGTACAACA
>JAJZOL010000026.1 GCA_021811565.1 bacterium | reverse complement strand
TGGAAGGGCACGGCTTTGAGTTCCACGACCACAAAGCAACGCAATTTGAGATGGTAAAAGAGCAGGTCAAGATAGTAGTCGGAGCTGGAGAACTGCAGATGCACCTGCCGCCCGACGAAAGCGAACCCCGCCCCCAGCTCGAGCAGAAACCTCTGGATGTGATCCACCAGAGCCTTTTCGATTTCCGCCTCTCGCCTTGGATCGGCGGTTCCGAGAAAATCGAAAAGGTACGGATCCTTGAAAATCTGTCCCGCGATATCTGAATCGGCTGGTGGCAGGGTCAAAGCAAAGTTGTTGACGGTTTTGCCTTGCCGGAGGTGTGCGCGACTCTCGATTTGCATGCAGAGGACGGGCTGCGACCATCCATTTTCAATTGTCTGTCGCGCATACCACAGTCGAGTTGGTGCATCATCGAGCTTTTCGAGAAGAGCGATGTTCTGACGCCACGGCATTTGTGCAATGACACGTTGCACAATTTCATGATCCGGCCAGGCTTCAGCGAAAGTGCGCATGTACTTGAGATTGCGGGAGGACAACCCATGCATCTCAGGGAACGCTTCGCGCAGATCCAAGGATAAACGATCAATAACCTTGGCGCCCCATCCTTGATCTTCCTGCCGATCCAGGATCATCCTGCCGATTTCCCAATACATCAGTATCATGGCCGCATTGGCGGAAAGGACTACACGAAGCCGCTCCGTCCGAATCCGCCGCTTGATCTCGTTCAGCGTGGCGGCATAGCCTTCAGGCATACCCGCACGAAATGGCGGAGCAGGAAAGGAAACTCCCTCACGCTTTCGACCAAAAGCTTTGCGCGAATTATCCGTCTTCGAATTTTCACTCTCCATATCCCAAATCCTCCGGGTTCTCATGGGAGATTAACGGAAACCAGCTTGTTTTACTTACCCAACTCATTGATGCTATTTCCCTTACTTTTCACGATATTTATAAATATCTATATGCTTCAGAGAAAATCACGATCATACTATCTGATATAATATTTTGCTGATATAAATCCCATATTCATATGTAACACTATTACTTTCGATGATATTCATGAGCATTATTCACTTCGCATTTTTACATAGAATTAAATAAAATTTAAATTACTCGAAAACAAGCCGCGGTTCTTGAATATAAGGGTATACAATCGGAGTATCCACAAGCAGTTCGGCTTTTCCTTTGTTAATAAGCTGTTCATCGGTGGTCCATATTTCATCCGCCTTCGCAAGGGAACCCGACGCTATGTGAATAGCATCGGGAGTTTTCAATTTTTGATTTACCTTAGCACATTTTAATCTTAATTCCCCGGCCAGAGCATATATACTGCTCACCGTTTCAATCATCGAATAGTGAGGACAACCTATGAGCTTTTCGCAGATATTTCGGTGTTGTTCTTCTTGGAACACTTCAGCAAGAATGAGAGTACAGGTCAGGATATGCACTTTGCCAAAAAGCATATCCTCATACGTTTCCTCCAATGCGGCTAAATATTGAGGTTCCGTCGTGGCTTCCTTATTTAAAAGCGCGATATGGCAGTTTGCATCCCAGTAAATGGTTTTAATCTTCTTCAAGACCCGCCGCCTTCCGATTTGCCGCCAAAAAATCAGAGGCGCTCATCCCTGCAGGTACAAGATTGACATTCCTCGCATAGAGACGCAATTGATCCAAATCAAAAACTAGCGGGACGGGGGCGGATGTCAGAACAAGCCTCGAAGGATTGATGCCAATAGGTGCATAATATCCCGTACCTGTTACGCGAACCATGGATTTGTGCTTGAATAAATCAGTGATTTTCTCAAGCATTTCATCCTCGAAACGACACAGTATATAATCGGTATCTGGCGTTGTTGGGAATAATTTCATTTCATAAGGAGTGGAGTGGATATTCAGCGCTTCGATTCTGCCGATAATATCCACTTTATTCGCTATTCTCTCCTTCGTGGATGCCCGAAACATGCTCCTGAAATCATCATCAATGGTGACGTCATCAATGCCATGACTTAATTGAACCTGGATATGGGAATTACGGAACATATTGACAAGCGCCTTATATTGTTGCAGTAGTGCGAGAGTCATATCCGGTCGATAACGTTGATGCTCCACATTATTGATGTCCTCAATCAATGTCCGGCATATTTGGTCCGGGTTGACAGCAAAAGAATCAGCTAAGGCTGGTTGAAGCACCAAATGCAAACTTCCAATGGTAGCCCCACTTATATCCGCATCCACTTTCGCTTTCGGATCTTTTGCAAGATTACGCGCCACGGCATCAAGAGTACGCTGAACTTGATCAGCCAATACCTTTAGCTCAGAAAGTTTGGCGTTCCCGCTTGGCGGATCAATATGAATTTGTAGTACTTCACGCACTCTGATTTGGCTCATTTTAAAACTCCTTATGAGCAAGAAAAACATTCTTTAATATTCTGAAATAATCATGCAATGCATGAATAGCATGTAATTTATCTTCTACAATTCTCCGCTCGTCTCCTATTATAGAGCATAGGCATTACTAATAGCTCTTTTGCCTGCCATCCTCCGGAAGCTTTGGAATTCTGATGAAAGCCTCACCCATCTTTACTGAATCCACCTAAAATATATACGCAGCAAAAAAAATATACGTACATTTTCAGTCCATTAACGCTTATTAACCAATGCAACTTGCGCCGGATCCCATAATTTAAGAACCTCACCGCCATGCCGCATGCCTCGCTTGGTTCACGTATACCGATACGTCTTAGCCATGTGCAAGCTACGTGAGCCAGTGGTCGAATACCCCCCAGATGGGCGCTGCTCCTCATAACCGCTGCATATACTGATGTTTTGCCGTAGCGGACCGCAAAAACGAAATATTCTTTGCATGCGAGCATTTGTGATTTGTGCACGGTCTTATTTTAATGCCTCCATGCATAAGAGGAGCCCATTTTGTACCTTGGCGGACTAGGCGGTCATATAACGCCACGCACAACAACCATGTCGGTGAAACGGAGGATCGGTTCGCCAAACAGACAACCACCTCCGCCAGATCGTCATAGGATAGAGTTTTACGCTCCTCGCCCTTGAAGTCAACATCTAGCGACTCGCCGACTGCAATGATTTCTTGAAGCCTTTCGTTTGTCATGTCTCCGATTCCCAAAATCCAATATCTTTCAAGTTCATCGCAATCTCGGCATCGAGTTTCTCGGCTTCGGCCATCTGCCCGCGCAATTGCGCCACGAGCCGCTTCATCTTCTCATCGAACGGCTCCCCATCGTCCTCCGCCTCCTCCGCGCCCACGTAACGTCCGGGCGTGAGGATATGGTTGTGGCTTCGAATCTCCTCCAGCGTCGCCGATTTGCAGAACCCGGGGATGTTCTCGTATCTACGGCTCGAATCGGAAAACGCCTCCTCCAAATCGCCGCGCCAAGCGTGGTAGGTGTCGGCGATTTTGCGGATATCCTCGTCGGTAAGTTCGCGGTGGACGCGGTCAATCATCGAGCCCATTTTCCGCGCGTCTATGAAGAGTGTCTCGCGGCACCGGTCGCGGCAGCGGTGGTTCCTCTTATCGCGGGCGATGAACCAGAGGCAGACGGGTATTTGCGTGGAGTAGAAAAGCTGCCCGGGCATCGCCACCATGCAGTCCACCAGATCCGCCTCGATGATGTTCCTGCGTATTTCGCCCTCGCCGGACTGGTTGGAAGACATCGAACCGTTGGCGAGCACGAATCCGGCGAAACCGGTGGGAGCGAGGTGATGGATGAAATGCTGGACCCAGGCGAAGTTGGCGTTCGACGCGGGCGGTATGCCGTATTTCCAACGTTGATCCTCCCGCAATGTATCCCCGCGCCAATCCGAATCGTTGAAGGGGGGATTTGCAAGGACGTAATCCGCCTTAAGGTCAGAGTGAAGATCGCGATGGAAGCTGTCGGCGTGCTCCGCTCCGAGGTTACCGTCGATGCCGCGAATGGCGAGGTTCATCTTTGCCAGACGCCAAGTGGTGTGATTGGATTCCTGACCGTAGATGCTGATGTTGTCGATCCGTCCGCCGTGCGCCTCCACGAACTTCTCCGATTGCACGAACATCCCGCCGGAGCCGCAGCAGGGGTCGTATACCCTCCCCTTGTAAGGAGCGAGCATTTCAACCAGAACGCGGACGATGCAGCGAGGAGTGTAAAACTGACCGCCCTTTTTGCCCTCCGCACTGGCGAACTGCGAGAGGAAATACTCGTACACCCTGCCGAGAATATCCTTTGAGCGATTATCCCTGTCGCCGAGACCGATGTTTGCGACGAGGTCGATGAGTTGGCCGAGACGCTGCTTGTCGAGGCGCGGATGAGCGTAGTCCTTCGGGAGGACGCCCTTGAGCGAGGGGTTGTCACGCTCTATGGAGAGCATGGCTTCGTCGACGATTTTACCGATGGAGGGCTGCCTCGCATTCTCCATCAGCTTCGACCATCGCGCCTCCCGGGGAACCCAGAAGATATTGATTGCGCGATACTCGTCCGGATCCTCGGGGTCAGCCCCCTGTTCTCGATCCGCGTCAAGTTTGGCGTATTGCTCCTCGAATGCGTCCGAGATATATTTCAGAAAGATCAGTCCGAGCACGACGTGCTTATACTCCGCCGCATCCATGTTGGAGCGCAACGCATCCGCCGCGCGCCAGAGATTCGCCTCAAAACCCAGATTCGCCCCGTTGTTATTTTCCTTTGCCATTCACGCCCTCTTCCGATAATTCCGACCAAGCTGCGATATCGTCAATAATATGATAAATCATACCAGATAAGCAATCGCCACCGCTTTTGGAGGGATGGGAGAAAAAACGATTTCTCCTCAATGCGTCTCGCAGCCTGGAGACTTCGGTTTCGCGGTCTGGTCATGTCGATGCCGTTATCGCCCGTCCGCCTGCGCCCTTTCCGCGACAGTGCGATATTTCACCTATTTTTGGTATAATCAATCATATGTATATTTTGCTTGCCGAGGCGATGAATGGATCATCTGGAGCGAAGAACGGAGGCGTACTCTTTGGATTTTCCTCAAATAGAGCGGATTCTTCGCTCCGTACACCTATCAGGCGATCTGGCAGCCTGCGAACTGATCCCCTCGGGAAAATGCAACACCAACTACCTCCTGCGTTTCAAAGGCGCCGTCAAGCCTCTGGTTCTGCGTCTGTACGTACGAGATCCCTTGGCGTGCGCGTTGGAGTGGCAACTGTATCACATGCTGCGCAACTCCATCCCCATGCCGGCGATGCATTACGCCAGTTTTGAGAGCTCCCCGCAGGGATTCCCGCCCTTCTCGATACTCTCCTATGCGGAGGGCGTTCCGCTTGGGGATTACCTTACAGGCGCCCCCGAGAATACCGAACCGCTGGCTTTCGAAATCGGCGGGGTTCTGGCGGACATCTCAAAATACAAGTTTCAACAGGCGGGCTTTTTCACGACCGATATTCTGTTTATCTATCCCTTCACCGATGTCATCGACGGCTATCTGACGCACTTGGCGCAGGCGCTCTTTCATGGCGTGGCTGGGGAAAAGCTCGGCGAGGAGCGGGTGCGCCGAATATGGAAACTGTACGAGGAAAATACGCCCCTACTGGAGACGGTCAGGGAATCCACCGAGTTGGTGCACGCTGATTTCGGCTTGGGGAATATCCTCGTAAAGGAAGAGGACGGCGAGGCGCACGTTACCGCCGTTCTGGATTGGGAGTTCGCGCATTCCGGAACCTGCCTGCTGGACGTCGGGCATATGCTCCGTTACAAGCGGCTTTTGCCGGATCGCTTCGAAGAGCGTTTCATCGAGGGGTTCGCCTCTTCCGGCGGTCAACTGCCCGAAGGGTGGCGGAGGATAGCATCGCTGCTGGATCTCATGTGCCTGTGCGATATGCTGAACACCGAGAAAACGTTTCCCATGTGGGATCGGGAGATGGATGATTTGATTAGCGCCACGCTAAGGGATTGGGAGGATGGAACGATCCTCTGAAATCCGCGCTGCCGTTGTCCGGTTGGATGTTCCGGGCGTTTTGCGTACATCGAATCGGAATATCTCGTATGACGCTTGATTTCCATTTGACCCCTGATGATGAAAGGGAATATACTGAAGAGGTGATTGCGCAGACGATGCATCCCACCCGTCGGGAGTTTCTCCGGAATGAATCCAGGACGGGAGGCAAGCCGCAATCCTCAGGAGTACAACGCTTTGCCCGGAAGGAAGTCCATGCCGTACAAAAATCGTGTTTTCGCATTCGTCGCACTGATCTTGTTTTTTCTCCCCTTGCAAAAAAGCCGCGCCGACTCTCAAACGTTCTGCACGATCGCTCCCGGTGTGCTGTACAGCCAGACAATCAGATCATCCGGCGGGGATCCCTTGGTCATCAACTCCCTGAAGATCGACATGAAGCAGGCGGGGATACGTTTGGAGCCGTTCATCGCGCACGGAACCTTCCTCCCCGCCTCCCCGCTGACACCCAAGGAGACGATCGGGGATTTCGCCAAGGATCAGAACGCGATCGCGGCGGTAAACGGCGATTATTTCGAGGAACCAGGATTTCCCGTCGGACTTACGATTCAGAACGGTCAGCTGATATGCGACTCGCTCCCTTGGCGCACCGCATTCGGCATCACTGCGGATAACTCCCTGCGCATGGGGATGGTCGTCACGCAAGCGGAGTTCGATGCCGCGGACGGCTCCGACCGTTTCCTGGATGAGATCAACCGCCCATTGGGCTCGAATCAAATCGCCCTTCTCACTCCAATCTACTCCTCCATGGCCCATGTCAGCAACAAGGCGACAATTGTCACACTAAGCAATATCACCGGAACGATGGCTCTTGGCGCCTCCATCACAGCCATCGCAGGAACTCCCATCCCGGGGTCCGAAATGGCTCCCATCGCGCCGAACACGGCGATGCTCGCGGCGAGCGGCACGGGAGCGCAATGGCTGCAGGCGCATGTGAAAGCGGGCGACTTTGTGAAGATACGTTTCAACGCCTACCCCACCCCGTCTCTCGCCGGACTGCCGAGAGGGGTTTACGCTTCCAGATCGGCGTTCCACTCCGCTCACGATGACTCCGGTATTTGGAAAAGCGTTCAGCAGGCTTTTAGCGGCGGTCCCATTCTGGTGCAAAACGGAGCGGTGAAAGTGGATTGGCAGACGGAGCATTTCACCGATCCTTCCTTTGCCAATGACCGAGCCCCCCGCACGGCGATCGGAGTGACGAAGAACGGCAACGTCCTGCTCGTGACTGTGGATGGAAGGCAATCACTAAGCAAAGGCGTCACGCTAACCGATATGGGCAACATCATGGTGTCGCTGGGAGCGGTGCAGGCGATGAACCTGGATGGCGGCGGTTCCACGGAGATGACTGTGGGCGGCATGTATGTCAACTCACCCTCCGACGGGAATCCGCGCCGCGTTGCGGAGGCGCTGATGGTGCTCTCCGCTACTCCTCAACCTGCGAGACAGGTTGTCACCATGCCGGTGACAACCCTCCATGCGGGTCAACCGCTTGCGCTTCAGTTGCCAAGCGCTCTGTCCGCTGCGGACAAGGAATCGGTCGTATGGGGTTCTCCAGACGGGAAACTGTTCGTGGATCAAAACGGAAACGTGCAAACCACCGCTGCCGGAACCGAAGAGATCGATGCGCTAACTCAATCGAGCCTGATCCATTACCCCCTTGTCATCACCGCAGGACCGCCCGCATTGCTCACAGGATCGTTTGAAAAGGAGCCGAACAACCCTCCGGATCGTAACTACCTCGCCGTCAGGGTGAGGGATCGTTTCGGCAACCCCATTCCCAATCAAACGGTCACCATCGTTGCCCCCGGCGGAGAGATCGCCTCCAACCCCTTGAAAACGGACAGTCAAGGGCTTGCGTCGACGGAGATCGTGTGGAATGGGAACAAGGATCGTCATGCATTGATATCCACGCCGGGGATAACGCCTGTCACGGTGAGATAACCGTTCACTCCACCGGAATGATCGGGGGCGCGTCGTTAAGCACACTGCCGCAATTGGTGCAGACCCGCGCGTTGTTGGCGTTGTTGGCGCCGCAAAACTGACAGACAAGCCCGTACCATGCCGAGGATGGTTCCGCATCCCGTTTTACAGGTCTAAACTCGGTGATGGTGTGCATGCTCTTATCCTGCAGATGCATTTGCAGCAACTTTTGAAGCTTCAGGGAAGGGGGGTGCTGCGGGTTGAGGTAAAGGACGGTGTTAATCTCCTCCATCGCCTCCTCGAAAAGCCCCATGCGTCGTAGGAGCATGGCGTAGTTATAGTGGAATTCCACCACCTTGGGACTTTTACCGATGGCGCGCTCAAAAGCGTCCCTCGCCTTTGCGTACTCCTCCAACAATGACCAAGCAACCCCAAGGATGTTCAAAGCTTCGCCGGAAAGATCGTGTTGCGCACCATACCCCGTAAGAAGCTCCGTGACCTCCCAAAACAGATTTCGCTGTAACAAATGACGAGATTGCGCGATAATCTCCGCCATATCCTTGTCAGTGTGTCTCTTCAACGCTCCCCCTCCGCTTTACCGCAACCTCAAGCGCTTCGCAACTCATTTTCCGGTTCCAGCTTCTCCGGTGTATCCCTCGCAAAACCATCCAACTTTTCCGATGCCCGTAATCAAAGTGATCTCAGGTTTTACGAGTTGCGCGTTTCAGAGTTGTCCTCGAATATCCGAAAGGCGTTATTCCTCTCGCATTCCGAATTTAGCAATCGCCTCGGTATCAATATTATACGCTTTTTTCGAATGATCGTAATCACCGCTTACGGACGATTCTATCATCCGCACGCATAAAAAATCGCCTCTCCGAAGTCATATCGAAGAGGCGGTTAAATAATCCCAAAACATGGGACTAAGCTGTTTTCCTTGTCTCCTTGAATGGTATTGCGAGCCTTCAGAGATTAAGGAATGCGCTTACGGTCTCCTCGCCAGGAGAATGCTCTATCGTAAAGCCGAGTTTCTTGCACACCTTCTGCATTGGCAGATTATCCATGAGGATCGTTGCGGTCAGGCGTTGAATCTTTTCATCCTTGGCGATTTGAATGAGTCTGCTCAGCATCTCCGTCCCCATTCCGCAGCATTGATACTCGTCCTCCACCACGATGGAGAATTCCGCATCCTCGGTGCCGTGTATTTTGCTCATGCGAGCCACGCCGAGAACCATATGCTCGCCCGTTTCATGGTGGCGATAATCGGCGACCAACGCGATCTCGCGATCGTAATCGTTGAAGCAGATTCGCGTCAGTCTTTCATGCGCCACACGCTGGCTCAGCTTTATCACATGAAGGTAGCGCTTGTAAACGGTGGTTTCAGAAAGGTTTTCATGGAATTTCACCAGCAACGGCTCGTCGGATGCGCGAATCGGTCGGATGGTCGCAACCGCGCCGTCAGGCATGGTCCAATCCTTGATGTACTGAATGGGATAGGGTCTGATAGCGAGCTTGGGAAGCTTCTCCTCGGGTGTGTCCTTGTCATACACCACCACGCGGGCGTCCAGTGCGATGATGGCGTCAGCGGATGCAAGGATCGGGTTGATGTCGATCTCCTTGATCCATCTCTGTTCGACCACCAACTGGCTGAAGCGAACCAGTATCTGATCCAGCAGGTCCAAGTCGCAAGGCTTGCGTCCGCGAACCCCCTGCAGAGCCTTGTATATCTTCGTTTGCTCCATCATCCTCCGGGCGAGCGTTGTGTTGAGCGGAGGCAGCGACAAGGAGCTGTCCTTGTACACCTCCACCAACTGCCCGCCGGAGCCGAATAGCAGCACGGGGCCGAATTGCGGATCGACACTGGCGCCGAGGATGATTTCATACCCTTCGAGCTTGACCATCTTCTGAACCGTAACCCCTTGAAAATGCTCGGCGCCGGCTTTTTCGGTTACGCTCGTCTTAATTGCGTTGAACGCCCGTTTAACGCCGTCCTCGTCCAGCAGATTCAGCTTCACGCCGCCGACATCGGTTTTGTGCGTGATCGTCTCGGAGAAGAGTTTCAGCACTACAGGGTATCCGATCTCCTCCGCCGCCTTTATCGCGGCGTCCTCGTCGGTTGCAACGATCGTTTTCACGATTGGAATGCCGTAAGACGCCAGCAGCTCCTTGGATTCAAACTCCGTGAGGATCGTGCGTCCATCCTTCCTCGTCCTCTCGATGATCTTGGCGGCTTCATCCCGATCCGGAGCCCCCTCCCCGGCGATTTCGTTGCTTTCCGGCGTTTGATACAATCCGTTCAGATTGTAGCTGTATTTCCACATGTAGTTGAAAGCGCGCGCGGCTGCGTCCGGATAGGCGAAATTGGGGATGCCTTGACGAGTGAGGATCTCGGCGCCGTGTGCGACAAGCGGGCCACCGATCCAGCTCGCCAGGATCGGTTTGTTCGGCAGATGGGAGAACGGGCGGAGCTGCTCCGCCGTGCCGGTGGCGTCGGTCATGGACTGCGGCGTAAGGATTACAAGCAGACCGTCGGTGTTGGGATCGTTGGCGGCGATCTCCACGGACTTCGCATAACGATCCGGCAAGGCGTCTCCCAAAACGTCGATGGGGTTGCCGTGGCTCCAAGGACCGGGCAGAAACTCGTTCAGCTTGTTGATGGTTTCCTCGGTGATGGGAGCCAGTTCGCCGCCCGATGTGATCAGTTCGTCCGTTGCGAGAACCCCGGGGCCGCCTGCGTTGGTGATTACCGTAAGCTTGGGTCCCTTAGGCCGCGGTTGACGGGCGAGAATGGTCGCCATGTTGAACAGATCGGATATCTCGTTCACTCGAAGCACGCCACACCTGCGGAAGGCGGCTTCGAGCACGGCGTCGGAACCGGTCATCGAGCCGGTATGGGAAGCGGCCGCCTTCGCCGCAGCGGCGGTTCTTCCGGCTTTGATCACGATGATCGGCTTGGTCAGCGCCACCTCTCTCGCAGCGGATAGGAAGGAGCGGGCGTCTCCGATGCTCTCCATGTAGATCACGATGCTGGAAGTGCGCGGGTCATCACCCAGATAGTTAATGAGGTCGCCCCACCCCACATCCGCCATGGAGCCTACGGATACGAAAGCGCTGAATCCGACCTGTGCGCTCAGGCTCCAGTCTAAAACGGAGGTGCAGAGGGCGCCGCTCTGGCTGATAAAGCCCACGTTGCCGGTGAGTGCCATAGCCGGTGCGAAAGTGGCGTTCACCCCGGATACGGGGCACATCACCCCGAGGCAGTTCGGACCCACAATGCGCATGTTCCCCTTGCGCGCCTCTTCCAGCACCTGCTGTTCTAGCGCTGCTCCTTGAGGTCCAAGCTCCTTGAAGCCAGCGGAAATAACGATCGCCCCTTTGACGCCAGCCTGCACGCACTCTCGAATGACGCCCGGAACGGTTTTGGCTGGTGTTATCACCACCGCCAAATCCACCACTTCGGGCACTTCTGCGATGCTGGGATACGCCTTGATACCGAGGACGCTTGCGCGTTTGGGATTTACGGGATATACGGTTCCCCCGAACGGGGTGCTGATAAGGTTCCAAAGCAGAGTTCTGCCCACGCTTCCCGGGTTCTCCGTCGCGCCAATAACGGCAACGCTCTCCGGCTTGAAGAAGACATCCAAGGGGTGACTGCGGAGATGAAAAATACCGTTAGGTCGCTCGGCGTTAGGTTTGTACGGTTTGTCCATTAAAGATTCTCCTCGATTTCCTCCCGCCGCCGGGTCTGTCCTATGTCTGTCTCAGTCGCGCGGGCAGGCGAGGCGGAGGATTTGATTGGTTCTCAATTTATGCGGATATGAGGGAAATTGGAGCCTCCGCAACCAAACTTTTTGCGGTTACGCCAACAGATTATCATACCCAAATGATTATACCCGTAACCATTGGAAGGAGTCCTAAAAATCTAATTGTTCAGGTAATTGCAAAATTCGATTTCCAAGTATTTCACCGAAAGTGAAATGATCGATAATAGCCACATTTCCTGAATTTTGCATTTACCTCCGTTGAAATGCCATATACGAGATAATCAAACAGGATTGACTGTTTCCATGAGCGATAACCGTTTGCACCGATGCGAGCGAGGATAACGACGTTGGGCTCTTAGGGCATGCATTCGCGTTTGATAAGCTCATCACCCCTATAAACTTGACCGGAAGGGGGAAATCCGGTAAACTTAAAAAAGTTTACGTCAATAAGAAATAAGGGTGATCCGCTTTGAATCGAAGTTTGCCTTCATGGCTGACAAAACGAACCACTCGCCCCGAATCAGTGCGAGAGGTTGAGGGGATGATGAGACACGCGCACTTGCACACCGTGTGCGAAAGCGCCAAGTGCCCCAATTTAGGAGAGTGCTGGTCGCGCAAGACGGCTACGTTCATGATCCTCGGAGACATATGCACCCGAAATTGCGGCTTTTGCGCCATAAAAACGGGCAAACCGTTCGCGCCCGACGAAGAGGAACCCTCCCGGGTGGCGGATATCGCCGCTGAAATGGGGTTGAAGCATGTCGTGGTGACCTCGGTCGCCCGCGATGATTTGCAGGATGACGGAGCCGCGCATTTCGCGGCCACCATTCGCGCCATCAGGGCGAAATTGCCTCGCGCCATCATTGAGGTCCTCACCCCGGATTTCAAAGGCAAGGAGGAGTGCATCCAAACGGTTGTGGAGGCGCATCCCGATATATTCAATCATAATATTGAAACGGTTGAACGACTATCCCCGTCCGTTCGCCCCCAAGCCAAATACCGTCGCTCTCTTCAGACTTTGAAAACCGTGAAAATGATGGACGATTCGATCTACACGAAATCCGGCATCATGCTTGGATTAGGCGAAACACATCAGGAGATAATGGACGCGCTATCGGACTTGAGGGAGCATAACGTGGACGCCTTGACCATAGGGCAATACATCCGCCCCACCACGCATCATCTGCCCGTGCTGGAATACGCTGACCCGACCTATTTCGCCGAATTGGAGGCGGAAGGGATGAAATTGGGATTTTTATTCGTGGCTTCCGGACCTTTCGTAAGAAGCAGCTACAACGCAATCGCCTTCTCTCGTCAAATAATGAAGGAACGACTGGGGGATTCCGATGAGTTGCCAAACGCGGTAAGCGCATAACTCATCCCTACTATCGGATTGATCGACTGGTAATCATGTCTCGTATCATCCACCGAATTTTCGTTTTGACGATCTCGGTCGCACCTTTTCTTTGCTTAGTTATAATAAGCGGAGATGTGATTCTACGATTCCTCACAATTGCTGAAACCCATATAGGCGGAATCCTTGCGTCGGAAGCCACTCAATACCTCGGGCATGAGGTGCGTATCGGCAAAATCACGACCCGAAACGGCGATGTCGTGATCGATCATATCCAAATAGCCGAAGGCAAAACAATCCGTCAAAGCGGAACAATGGTGCAGGCGCGGCGAGTGAGCTTTGATTTTGATTGGCGCAGATTTTTTCTTGAAAAGAGTTTGGTGATCCCCCGTATCTGGACCATTCACGTATATGACCCCGATGTGAAAATCCAACGACTTCAGCCTGGCAAATGGAATTTCCTAAGCCTGTTCAAAAAGAAATCAAACCGAAAATCACGTCCGAGCTTTTCGCAGATAGACATCCAAAATGGCAGACTGACCTATGTGGACGCCACCCTCCCTCACAATCGACAACGCAAGTCACAAACCGACATAGTTCGCGTAAAAAACATCAACGGAGCGTTTTATTTCCCCACTGACGGAGGAGTGTATTGGGATGTCTCGGGCGCGGTGGTCTCAGGTCAGGCTGGCGCGATTCACGTATCGGGATCTTACCTCTCTCCGATAAAACGTTTGGGGTTGAATATACAAGCCGATCATGTCTCGCTCCCAATAATGGCGAACAGATTTCTCCCATTGGGTTATGACATCCAAAATGGGACCGCCACGGGAAGTGTCTCGATTGTGCGCACTCCCAACATGAAAGGATGGATCCCTTTTGATATCCAAGGCGACATCGCGATACGGAACGGGGATGTGTACGTAAGTCGCATGCATCGGAGCATCACGGGAATATCAGGAGAGACACAGGTGGCGAACAACTGGCTGCATATCCGCAACGCCTCGGCGTATTTCGCAGGCATGCCCGTTAACCTGAATGGGGATTTGATGGATTTCACAAACCCTGAGTTTCACGGATCGATATCCTCCAGCGCGGTGAATTACGCCTCCCTTGCCAAGGATTTTAATATAGGCGGAGCTTTCAAATCCTTGCAGACGGCAAGAGCGAAGGGGTCTTTCAAATTGAACCTGAGCGGACCGATGCATTCGTTGATCATCGGAGCCGAAGGTTATACGTCGTTGCAAGGACGCATTCCCTTAGGAAAGGATCAATACGCCGATATAGGATTGAGCGCGTTGCATTTTGTCGTCGCAGGCACCCCCCGGAACCCTGATATCATGGTGTCAGCAAAAGTCCCTTATCTTACATGGCAGGGACATCGCGCCACGAACTCTCGGTTTTCAGCCCACCTGTTTAAACGCCATTTGGATGTCACGCTTAAAGGAACATGCTTCGGGGGTTCGTGCGTATTAAATGGGATTGCGTTTATCAAACCCAAAGGATTTGATTATAGAGTTAACGCCAGTTGTCGAAACTTGGATCTCGCGAGTTTACCCATATCCCAGGTCCAACTCCAAGGAAGCGGAAACGCGGACTTCGCCCTCATCGGCAACTCCCTCTCTAAATACCCGCGCCTTCGAGCTAACGTGCAAGCGAACAATCTGCACGTGAATCAGTACGATCTTCACAGTTTCGAGGGGGAGTTTCGCTCCTTCAGGCATATTTTTTACGTGGACGAACTTGATGTAGGCGGTAACGACGGAAAGATAGACGCATTCGGTTCGGTGGATCTGAAAACTCACATATTGGATTTGAGTGCGAGTGCGAACCATATAAATATCAAATCTCTCATTCAAGAATATGAGAATGGCGTGAAGGTTGAGGCAAGTGACGGCAAATCGCCTCTCAACTCGTTGAAAATAGCAAATCTTGGGGGAGAGGCGTTTTTGAATGGCGTTCGCATACAGGGGACATGGGATGATCCCCAATTAAACGGAACAGTCAATATCTACTCCCTCGCCTATAATAACGTGCAGATGGATCTGTTCACGACCGATTTCGAAGCGAGCAAGGAGGAGTTGAAAATTATCAACGGCACGGCGTGGAGATTCCCTGCGATCGCCTCGATCACAGGAGTAATCACTAATCCGTTATCCTCAAAGGCGACTCTTAATCTCAACGGGGATTTCCAACGGCTTGAGTTACAGGATATTGCAGAGATGGCGGGAAAAAATTGGCAGATGAGCGGCGCAAGCGAGGGCTCATTTCAGGTGACCGGCACCTATTCTCAACCAGACGTGAGCATGCCCGTTATCATAGTGAAGGATGCCACCCTTGCCGATTTCACATTCGACAATCTCTCGTTATCCTTGAATTACCAATTATCTCCAAACGGCGCAAGTTTGACCGTGCCCGCTTTTCACGCAGGTATCGGATCTTCCTCCATCGACGCTCAGGCGAGCATGGATTCAGCCAATCACTTCATCATCAATTCCAAGTTAAATCAATTTGACCTGTCGCTTTTTCAACCTTGGATGAAGGATTACATCGTGATGAGCGGAAAGGCGAACGGGACACTCAAACTTGAGGGGAATATCGTTTCCGGTACGGTTAAAGGGATGCAAGGGGAAGTCGACGCAAGCACAACCGGACTCACAATTAACGATGAACAACCAGGCGATATTGTTGCGAAGATACTCTTTGACGATACCGAGATCACATCCAACGCCATAGCCCTCAAGAGCTTGAATTCCAACAAGACGCTGATGCAAGTGGATAATTTTGAATACAATGTTAACAAATCCTCTTTCAAGGGGGATTTGGTCGCCAATTCCATACCGTTCGAACTGATCCGTCATCTTGTAGTCAACAGCCCTTATGCCGTGAGTCAGCCTAACTCCCCGTTGGTATATTGGTTAAACAGATTATCGAACCCGCTGCAAGGGGATATCTCCATGCAAGCTCATCTGACCGATACGGATCATCATCCTGATATCGCATTCCAATGGAACGGCAACCAGATAATCGTGGAGAATCAACCTATCTCCGTTTTCAAGGGTTCCGGTACGTACACCCCTGGATCCCTTGCGCTTAACGACGCCGAGTTGCAGGCTGGGGAATCGTCGATATCCGCTCAAGGAAAGATGGTTTTCGCAAAAAGTATCGACGGGGATATCAGCATTAACAATCTTCCATTGCAGTTATTGGGTCGCTGGTTCCCGAACACATCCGTGCTGAGCGGCCTGTCCGGAACTGCGGATCTGATCTATTTACAAGCAAGCGGGAATCCCAGTCAACCGAAATTGACTCTATCCAGTGAACTCTCTCATCTTCTATGGAAAGACCCGCAGATCGCCACGGGCAAAGAGTTTCAAGTGGACCACATTTCCATTTCCAAAGCGACCCTACAAGAGGGCAGCATCAACGCGGACGATATACGCATCACACTCAAAGGGCAAAACTCAAACCCGAAGCGCCCGGCGCCGGAATACCTCGCTTCCGCCAAGGGGTCCATTCAGTTTTCATGGAAATCACCTTTCATTCCTCCTGATCCAAAGCTGGACATGAGTGTGAGGATAAAAAATCAGAGTTTGAGCATTCTCACCGCTTTCCTTCCGAATTCCAACGCCGTCCTGGAAGGAAACCTTGATGCATCCTTCGACTGGGCGGGCACGTTGAAGAAACCGGACATTCACGGACAGCTCCAAATCACCCAGTCGCCAACGGATAAGATACAGTTAAGCGGCATGTCCACGGCGCTGACGGATTTGAACTCATTGTTCAGTTTCGACGGGAGTTCGCTGCGCGTAGACCATTTCAGCGCCGACACGAAGGTTTTCGATTTGGGAACAGGGAAAACGCTTTTAGCCAGCCAACCGATCACGATGTCGGGGGATATTCCATTACATGAAGGTGTAGCCAACTCAAAAGGATTGACCATTTCCATTCCCCGCCTCGTAGTGGCGGAGACACCCTTGCCGATATTGCATTCCGGCAGCTTGGTCACAGGCGACACCGCCGCGAATTTCACCATTACCGGCACCCTGTTCAAACCGAATATCAATGGCGACATACATGTGAATCAAGCGGAGTTCAAGATGCCGCAGATCGTGGCTACGTCAAAAACCCCGAGCGAGATGCCATTCTCACCCGTGTTTCATTTGGGCATCACACTTGGAAAAGCCGTCACTATCAGTTCCGCTCAGTTATCCGCCGTCGTGCACACGGAGCCCGCCTATCCAATGATGCTGACAGGCACGCTGGAACGTCCGAATTTCAGCGGACATGTGACAATTGACCGAGGAACATTGGTGTTCCCGACGGCGCGCTTTGTGATTCAACGGGGAGGTGTTGTGGATTTGCGGTTCCCGACCTACGCGATGGGAGACTATGCAAATCCATCTCTCGGCATCAATATCAACCTTGTGGCGAATACTCATTTGATGGCTACTTCCGTGAATGGGTCTTATAAAAGGTATACTATCACGGTTGATGCTAGCGGTCCCATCAATATGGGAGCCCCATTGACTATCGCCACTTCCAATCAGTTGGTATCCAACACACGTCCAGGATCCGGACTGATACTCAGGTTTAGTTCGGACCCAGCGGACCTCGCGCCAGGACCGCAAGGATTGCAGGAGAGGATAACGGGATTATTAGGCGGTCAGAATTCCATCGAGCAGTTATTCAGCAGAAATCCGGATGTCGGACGCATTCTGGGGCAACAGTTATCCGACATTCTCTCCAATAGTTATCTGCCCAGTTTATTGGAAAAAATGGGATTAAGGAAAGCGTTGGGGTTGGAGGATATCTCGGTGGAATACAATAACATGGACGCATTTTCCTTCCATGTTTCACGCAAATTGTTCGGACCATTTTACATCAGCTATTGGCGACTTTTCACCGGTACGAACTCCACAAGTTACTCAGGGAACATCTCCTGGGAGTTAAAGACTAGCTATCGGATTCGGGATAATTTGCAATTTTCCTGGTCGGTGGATGATCAACGAACGAACGCGTACCTTCTTGAGGGAGTCTTTAAGTTTTAGGATATAACCAGCGGTGAACACGCTAAACATCAGTGGAAAAAGTTATGTCCTACTAATGACGAACGAACTCACTTCGGAGGATCAACGCGATGAGGACCGGCCGATGAGGGATCAAACGTCGGGCGGCAAAGATAGCCACACCACTTTTGATTCGCTGGTGGCCACATATGAAAAGAAAATATTCAATGTGATCTATCGGATAATAGGGGATTACGATGAGGCGGCGGATTTAACGCAAGACACCTTTATCAACGCCTATCGTCATTTCAATGAGTTTCGAGGCGAGTCCAAAGTATACACATGGCTATATCAGATTGCTATCAATCAATGCCGCAACCGCCTGCGACAACGAAGCAGAATACATACGATCAAGTTGGAGTCTTTGGACCAACCGGATGAATGGAGCGATGATGAGGGTTTCTCTTCCAAGGAGATCCCCGATATTTCCAAGGCGCCCCATGTCATCGCGGAGGAAAAGGAACTCAAGCAGCAGATCCTCGCGGCGGTGAACTCCCTTCCCGCGGAGTATCGTGAAGTTGTGATTTTACGCGAGGTGGAAGGGTTGTCCTACAATGAAATCGTTGAAGTGACCCACCTCACAATTGAAAATGTAAAGACGCGCCTTTCCCGTGCTCGGGCTATGCTCAGGCGCAAACTCGAGCCTTATTACAAAGACCAATAAGGTACGTCGATGATAGAGAACTCACTCGCAAGGGAGTGTCCTAGTGAAAATTCAAGACTATAAGGTCGTAACTACAATCCTATCCATGATGCTGTTTTGCATGCTGGGTCTTCCCATGCAACAGGCTTACGCCCAGCAGACAAAGCCAACATCCCAACCGTCAAGTCCCGCCACGCCGACCAAACCGACGAGCCCGACCACCAATCCCGTCACCCCGCCAACTCCTACCCCGAAACCAGGCAAACCATCCACCTCTCCTACGGCGCCAGTCAAACCGTCCACCTCCCCTACTGCGCCAACAAAACCGACGGAGCCTGCCACGCCAAATACCACCCCTGCAACACCTTCAGTCACGCCCGGGACACCAACTGCGCCCACAACGCCATTGGCGCCTTTGAACCCTATCATCAAGTCTATCACGGTGGTAGGCAATAAGAACATAAACAGTAGCGCAATCATTCTTGCGAGCGGCTTGAGCGTTGGGCAGCCGCTGACGCAACAAAGCATAAACGACGCCCAGCAACGGTTACTTCAAACAGGTAACTTTGGTTCGCATCATCCGGATAACCCCGCTCAAGGGGTCGTTATCACGGCAAATGTCGTTGGCAACGAAGCTGATGTAACCATCACCGTTGATGAAAACGACATGGTGCAAGGAATCAATTTGACAGGCACGGGACCAATACCCGCCGCAACCATCAAAGCGTTGATGAAGACCCAGGAGGGCCAAGTCCTTAACATCAACACATTGCGCAGTGACGTAGAGGCCATTCAGCAAGCCTACGAGAAAAAAGGATACCAAGCTGTTGTGAACCCTGACGGACTGGGAATCACGAACGGTATTCTGGATATCCCTATTATCGTGGGTAAAGTCACCAAGATAACCATTCACGGATTGAAGAAGACCCGCCCCTGGGTTGTGTTACGAGAGATGCAGTTAAAGCAGGGATCATACTACAACGTGCTTCAACTGCGCAAGGATCTTACTGCGATCTACAACACAGGTCTTTTCGACAGCGTGGAGCCGGCTTTCGCCTACCCCGCTCCGGGAAGCGTGGAAATCACTTTGAACATTCAGGAGAAGCATACGGGTTCCTTGGCATTAGGTCTTGGTTACAGCAGTCAGCAACAACTCATCTATTTTGCGGATGTAGGAGACACAAACTTCCTTGGAACCGGCGAACAAGTCAATCTTCGCGCTCAAACCGGCGGTATCGCTAACCAGAACAGTTATGAGTTGGGATTCACTCAACCCTGGTTGGATAAAAAACATACCTCCTTGTCCGTGGATTTATATGACAAAGCCGTTTACCGTTTTGGAACCTCCATCGGAAGTTTGACCAGTTCAAACCTGGCTGGTACGAGCACGGATTATTATGAAACCCACGTGGGAGGACAAATCACCTTAGGCAGACCTTTGAATTCCACGATGCGGGGATATTTGGGTGTTCGTTACGACAACGTGAGCGTACCCGCCTTGGACCTTGATGCAAACGATGCGTCCATTTTGCAGAACGGGCCTATCGCGGTCGTGACCGGTCGGGTATCCCACGACACCCGGGATTTCATTCAAAATCCTGCCGCTGGCGGATATGAGACCGTGGAGATTGACGTTGGGCACGCCGACATGAGACCCATCACACTGCTGAACGGCGCCACTCCAAACGGAGTGTATGGTCCAATGAATTACACAAAGTTGATTATCGACCTTCGGAGATTCATCTCGTTGCAAGGCAGGAGAACCAACCCCAACCAATTGCGCCAAGTATTCGCTTTCAGATTTTTACTCGGGACATCCACAGGTCGAATGCCGTTTTCAGAACAGTTCTTCGTGGGTGGCGCGGAAAGCCTGAGAGGGTATCAGGAGGATCGGTTCTGGGGCAGAAATATGTTTCTTGGATCGGTCGAATTTCGACAGCCAATTGAAAAAAGCCTGACCGGCGTTCTCTTCACGGACGTTGGAGATGCGTGGGGGGGAAATTACGAAAATGTGAGTTTTTCGGGTTTCACCCAGCATGCGGGTTTCAGCCCGTCTCTCGGAGTTGGTTTTGGTTTGCGCGTCATCACACCCATCGGACCGATACGCATAGACGAAGGTTTCGGTCGCGAAGGAGCCAGAACTCACTTCAGTATTGGTCAGGTGTTCTAACTTGTTGAAATCCGCGACTCAATGCTATAATGTGTATCGAAAAGATTTGAGAGGAGTTTAAAATGTCCCAGTCACCAACATGGTGGAGAGTGCTGGTTTTGTCCACAATGGTTGTATGCCTCGCCTTTGCCTTGCGGGCTTCAGGAGCGAGCGAGAAGCAGATCACATTCGCCACGGTGGATGTCCAGAAGATAAATGATAATTACAAATTGAAGGCTGTTTTGGAAACGCAATTCCAGCAACTCCAAGCCAAATGGCAAGGCAGGCTGGCTCGCAGACAGAACATGCCTCTTCTCACCGAAGACGAACAAAAGCAAATCGACGCGATTGAGGAAAAAGGTCCTAATCAAACCGATGCGGATAAGGCGACGCTGAAGCAGCTGATGGACAAGGCTCAGCAACTAAACAATCAGTTGGTAGCGCTGAGACAGAAGAAGGAGAGCGAACTAACCGACGCGGATAAAGCCCAACTCGCCACGCTCGAGGCGGCGATAGCCAAGGCGTCGGATCAGTACAACAGCATGCAGGATCAGATGAAGGCTGATCTCACGAATTTCGATAATCAGAACTCTGATTTGCTGGTGAAGAATATTCGCGCTGCGGTCGCTCAGGTTGCAAAGGACAAAGGGATAACCATCGTCTTCAACAATCAAGTGGTGCTCTATTCGGGAGTGGATATTACTGACCAGGTGCTGGCTATTCTCAACAAATAGTTCGAAGGGTTTCGCCCGAAAATGCAACGTAATACGGGTGAGATTGAATACAATCAATTGATTGGGCGATAAGGGTTTATATGGCTTAATGTTCATGCACACCGCATCGGGATGATTGTTTTTCCCGATGCGGTTCCGTGTGATACCGAAAGAATCGAGCGAGAGGGTAAAAGATGGGATACTCGCATACGCTTGGCGACGACACCCCAAGAAGCGATCGAAATCCCCGGAACAGTATATTGTTCTCTTTGAACTCGTCATGCGAAGCCAAAGATGCAAAACGCCGTCTCCTTTCCGGAGCTTTAACCGCTTTCGTATGTTGCTTGGTTATTGCCGGGGGAGGTTGCGGCAAACACACCGAGAAGCCAGCCACGAAAGTGGTTTTCGTGGATATCCATCGTCTGATCACCCTTCATCCATCTTGGACGAATATCTTTCAAATGGATCGTATTTTAGCAACGCCACCCTCTTTCCGAAACCCGTTGGGAATGAAATCCCTGCGGATAACTGAGAGGTACGCACCTTCTCAGCCTCTGAAAGACGAGATTAACCCGAGCAATAAAAACCCGATAAAAAGTGATGTGCTTCAGCCTGCGTTCAATCGAATTGAGAGTATGCGTAATAGGATCAACATGCAAAACAACCGAATCCTTGACCAATGGCGCAAAACGGAAAACCAAAAGGCTCTTGGCGAAATCGCCATGGAAATGAATAAACTGAACGCACTCCAAAACCAAGACTCAGCCTTGGTAATGCAGTCCTATGAATCGAAAATCAGAGTTTATCAGCTTCGGGCGATCGGTTATGAGAGCTATATTCGGACATATACAGGCCCTCTCCAGGACAACGCGCGAATTCAACTTGCCGACGCAAACCAGAATATCGCCGCGCTTGTGAAGGAGATGAATGCCAAAATGGCTGACATTGAGGCGAAATACGCTCACACATTACAGCTTTACAAGGATCAGGTTTACAAAAATATGAATAAGAGCGTCATGCAACGCGAAGTGAAATTGCGAACGGAAACCGATAGCCGGCTAAACCGCTACAAGCAGGATATCCAGGATAACCTAAACACCCTATCCGGAAATGGTCAATCCGAGCGAAATGAGACATCCATTCCGGAAATGAAAGCCCATTTCCCACTTCCCAAATTACCGACATTTCGTTCCGCGCCTTCTCAGCAATATGCCAATACGGTGCGAAATGAAATGGACGCGATAAAGGCTCAGCGGAACCGACTGCTTCAATCCATTCGTTCCGATATCATGGGGAGAATAAGTCAGATCGCTTTAAAACGCAACTGGACGGTGAGCTATCAGTGGAGGCCAGGAGAGACGGACGAAACCAAGCTTTTCCAACAACTATTGACGCGGGAATTTCAACCCATGATGAAACGTTAAGAAGAGGCGATTGCCAAATACGATGTGATGCGTTTCATCAATCGTGAGAAGAGTGATGGTAACCCCATAACTTGTCTATGCGGTTACCTCACGAAAGTGACAATCAATGAATTCAAAGGAAAGTATCAAATCGGAACCTCGCCATTATCGCCTTTCGGAGATCGCCCGCATAATATCGGGCGAAATATCCGGCAGCGACGACAGCCTTATCACAGGCGTCTCGGATGTGGAGGATGCCGTAGAGGGTGACATCGTATTTGCGGAGAACGATCGATTTTTAAGGCAGGCGATTAATTCGAACGCATCGGCAATTGTGGCGCCGTTGAATACACCCGATACGGACAAAGCTATGATTCGGGTGACGTCTCCTCGCAGAGCATTCATTTCAATAATCGAGCTTTTCGCGGACACCCCTCGCAACCCGGCTGGGGTTCATCCATCCGCTTTGATATCCCCCACCGCCCGAATTGACATTGACGTCAGTATCGGTCCGAACGTGGTGATTGAGGACGATGTGGTGATAAAATCCGGCTCCGTTATCATGGCGAACTGTTTCATCGGTTATGGCAGTACAATAAACGAGGGTTGCATGTTTTATCCCAATGTCACCGTTTATCATGGAATTCACATTGGCAAACGTGTGATATTGCATAGCGGTGCGGTGATAGGCGCCGATGGTTTCGGATACATGTTTATTGATGACAAGCATCGAAAAATCCCGCAAATTGGCGGAGTGACCATTGGGGACGACGTGGAGATCGGATGCAATACGACCGTGGACCGAGCGAAAACCGGAATGACTGTGGTTGGAAACGGCACGAAGATCGATAATTTGGTGCAGGTGGGTCATAATTGCAAGATCGGACCGAATTGCATAATCGTCGCTCAAACAGGGCTTGCGGGAAGCGTGCAGTTGGGGCAAGGGGTAATTCTCGGCGGACAGACCGGTTTAAAAGACCATATTCAAATAGGTGACGGAGCCGTCGTAATGGCGCAAGCCGGCGTATTCGGCAACATTCCGCCTCAATCGGTGGTTTCCGGTTACCCTGCGCGTCCTCATCGGCAACGTTTACGCCAGGAAGCGGCTTATGAAAATTTGCCGGAGCTTCTAAAACGCGTCAAGTCGTTGGAAAAGCAGATATCGGAATTGCAACAACGGATTGAGAACCAACAGGGAGAAGCGTAAACGCATGCCGTTTTGCATGGAATTAACAGGGACGACAAGGATATCCGGTATCGGCATTCATTCCGGCAAGGAGAACGCGGTTCTAATAACCCCGGGTGATGAGAACGCGGGGATCCGGTTCCTTGTAAAAGATAGGATTATTCCCGCTTCGGTTGACTTCGTCGTGGATGCGCGACGTTGCACATCCTTGGGAGTGGTTGACGTTCGAATCGATATGGTCGAGCATCTACTATCGGCACTGTTCGCGTTAAACGTGCGCAATGCGGATATCCATATGGACGGGAGCGAGATGCCTATCCTTGACGGAGGGGCGGCGGAATGGGTGAAAGCGTTAAAGCCGTTGCTCCGGGCATCGGGGAATGTCATTCCCACACGCACATTGCACGAACCTATCGCACGTAAATATAATGATTCAGTATATTGCGCCATTCCTACCGATGGGATGCGATTAACATGCATTATTGACTTTCCGCACCCTCTAATCGGGATGCAAATATCGGATTATTTACATGGTACCACGGATTACGTCAAGGAGATCGCACCCGCCAGAACCTTCGGCTTCATTGAAGAGGTGGAGGCTTTGCATGCGGCGGGATTGGGATTAGGCGGCAATTTTGGAAACACTCTGGTCGTATATCCCGACCATTACTCGTCATCTGAACTATTGCCCTCGGAATGTTGCAGACATAAATTATTGGATATGATTGGTGATTTCAGTCTAGGCAACACATTGATCGCCACATCCATCACAGCGTATAAGCCGAGTCATTACGGCAACACAAAGTTTTTAAAAGCGATGTTTGAAGAGATAATTAAGAATGACAAGCAAAACTAATGGATATTATATCCAACACGATAAAGGAGACCTTCATGCTTGATATCGAACAGATCCGCACTCTGCTCCCTCACCGGTTCCCGATGCTTCTGGTGGACCGTATCTTGGAGTTGGAGCCGGGTAAAAGATCAGTTGGGTTGAAAAATGTCACGATCAACGAGGATTTTTTCAACGGGCATTTCCCCGGACAGGCTATGATGCCGGGCGTGCTCATCATTGAGGCTATGGCGCAGGTTGGCGGCGTGCTTATGTTATCCCTAAGCGAATACGGAGACAAACTGCCGGTTCTTGCCGCAATGGAGAACGTGCGTTTTCGTCGCCCTGTGGTTCCGGGGGATACTCTAATCACCGAGGCGGAGTTAAAATACTTTCGCAAGCCATTTGGGAAGGTTAAACTCACTAGCAAGGTGGATGATGAGATTGCCGTTCAATGCGAAATCACGTTTGGATTGTTGGACCGTCGTCAAACAGAGATGCCGACGTTAGGCAAGGAGTCTGTGAAGGAGTAGGGAATGGCGAAAAACATCCACCCAACCGCCATCATTCACACCGGAGCGTATCTGGCGGATAATATTACAGTTGGACCATATTGTATCATAGAAGACGATGTTCAGATAGGTGAAGGAACACGGCTGGAAGCGAGCGTTATCCTTCATAGCGGAACGCGTATTGGCAGACATTGTCAGATATGGCCGAATGCGGTGATAGGCGGCCCCCCTCAGGATCATAAGTACCACGGAGAGCGAAGTTTCGTGATCATCGGGGATCACAATATCATCCGAGAATGCTGCACATTGCATCGTGCGGTGGGCGAAGGCGGCGCCACACGTATTGGGAGTGACAACATGTTTATGGCTTACGCCCATGTTGGGCACAACTGCGAGATCGGCAATGGTAACACCATTTCGAGTTACGTTGGGTTAAGCGGACATGTGACGGTAGAGGATAACACGGTGTTTGGCGGAGCGGCGGGCATTCATCAGTTCTGCCGAATCGGAAAGCTCGCGATGATCGGCGGAATGGCGAAGATCAATCAGGATGTGCCCCCGTACATGTTGGCTGACGGCACCCCCGCCCGCGTGTTGGAGTTAAACAAGATCGGGCTGCGGCGCAGCGGCGCTCCGCCGAATGTTCGCGCCATACTCCGGCAGGCGTATAAGCTGTTGTATCGATCCAACTTGAACCTATCTCAAGCGATGGAAAGAATTGAGGAAGAGGTGGAGAAATGCGATGAGCTGGAGTATCTCCTCAATTTCATGAGGGGCACGATGGGCGGCTACGCAGGACGAGGGAACGATAATCCGCGCTATTGATCCAATGAAATGAATGTATCGGTGCGCTGAACTTTGATTTGGCGTCACCAATTGACGAGGGTGAAGTGTCAGGAATAGCGATCATATCAGGCGAGATATCCGGAGATATGTCTGGCGGCGCATTGGCGAACGCCATACACGCCTTGCGACCTGAAATCCCCCTATGGGGAATCGGCGGAGCCAACATGGCGAAAGCCGGCGTAGAGATACTCTACGACAGCAGTCTGTGGTCCGCGATTGGGGTGGTGGAAACCTTGAAGGTCTATCCGAAGATAAGATATTCCATCTACCCCCATATTCTCGGCGAAATTAACCGCCGCAAGCCGGAAGTGATCATCCTGATAGATTTTGGCGCATTTAATGTTCGCGTGGCGAAATGGTGCAAACCGAAGGGGTTTCATATCCTCTATTATTTCCCGCCCGGTTCGTGGAGACGCACAGGCACCAAAGGGGCGGAGTTAGCGGGCATCACCGATAAGATTGCCACTCCATTCCCATGGTCCGCGGAACGTCTAAAGGGGTTAGGCGCGAATGTGGAATATGTCGGGCATCCTTTAGTCGAAATCGTGCGAGCTTCTTTATCACGTGATCAGTTCTGCAAGAAGTTCGGGCTTGCCTCCGATCGTCCCATTATTGGATTGCTTCCAGGCAGCAGACCATTCGAGGTGCAATACAACACTCCGGTGATGCTCGAAGCGGCGGAGATAATCACCCAATCAATCATGTCTCCGCAATTCGTGTTCGCCGCTGCATCCGACATAGCCGCGAAGAGAATCGAGAAACTGGTGGAAGCGCATATGAACAGAAACTCCGCGCCTGCGAAGCGAAACCAGCGTGAAAACAGACAACGCGAAAGAATCATCACCACTCCCGAGGGGTTCACCTTGCGCGGAAAAAATATCAAGGAGATGGTGAACATAGGGAAAGCCCCCATTCATAAGTGCAGCGGATCCCCATCCTTTATCATTACGAGGGATCAAACATGGAATGTCATGGCTCACTCCGACGCCTTGATGATATGTTCGGGAACCGCCACATTGGAAGCCGCGATATTGCGCACCCCGATGGTGATAATCTACCGAGGCTCGCGCCTGATGGAGTTCGAAAGACGGATTAGACACATCAATCCCGAACACATTGGAATGCCGAATATCATCGCTCAAAAACGAGTGGTTCCGGAATACATTCAGAACGAAGCGACACCCGAGACAATCGCCTCTCATATTCTCTCTTATTTGAAGGAGCCCGACACACGTCAAGCCATACGAAACGAACTGTCGCATATCAAAGAGATGCTGGGTGAGGTCGGTGCTAGCGAGAGGACCGCGCAAATTGCCATGGAACTGATGAACGGTTAGGGAAAAGCAACCGGTAAAAAGACATATCACCCCCGTTTGCTATATAATAATAGGAACATGGAATTGCACAGTTCCTGTATCAGCCTAAAATGAGCGATATTAGCCACTTTTACAGAAATATTTGCGCACATTGGCTTATCTTTGGAAAGTGATAGTAGCCACATCCATTATAACGGTTGCGATTTTCGGCACGCGGCGGCGGAAATATGAAGTAAACAACAGCTAAGGATGGAAATTGAGTATGGATGCTTCCCGTAAAAGAATACTATAACGGGCTAATGACGTTCAAAAAAATGATACGCGCACTACAAAACAGATATATTGCAATCCTTTCAAAAATTATGAGTAAAAACAAAGACCAAAACGATGTGGACACCGCACGGATACAACGTCGCCTGCTGGAGTATTTGAAACCCCACACCGCCACCATCATCATTGGGTTGATTTGCGCGGCGGGTACGAGCGGCATTACGGCACTTATCGCGGTGGGAATCAAACTCTCCGTAAACGCCCTTATTAACGGCAGCGTGGGGCGACTCAATTTCATATGCATTGTCGTGGTGTTTGTGTTCATCATCAAGGGCATTTTGGGGTATGGTCAAACATATTTCCTCTCGCTCGTTGCGCAGAGAGTGACGACTAAGCTGCGCGAGGATATTTTCACTCATCTCCATTCTCTCTCGCTCTCCTTCTTCAATCAGAAGCGTACCGGAGCCATTATGTCCACGCTCTCCAACGATGTTCCGGTTATCCAAAATGCGACAATGACCCTCAAGGATTTCATCACAGCCCCAACCACGATTATCATCAGCTTCGTGCTGCTTTTCTCCACAAGCTGGCGGCTCACATTTGCGGCGATCATATTGGTGCCTCTGATGGGGTTCGTGGTAATGAAGATCGGACGGCGAATACGCCGCATCTCCGATCTCGTACAGATCAAATTGGCGGATATGACGAACATCACTCAGGAGACCGTATCCGGGGTGCGAATTATCAAATCCTTCGCCACCGAGGCGGTGGAGATCAATCGTTTTAGCGAAGAGAATGAAAAAACTTTTGACACCGTTATCAAAGGGGTGAAAAAGAGTGCCCAACTCCGCCCCATAATAGAATTTTTGGGATCATTCGGCATTGCCTTCGTACTTTTCCTTGGCGGCAACGAGGCGGCGTACAATGCGAAATTGATAAACGAGCACTTGAAACCGATCAGCAACATGAATGCAGGCGGGTTGATGATGTTCGTATTCCTTTTGCAAAACATAGCCCGGTCCGTGAGCGACGTGGGAAATATCAATGTGACCCGGCACCAATCTCTCGCAGCGGCTGCGCGAATCTTTCACGAGATTTTAGATCAAAAGAGTGATGTGGAGGAAAAAGAAAACGCCGTCATCATGCCCTGTATCAAAGGACATGTGGAGTTCAGGGACGTTAGTTTCTCCTATGGCGATGGTCCACTGGTGCTCCACCATATTAATTTCGAAGTGAAACCCGGTGAAATCGTTGCAATCGTGGGGTTAAGTGGTGCAGGAAAAAGCACCATAGCCGATCTCATTCCCAGATTTTACGATATTCAAAAAGGGCAAGTGCTTATAGACGGTGTGGATGTGCGGGATGTTAAGCTTGAATCCCTGCGTCGGCAAATTGGAATCGTACCGCAGGAGACATGGCTATTCGCAGGAACCCTGCGAGATAATATCGCTTATGGCAAACGAGACGCGACGGACGAAGAAGTGATGAATGCGGCGTATGCGGCAAACGCCTATTTTATCGACGGATTGCCTGAAAAATTCAACACGATTGTCGGAGATCGCGGTGTGAGGTTGTCAGGCGGAGAGCGTCAACGGATCGCCATCGCCAGAGCGATCCTCATGAATCCCAGATTACTCATCTTGGATGAAGCCACCAGTTCCTTGGACGCCTCTTCGGAAGCTTTGGTGCAGGAGGCTCTTGACAAGCTGATGAAAGACCGAACCACGATCATTATCGCGCACCGACTTTCCACCATTCTGAACGCCAATCGAATCCTTGTGATGGAGGCGGGAAGAATCATCGAAAGCGGCACCCATGCGGAACTGATGAAACAGGGCGGTCTGTACAGCGTACTATACGAAAGGCAGTTTCGCGCTGAAATAGTGGAATAACCGTATTGCTATGTCCAAGGATAAAGAGCAGCGACAACAAAGCTTTCGGGGCGATCTGATCGGAGCGTTACTCTGGTTCATTGCCAGGATGATTTCCCTCACCGTGCGCTTGCAGACCAAAAACGCAGACATTATGCGTGAATTCGAGAAAGATGGCAAAGGGGCAATCCTCATCACCTGGCACGGAAGAACGATGGTTCCGGCGAACTATTTCCGAAACAGAGGTTACTGGGCTTTGATTTCCCTCTCTCGTGACGGCGATATCCAAAATCGTATCTTCAAGCTCTTCGGATTTCACACCATTCGCGGTTCCACGGGCAGAGGAGGAGTGAAGGCGGTGCTGCAAATGGCGAAAAAGGTGCGGGAGGGAGGGATTCTCTCCTATGCGCCGGACGGTCCTCGCGGTCCCTCTCACAAGGTTCAGGAAGGCACGATCTTTCTGGCGGAGAGATGCGGATGCCCCGTTATCCCCCTTGGATTCTCCGCCAATCCTCGCAAGCTTTTGAAATCATGGGATAAGTATCTGATTCCGAAGTTCTTCGCAAAAGGGGCTATGGTGTTAGGCGAACCGATATTCGTTCCCCCGAATATGACGGATGAGCAAAAACAGGAGATTGCACTGAAAATCGAAGAGGCGATCAATCAAGCCGAGGAGGAAGCGGAGAGGATGGTTGGGATCCTCCCCGCTGATTAGAGGTTTTACGCCAATACCGCAGAGGCTCGCCTCTTACGCTAACTAATCGCTATTCACCACTTGCAGTGCGATTTGATACAAATCCTTCTGCTCCGACACGTACTCCCGAGAGCTTACCCGCTTGGGGCCGTTCTGCCTGTAATGAAGCCGATCCGCCATTATGGAAAGGCGCGCCAAACGCCCCAGCCTCTCGCTATCCTGATCCGGCTCCGCACAATCCAACTTGGAGGCAAGCCGCCAAATTTTTTCGCCTTCCTTGGATGGCTTATAGGAGATACGCCGAGTAAAAGCGATATCGCTCACGGTGATGTGGTTGTATCTATCCTGAAACATATCCCGTAAATCGGTGGAGAAAAGATCCCCGAGGTTATTCGGCTGCATGCCAAGTAGCAACTCCTCCGTCTTCACTATGGATGCGGTGCTGTAGTGCTCCTTGGCAAGATAGCCCGGCTTCGCATAAGGACTCACAAGAATCAGAGGTGTGCGATGCTGGTGGATATGATCCAAGGTCGCTTGAGCGTCATCGTAGGTGATGAATATCGCACTCCCCTTCCCTGTTTTAGGATTGTAGTAAAGCGGGCTTTTCATAATCGCTTGCACCACCATGCCCAAAGCCACGTCTCCATCCGCCACCTGTTGCATCGGTGACTTTGTGAAGACATTCGATCTATTGGGTGCGCTCACCCCTCCCGTATGGTCGTCGGGCAGATAGATGTAAAGGAACTGCGGTGTGGTTCCGCTCTTCTCCATTCGACGGAAATCGCGTATAAACTCCAACGCTCTTCTTTGATCGGAAATATTGAAGTTATAACCGGGATAATTCCGATCCAATCTAAACTCGCCATTACGATTCCTTCCGCCAAGGACAGCCAAACCCGGCAGCGCGAGGAAATAGGATTGGCCCAGTCCCCGCGTTGGGGTGGTGACATCTCCCGCATCCTCCAAAGGCTGCGCAACGCCTCCCTCCGCGTTAAGACTTGGAGCTCCGGCATTGCCGCTTAAGGGGTCATTTATGCGTGTCGGCGTGCTGGAACCTGTATCGGTCCCCTCGATTCGAATCATGTCACCGTAATCTTTGAATGAAACCCCGCTTCTGGCGGCGTTATTGAAGATATAACCCGATTCAGGATAATCCTCCGGCTCGAAGTTCTTATTCACCAACAACCCTCGCCCGGACTTCACCAGCAACGTCTTTTCCGAGTAATCGGAGGCGGTTCCGGATGCGCAGAACTGATGCCCCGCATCGCTCTCCTCGGAATCGGAGTAGTAATTAACGGCGGTTGAAAAGGCGTCAGCAAGTCGCTGAGTGTTGAGCACCACCGGAGTGTATTGGGGATCCGCAAAAGGCGATCCATTTGCATTGTCCCCCCACCCTTTTCGGAATCGCTCCCCGAAAGGGTTGTTGAAGGTGGTGCTGGCGTAGGGACCAAAGTGTTTCTGGTTGCCGAGCATGGAATCGAAAGTCTTATTCTCCTGCATGATAAAAAATACATGAGTGATCACTTTCGAAGGATAAGAGCCTATGGGAACGATTTTTTGATTCGTCCTCGGATGAACTCTGTAACTAAGGTTCAGCGCCGTATCTCCGGACGGCTTAATTCGAGATAAATCCACTTTCTGCGCCGTGCCAAAGATATAGTTGCTATCGGAGAATGACATCATCCCCGTGGCGGTGGGATTATCCTCGATGTGGTTACGGTCCTCCCCGATCCCCTTCGCGTTCACAATATAGAGATTCTTGCCGTTTTTGCTTATCGCCAAAGCGGTGGGATACCAACCCGCCGGGATATAACTCACCAATCGGGGGCGTTCCGGATTCACAGTATTCAGCACCGCCACAGCGTTTATTCCAGCTTCCGCAATGTAGACGCGTTTATGATCCGGTGACTCCACGATTGCATTGGGATAAGCCCCGTAAATGGGTCTGGAGGAGTGGAATCTTCCACTTAACGGGGAGAGGTTAAACGATCCTATCCGTTTCCCGTCCCTCATTCTCACGAGAGCGATGCTGTCATCATTGGTGCGCAAAACATACAATATCTCATTCCCAGGTTTTCCCACCAAAGCCATCGCCGAAGGATGAGTCCCGCCGACTATTTTTTCGCTATCCAATGGACGCCCCAGATATACAGCGCCAGTTGGTTGAATGAGTTTACCTGCGCCCGAGGGGGTGCGATAAATCGAAACCGAGGATGTTTTAGGAAATTTCCCTTTGGCATTTGTGATCGGCACGTAAAAGCCATCCGGTTTATTGCCTGGAGTTGGCTTCAATCCGTTTAAATCCCCGTTAGTATCGTATTGGGGATTCTTGAATCGGTACGCTGTAACCCCCCAGTTGGAAACCGCAACGTATTTGCCGCTCTCGCTCACGCACACGCCGTAAGGAAAGTAACCGGCAGGCTTTCGAGCCACAACCGTTCTAGTTTTCGTATCGATGACCGCGATACTGTTATCCCCGTCACACGCCACGTAAAGGTATTTGCCGTTGTCGCCGAGAGCTATGCCAGCGGGAAAGGTGATAGCCGCTCCGCCGGGGTTGCGGATGGAACCATCTCCGTTGACGGAAGGCCTTGAGAATCCGCTTGGGACGGGAGGCGGATATCCGTTTGCCCCCCTCTCTCCGAAAGTGGCTGCGGGGGTGTAATGGGAAACGTACCCCTTGTTCTCGGGAAGAATTGGCTTTATCGGTATCGCGGAATGCAACTTGATGATTTCCCCTGTTGTGGAAAGATCGTAGATTTTGACATCGTTATCCCCTCCCCCTGACGCCCAAATCGTATAGGGACCGCCGCCAGTGATCTGCAAGCCGATAAAGTATCGCCCATCGGTGTTTATTTGCGATATAACATGCATATCGGAGGTGCGAATAACGCTTAGCGAATAGTACCCCTCATTGACCGGGTTAATGAGGCTCGGCATGACCACGGACGAGGAGTGCGGCGGATATCCAAACCCCCTCTCATCGTCATTGCTCGTGACGAGATACTTGCCGTCGGGAGTCAATGCGACTCCGAGTGGATTCATGCCTACTTGAACGGTGATCCCGGCAGGCTTAACGATCTTGCCATCGGGCAAAACGCCGTGAAAATAGTTCCCGTCGAACTGGTTCGGCCCCGCGAAAAGCTCCGCGCCGTGGAAGAGACCTTTTTGGATCATGCCGTATGTCGGCGCAGTTATATCGCCCCAGTTGCGGCTGGATAAATTCCGTGCATACGCCGTGAAAACATGCAGCAAGACGCATGCTCCTAAGAAGGCTATAACAAGATGAATCGCGTTTTGACACCTTCCGCGATTACACTGAGACATATTCAAAAACATGGATACCCTCCATTGAATCATTTGCATCATCGCCACGAT
>JAJZOL010000209.1 GCA_021811565.1 bacterium | reverse complement strand
CTCCGAAGAATCCTTGGGTTCGTTTGGTAAAAAAAGAGAGTTTCCTTTTTTTAATGGGTTTCGAGCAGCGACATTGGGTGTAGCAGGAAGAGGATGGCGAGAACGTTTAAAGCTCATGCCGCGCGGATACTTGTATATGGAAAACGAATCGGATAATATCTGTTTTTGAGCCAAGCGGGATGACTTTTTTCATCTCCGAAGAATCCTTGGGTTCGTTTGGTAAAAAAAGAGAGTTTCCTTTTTTCAATGGGTTTCGAGCAGCGACATTGGGTGTAGCAGGAAGAGGCTGACGAGAACGTTTAAAGCTCATGCCGCACGGATACTTCATTGCCTCCCGGATCATCTTGCAAGCGGCTTGATGGAGGGGATGATCTCTCTTGTCCAAGTGGCGAAGGCAAATGCCAGCGGTTATCGCAATCCCCGATATCTTAAAACAATCATTTACCCGATCGCGTGAAAATTCGATTTTGGGTTATCCGTGTAATAGAGCGAGGAACAGCAAATAATATCACCCACGCGATGTAGCGTGGAGCCAAAAAGAGATATGGCAATACGTCTTCAATGTAACCATATCTCAAGCGAAACCGTCCAAAGACCGAATATACAGACGATTGAACATAATTGATGAGTGGCAGGCGTTATCGAATAAAAATTGACCCATTCGACAGAATTAAAGACTCGTTCATAGCCGCGCACTCTTTTTGAAATCACTTAGAGGAGGAGATAAATGTTTCGATATTCATTCTTAAAATCCGCCATTCTCACTTTGATAGCGATCCTGCTTTCTGGGTTTGCTCCCCTAACCGCAGGGTGTGCGTCCATCCGACAGTCCCCAAGCGTTCCGGATATCGAACGGAAATGCATCGCCGATCTCTCATCACGTTTGAAATTCCCATCCGCTGAAATCAAATGCGATCAGTCTAAGGAGGTCACCTGGAAGAACTCCGCCCTTGGATTGGAGCAACCGGGGAAAATGTACGCGATGGTCCGCACACCCGGATGGAGGTTTATTCTTGACGCCAAGGACGTGAAATACCTTTACACCGCAAGCGACAAGTATTTTCGATATGGAGGACCTCTATATCTCTGGTCGCACTCGGCGTTATACGTACAACCGGCGGTAAATGACCCAAACCTTAACGGCGACCTGATCCAGATTTCGCTGATGGGAACGCATCCCCGGCTGATCCTGCACGGAGTAACGGATTTCTTTCCTCAAGACAACGGCGGGATTATCGCAACTCGCAGAACCTCCCGCTCGGGGTTTGATCTGCTTTATCTCGCTCCGGGGAGGGTTGATAAACCCGTCGTCATCGCGAGAGGTTTCGCTTTCGGGGACTCCGCGATTAACGACAACGGAACCGAATGGGTCGCGTTCCACAAGGATATGCTTGAGTTAAATTGGAACGTGATGAGGGGGAGGGTCGGCTCAAAACAGAATGAGAATCAGATAATCCAACTCCCGGAAGGCTCCAGACCCGCCGGGGCGATTTGGACTAAAAACGGGTTTTTCGTCAGCTATTCCCTCCATGGCAAAACACAGGTCTGTCACATTACGGATCAAAATAAGCTTGAAGACACCTACGATAATCCGATCCCGCCTGATGGCGGATACGAATTGAATAGGAGCGAGGACATCAAAATAGAAAACAAGGATACAAACGGAATTACCGAGACAGATATCTATAGGATAAGGTGCGACGGGGTTACCAGATTCAAGATGATTTTACCGAATTTCAAGTTTCTGCATTCCAGACCGTTCCCATACGATAATCTTCTAATCAGCGGATTGCAAAACGGTAACTATGCGGCGTACGTAGTGAACTATTACAACGGTCTGCACCATTGCGTGATCGACGGATTGGATTCCAACATTAAGTATTGGAATGCGCCACCGCATGGTGTGAAGTTTTGAACGGGATTACCTTATCAACAACAATCGAGCGTTCCCCAATGCGATTGGGGAACGCTCGATTGCAATTTGAAACCCTAAGGACATCGGGAATGTGATATTCGAATATTCCCGGCAATCATAAAAATGGTGGAGGTGCGGGGACTCGAACCCCGGTCCCCGAGGATACACCAGCGGCCGCTACGAGCGTAGTCCCCGATTTAACTTCGCCTCGCGCCCTCCCAGGGACGGGATGACGGTCGGCTATTCCGCTAAGTTTTCCCCTTGGTCTCCGCGGACGGGATCCCTCGGGTTATCCGGCATGGGTGACGCCCAAAACCGTCTCGGCCGGCGGGAGACGGGTGGACGTGGCGGCCCTTAGGCCGCCATTGCGTACTGGTTAGTGTTCGCTTTTATTGTTTTGCCGCTTTTTACGAGGCCAGCGGCGCCTCGGCTCGCGTCCGAAGATGACATCGCACAGGTCGACACCAATCACCCCCTGAAGCATTTTATTATAAGGCAATCTCGATATCTTGTCAAGTGCGGATTCGCGGCGCGGCGAAAGTCGTTTTTTTGCGTGAATCCCTATTGCCAAATGCAACTTTTTCTGGCATGATAAAGGGAGATAGATGTGTGCAATCCATTTCATCTCACATCTTACAGGATACCGATATGAGGGAAGGGTCATTTTTTCTGCAATACGACGCGGATGAGGATTGTCTTGACGTCTCCTTCGATCTCACTGGAGCCGTTCAAGAGCGAATCCTCAATCTAAACGACTTCATCCAATTGAAGACAAACTATCCCTGCACCCGACTTTTAGGATTGACATTCTTCAACTACACGCAACTTTTGGAGGCGAACGAAACGGATTTCAGCGGAATGGAGGAGAACGAGCCATTCCTATACGATGCGGCGATGAACCTTATCTCGCAATATCCTGGATATCTGTTCTTTGAGTTGACTGATCCGGACACCGGTGTGGCGAGAATAGAGATACCGGACGTCTCCAGACTGATCGGCGGATAGGAGATTTATTTTTTTCGCCCCTTAATATTACTGGGTTTTCCTCCGATAATTTCGATGCGTCCCCCTGATCCGGGTAGAGACGCCGCCTTAAGAATATGGCGACGAAGACAGGAAGGAAGAACAAATGCAGACTCTCCATCAGTTGTATCAACACTCATTTTGCATGCTTGGGATGCACGTCGCTCCTCCGCCCAGATATCCCTCCGGCCCCGTGGTTGCTGACTGCCCGTGCTGCGGCAAAACATGCTATTTCTTTGGTTTAACAGCTTACGGGATTGGCGGGCCGCCCGTCCTTGCGCCTATCGCCTTTCGTGTTCTCCCCGCAGGCTAACGCATTGAAAGGGTTACGCCGGCATGCGATTATCCCCCTCTCGGATGATTTTATCTCCGACTTGGGATATCATTACTATGGCAAGGCTACTGCGAAACTCATACGCATCAACTCCGAGGGTTTAAGACGGCTGACGATGATCATGAATTTCGCAGTAGCTCGCCGAATTCAAACAGACGATGGGGGGGAAACTCCAAGCGTAATGATATGCGAGATTCGATGACGGCATCCCATACGACCGATCCGGACAGCCCGGCGCCCCTCACCCGCATTGGCGTCCTCACCGACGACTACTACCTTAGAAAATACGGACAGGATCTATTCATAGCCCCCGGCACGATTCTTCAGGGGGTTTGTCACACCGCCTTCCCAGTGGCGAAATATCTGGCAAAAGCGTGGCGCGCGCCTATATATACCGAGGACCCTTCGGCATTCCTTGAACATGCCGAGATAGACACCATTCTGATGATGCTCTCTCTCCCCGAACGCACGGAGTACATCCGTCAGGCGATCCTGGCGGGCAAAAATGTCCTCTACCCTCCCCCATTCTCCGTTGATCCGAACGACTATCGGGATTTGAGCGCGATCGCAACGGAAAAAGGCGCCTATCTACGTCCCATTTGGGCGATGGAGGCGGAACCCTCAGCCCTCTTCGCGCGGGAACAGTTCGAGGAAGAGGACGAAGGAAACGACAACCAAATAAGATGCCACTGGATGCTCTCCCCACTCATCCGACGGGATTCGGAACACCCTAAGCGTATATCGCCGCTGGTGGAGATCCTCAGTGAAGGGATTCATTTCTGCAACGGCTTTCTAGGTGAGGTTCAATCCATAAGCGCCGAAATTCGCCTTCCATCCCGAACCACTCGACAGACCATAGCGCATCTGATACTAAATCATCCCCGAGGCGTATCCATCCACCATATCACGCAGGTTCCCGCAAGGGATGTACGACAGCTCGTCATAATGGACACCGGGTCAATTTCACTGGAGATCAGAATCCCTCATCGAAGCCCGAACCCTCACGGGGAGTCCCATCACGGCCTTATCTTCACGGATACCGACCGCAAAATCATCCGCTACACCCACTCCGCCCGCAACATCCCTGCGGCGTTGCCGCACTCCGTGGAGATGTTAATAAGGGAATCGGCGGGAGAAGGCGGATTCGAGGAGGATAGGAATTGCGTTGCGCATCTACATGCGGCGTTCGTTTCCACAAAGGAGTCCATGAAAGTCGCCACTCCAATGACAGTGACGGATGAGATGGTGGCGTGGCTGGAGAATTTTTAGCGAGGGTTCACACTCGTCGCAACAGCGTCGCGCAAGCTTGGTCCACTAACCCTCCGTAGGATTCGCCAAAGTGGTTCAAATGAATAAGCAACGGGTAGATTTGATGCAACGGTCTTCTCTCCTCGTAGCCTTTCTGAAGTGGATACGCGGAGTGATAATATCCGAGGAAATTGGCTGGGAATCCGCCGAATAACTCCACGTAAGCCAACTCCATTTCCCGCTCGCTGTAATAGATTGCGGGATCGATCAGTGCGACATCCTCCTCCATTCGAATGAAGTTTCCACTCCAGAGATCGCCGTGGATAAGGCAGGGACGGCATTCCAGACCATCAAGGAGCTTACCCATTTTCTCAATGACTTGCAGCAGCAATTTCTCGCGATAGGCGGGCAATCGCTTCAAGGAGGCGGCTCTCTGTATCTGAGGAAGGAGACGCCGTTCTCGGTAGAACGTCTCCCAGTCCTCGCAGGGCGTGTTGATCTGGGGCTGCGCGCCAAGATAGTTATCGTAATCAAGTCCGAAGCAAGCTTGCTTGCCAAGGCTTTCCTTATGCAAGCGCGCCAGAGCCTCGGCGAAACGAATAGCGAATCGTCTCTCCATCCCCTCGAAGCTGGTGTTGAGATATTCCAGCACCAGGAACGAGCAGTAATCCCTCGATTCATGTATGTGGATCACTTCAGGGGTGCGAATGGCGTGAAAAGAGGCGATGGTCTCCAACCCCTTGGCTTCCAGAGTGAAATGCCCCACGGGAAGATCGGAATTCCACTTCACGAAGAACTCCCCCTTATCCGTGGTGATCACCGCCGCGGAGTTAATCATCCCGCCGCCGCATGGTCTTGCGGAGAGTATCCTAGCTCCTATTTTGCCGAGCAATACGCGGCCGATCTCTTTGGGGGGTTGCATTATAACATGTACTCTCGAATATAGTTCAGCAAGCCTGCGCAGCCTTCGTTCACCAAACGATACACCGTGTCGAAATCGCCGGTGTAATAGGGATCGGGTACGCTCTCCGCTTCGCTTTTCGGCGCAAAACTCATTAACATGAAAGTCTGGTCCGCATCTCCTCCCATTTCCATGATGTCAAAATGATTATCCGCATCCATGGGAATGACAAGGTCGAATTCCCGTAAATCCTTGGTGGTGAGAAGTCGGGATCGGTGATTGCAGGGAACGTGATTTTTCTCGAGTATTTGACGCGTACCAATATGCGGCAACTCCCCAAGGTGCCAGTGACCGGTTCCTGCGGAGTCGCAAAGGATCTCATCCTCCAATCCTTGATCATGCACCATTTTCCTGAATACAGCCTCCGCCATAGGGGAGCGGCATATGTTTCCAAGACAAACAAAAAGCACTTTTATCATCAATCCTTCTCTCATATGCACATTATTTCATCATAAGGATACCCGCCCACTCTAAGCTGAAGCAAAATATATACGTAGTTCGGCTCGTCATCGAACGCCGTATTTTCTCGCGGAAATAAAACCCGATGGATATATCGGAACAACTTCATTACGTTACATTATTTTGTGTGTATTTGATGATAGCCGTCAATGCCCTCTCATGGTAAACTGAATAAGGGAGATGATAAGATGACCAATTGGATTTTGCGCTGGGTGATAAGCGCCATTTCACTGGCAATTGTAGCGCATCTGGGAATCGGCGTGACGATAATCGGGATACCCGCACTGCTGGAAGCGACGATCGTGATCGGCTTGATTAATTCTCTCATCAAGCCAATCCTCTCTTTTTTCACCATGCCGCTCAATTGCATGACGTTCGGATTGATGGGGTTCGCTTTGAATGCGTTGCTTTTCGCAATGACCAAGTATTTCGTCAGCGGGTTTAACACCACCATCATGGGAGCGTTTCTCGGTCCGATCCTGATGGGGTTGTTGAGCAGTCTCCTATACAATCTCCTGAAGGATAAGAACGACTAATCCGAATACCTGCCAACTCTCCGAACCCCCAAGAGGAAGGATATCAGATGCGTTATCTCATTTTCACCGGAACCTCCGGCTCGGGCAAGAACACCGCATACCAGTTCCTTGCGGATAGGGGTTATTTCGCAGTGGACAATCTTCCTCCGGATATGCTGGGGCGGTTCTGCGAAAGCTCTTTGAACCAGAAGGGGGATGTGTCGGTCGCCGTTTGCGATGCACGGTGCGGAGAGCATGTCCGAGACCTTCCAGCCATGATTGAAAGGCTTCGATCCGACGGGAAATCCGCTGAAGTCTTCTTCCTGGACGCTGATGATGCAACGCTTGTGAGGAGATTTCAGGAGACACGCCGCAGACATCCGGTCATGGAGGAGGGAGGCGGTTCCATTCTGGATGCGATCCGATACGAAAGGAACCTGCTATACGCAACACGCGAAATTGCGGACAAGGTGTTCAACACATCCAATCTGTCCCCGTCGGAACTTCGAAGCGAAATCGCCGATGTGCTGGAGATACGAACGGAGAAATGGCTCCGAATAACGGTTGAGTCTTTCGGATTCAAATATGGGGCGTCTCTCGACGCAGACCTTCTATTCGATGTTCGTTTTCTCAAAAATCCCTTCTACGAGCCGAAATTGACCCATCTTACAGGTTCCTCCCCAAAAGTGAAGGAGTTCCTCCATCAGGATTCGGACGTTCGGGAATACTCTAAAAGGCTATTTGAATTTATTGAATATTTATTGCCCCTTTATCAACGGAGCGAGAAGGCGTATCTCACCATCGCGATTGGGTGCACCGGTGGCAAGCATCGCTCCGTGGTGATTGCTGAGGACCTGCACCAACGGTTGCAAGACCTAGGTTACCAAACCTCTCTTCACCATCGCGATATCACGTGCACCTCTTCCGATCAGGAGGCGACGCTGTGAACACCTCCTTCAATTCACTCAAATGGCTCTACCCCGGCATGAAGGTGAAGCGCTGGATTTCCTTGGCGATTGCAGGGGTCATCGTGGAGTTACTCGGATTTGCGCTCTACAATCATGCGCGTCCCTTCGATATACTCGCACTCGCAAATCGATTCTGGAATTGGATTAGCAATAACACAAGCATGAATCTTGGCGAGCAACGAGCCACGCTCTACATCGGCGCCGGCTTGATACTGCTCGGAATTTTTATCATTCTTTTCGCTCTGTCCCGTTTGATGCAATCGGTGACCACCGCTCTCACCCTTGGAAACACCAAGGACAGTCTTGTGGACGTGATCTATCGCAACCGTTTTCTCTCGCAGGGAGCGCGAGTGGTGGTTATAGGCGGCGGAACGGGGCTCTCCACGATGTTGCGCGGTCTGAAACAATACACAAGCAACATTGTGGCGGTGGTCACCGTAACGGATGACGGGGGATCCTCCGGTAAGCTCCTGAAACAGTTGAACATCCTCCCACCCGGTGATATACGCAACTGCTTGGTGGCGCTTGCCGACTCGGAAGCGACCATGACGGACTTGTTCCAGTACCGATTCTACGGCGACGGCGTTGGCGAAGGATTGCGCGACCATAATTTCGGAAAGCTACTTATCGCCGCC
>JAJZOL010000231.1 GCA_021811565.1 bacterium | reverse complement strand
TGTTCCTGCTTGTTTTCCCTTCCACTCTCTTTCTCTCCGCAGTCTATCCGGAATCCCTTTTTCTCGCCATAGCGCTTATCTCTTTTTACAGCGCTCGAAAGGGCAGCTGGATGTTGGCGGGGTTGTTAGGAGGGCTCGCCGCGATTGCGAGACCATATGGGATCCTCCTAATGATTCCTTATCTCTATGAATATGCGGATCAACTCCATTTCCATATCCGCCGCATCCGCTGGGATGTCCTTTGGATAGGTTTGATTGGAGTTATTTTTTCGATTTGGCCTCTTTATATGTATGAGAAGTATCATAACCCTTTCATATTTGTGACTTCCCAAGCTTCATGGGATAGAATTCCGGCGGCGCCTTGGATTGTCCTCGCCAATTTTTTCAACTCCCCATTGGTGGTTCATGGACCGGATCACTCCATGATTGATCTTGCGTTCACCCTGCTTTCCATTGTATTGGTCGTATATTCCTGGGGAATAATGCGTGGGAGTTATGTGATCTATTCCGCATTGACTCTGCTGGTGATCATCTCCTCGGGACTGCTGGTTTCCATGATGCGTTACGATTTAGATATCTTTCCGCTCTTTCTCTCCCTTGCGCTGATGACTCGGCGCGGGAGCCTGCGGGATTCGATCCTGCCTCTGTTCGCATGTCTCTCCGGGTTTTTCATGGTTCTTTTCGCTCTGGGGCGCTGGGTGGCGTAATGATTACTTATGGCGATTGCGAAGTTTCATAAATCGAACCGGGTCGTCTATTGTTGGAAACACCCCAATTCACAATGCGCACTCGCCGAACTTTGGATTACTTGTACGACAAGCCTTAAAATAAAAAAACGCTTGACAATTCCGTGAATTTTGATATAATTGCCTTGCGTTTCGTTGCGTTTTTTTCATCTCCGGTAGGAGGTAAACATGACCCTTGCCAACTCCGAGTTCGAGATAAAGTCTCCGCGATTAACTCCATATGATTCCGGGAGTCGATGCCCCGCTCGCTCCTACGCCGTATGCGAGACCTGCCTGATGCGCGCAATTCGATTCTGGATTATTCGGTATCGCATTACGCCGGAGAACGCCAAGGATTGCGCCCAGGAGTTTCTCATCAAGGCTTTCTGCGAGAGCGTCGAGATGCTAGAGAAGAGGGCGAACGGGATGTGCAGCGTTCAATACGTCTTCAAATGCGCGAAAAACCATGCCATCGATTTCGACGAGAAAATTCGGCGTCATGATGGCTTAGAGGTTCATTTGACTTCGCAGGAATGGGAGGAGTTTCGGAACAGCTCGGTTCTCACCGATCCGGTACAGGAACTAATCGATGAGGAGCTTATGGAGATGATGGACGGGATGGCGGAGTTTCTCACCCCTCGCCAACGCGACCTGTATCGGCGGCATTTCAGAAACGGGGAATCGATTAGGGATATAGCGCTCTCCATGAAGCTATCCGAGCGGTCCGTGAGGCAGAGTCTATACAGAATAACATGCCGCCTTCGGCGAATTTTAAAGCGATGTATAAAATAGGGGGAGCTTAAAAAGAGTATCAACATACGAGTGTGTTGCACAAATGTATTTGAACCGCACACTGATACAATATATGCATAATCAAGCCGTTATATATCCGATATATTGTATGCGCACTGATTCTGATTATATTTATGCAACACACTCCAACATACCAATTTCCATTATTTGTAATGCATGGCAGTCATAAAAATCTCGTCTTTCCTCCAATTCCGCATCCTTTGTTAATTCAGAAAAAAAGTGAAATTGAGCGGCAACTTCCTTTCTACGGATCGTTTGAAATTTGACATCCCCTTCGAACATGTTCTATAATATACATCCATGCCGGAGTGGTGGAATGGCAGACACGGGTGACTCAAAATCACTTGCGGGCAACCGCGTGGGGGTTCGACTCCCTTCTCCGGCATGCAACATCCCTTTAAATCCCAGTCCTGTTCCTTGCGGATACGATTCCTCCCGCGATAATGCATACAACACCCATGCCGGCGAAGCAATACGCTGTAATGGGAGTGTAGAAGCGAAAAAGAAGGGCGGACGCAGCCCAACAGAGGCTGGAGACGCCGAGAGCGATGCGAGCCGACCGACGGTTATCAGACTTCCTGATCGCCTTGCCGAAATGCAACAGGCTAGTGAGCACAAACAATACAGCCATCCCGGTCCAAAGAGCGGGCTCGGACATGCAAACCTCCTCCAATTATTTCATTTCCGCGGAACGGAGGTCATCTCATGCATTTGAAGCCTCGCTTCCGCCAAATACGGAAATAGTTTATCCCTTTTTAAGCCGAATCGTGCGTATGGAACGAGGCGGAATATGAATTGTCGCGATGAGAGTCTCCGGAAGGGGAAGATGTCGCTTGCGGAAATCCTCTTCTCGCAATCTCAAGGGGAAATCGACTGCGCTGGTACGGGAGTCGTTGAGTATCAGGATGCGATCCTTGAATAGGCTTAAATAGACATCCGTAATGTTATCGGGATTGAGATCCATAGTGTTCGTCATCCCGGAGCCGCCGTAAAGCGTTCGGTTCACCGAGAACTCCAGCATGCATCGCGCGAAACGCTCCATGTTGGAATCTTCCGCCTGTATCAACAGCAATTTTCCTTCTCCGAGGGAATGGAGGGAATCTCGCCAAACCCGCTGAAAATCCTGAGTACAGTCTCCTGCGGAGAGACCGTGCAGCCAGTCTACTTCGCGTCCTTCCAGATCGTACATCTCGCCGTTCTTTCGGCGGATCAAAACCCCGCCGTCCTCCAACCATTTGCGGATCATATCGAGCGTTTTAGCGTCAGCAAAGGCTCCCTCAACCCAAGCAAGCGTTTTGATCCCCATCGCCTGCAAGGCACCGTCCTGTATCATTTGCTCGTCAATGAGCTCGTAATCCAGACGATAGCGCAGGTGTTCGCCGAGTTCGTAAGTCATGATGGGCCAATCCGTTGAAGCCTCCAGCCAGAAGGAGGAGCTTGGAAAGAGGTATGCGAAATCCGTGATGGAGCGATCGCCGTTCAGTAGTTTTTTATACTCCTTGAACTCCGGGATGGCACCATTTAGGTTGTTGGGATAGTCGAAATAGACTTGACAGCCGTTTGTGGAGTCCATCCAGATGCGTTTTATCTCATCCATGGGGTCTACCGTTCCCGGCGGTTCCGTGTAGTATGGTGTTTTGTAGAAATGGCAGGCGCTGGAGACCCTGCGCGTGGCGAAATAACCGATCGCCCCGGGTGTCTGGGCACAGGCGTTGATCCTCTTCAGCATCTTCACATGTCGGCTGGTGTCGTTACCGTAGCGGCACTGCTCGCTCCCGTATCCAAGGCTGCCCACGAGTCTTTTGCCCGGAAAGTGGCGGCGGATCACCTCGCATATGGCGCTAAAGCATATATCCACGTGATCCTGATACCAATTCACGAAATCCAACCATCGGTACCGAGCCTGTACGTTCGCGTGGTTACGCCCCAGAGTGGCTGTGGCGTAGTTAACCGCCTCCGGCATGGAGATATCCTGTTCGTTTGCGAATTCCGTTCCCCATGCTTTGTTTATCGCCGCAATCGAGCCGTAGCGTTCGAGAAAAACTCGCCGGAAATCGGCCTTCGCATGGGGATCGGCGCACCAGAATCCCGGACCGGAATGCTCCTGCGGCACGAGCCAGGTGGTCATTCCGTTCGGATAACCCATCTCGCCGTACTCCGACGGATATCCCACGCGCAGGAAGTCGATACGCGAACCGAGAGAGTGACTCAGTGCTGCGTAAAACCTATCGTAAATCTCTTTAAATCGAGGATCCCATGGCGACAATTGCCTTGTCGTCACCCCGTCCTCCAAACGTGCGTAAGGGGTGAAATCCCCACCCTCCTTCGCCCATTTCGGGGGGAAGTGCACCCAGCAGAAAACGACGTATTTGAATCCAGCTTCGTTCAGACTCTTGGCGTTGTTGGCGTAGTAGGAGAAGTCCCATGTGCCCTTGTTCTTTTCCGCAAGGCACCACGCCAGATAATCCACGTCCGCGAAAACGCTGATCCTGCGCAGGGTGGAGAGGAGGGTGGAATCCACTTCCTTAACCGGTAGGGCGGACTTCTTCGCCGTTCCCCAGTATATCATGAAAGGTGTTACGCTGAGATTGCCGGTATAGAAGGGGATTAGGGTGGCTCCAATGGATTCGGTGGCTGTCGCCGAAGAATCGAGAAGCGCATGGGCATTCGGAAGTCCTGCAAGCAGCAAACCCGTTGCCATGCTCACCTTTCCGAGGAACTCTCTTCGCGAGGAGCCAGCTATCCTCCTCGTAACTTTCTTGCCGCCGGATGGTTCCTTGCGCATTGTAACCCCCTATTTGATGTCGCATAGTCGCGAATGGATTATTGTTGGATGGCGGCTCTCTTGCGCAGAGGGTGATTTTTCCTCAGAAACCCTTTCCAACGATGAGTGCGCCATGCGATCGCCTTCTCCGCTGTCGACCAGAGCCCCGCCCTTTTTATGGTTTCCTCGATCTCTCTCCAACCGTCACAGGACATCTCGGCGAGCCAATAGATCATTTCGTAATCAAGGACATAGTCGGGAACGGATTTGTTGGCGAGAACGCCGTGCATGCGTACCACGCCCTCCTTGCCATAACGATAAGACAAACCGTTTTGATGCAAGGAACCGTGGAGCCATTCAATTTTCGTGTCATTTTCAGTTTGATCAAACACCTGTTTCAGGTATCCCCATCGCGATCTTAACTCCTCCTCCGTATGGAAGCCAGGGGTTTTCAGATATCTTTCCCAGATCGCGATATCCCGGTTTTCCCGTTCGGACTTTTTGTCTATGATATCTTTTGCATGGAGATCGTACAGGTTTCTCCAATGCAATCTACGCCATTCCGCCGCATCGATTTCGTAATGATCGCATCCGCGTTTGCGCATTTCCTCGTCCACAACGCCCCCGCGATGCGGCTGAGCGTGCATTTTTCGCAGACCCGATCCGTATCCGTGCACATAATGCGCCAACTCATGAACCAAAGTGGAATCCACGACGTATTCCGGGACTTCGGGATAGGCGAACAGTTTATTGATGAGAATGTGACACTCTTCATTGACGGAGTAGATGGATCCGAAACGGAATCGGGCGCGCGAACCAAATCGTATGCGGATCGGATAGCCCCGATTGACATCGGAATAGTGTAGCTCGATTAATCTCTCCAATCGTTTTTTAAGCCAATCGTCCGTTCTCAAGCCATTGCCATTCATAGGACTCACTTTCCCTCAGCAAAAAAATAACATATAAATCCAATAGGAACAGGTGATTGCGAAATTCACCACCCGGGTGTCATCACCGAAAGCGAAAAGATCGGTGATCGCCATTTCTTCCGTATGATGCAATACCATCAGAATGCAAAAACCCTTATGTTCGGTGAAAGGAAAAATCTCGTTTATTATTCGCGTATGCCGCGCTGATTGCGCACAACCTCGATTTCCGCTTTTTGCAATCACCTTATATCCTGTGATCAAGGGTTCAAACCATATGGAGGCGTGAAATGGACGTCAATAACCTGGCGAGGGGCGTTGCGTCGTGGCGGGGTGAATCCATGTCGTCATTTCTCTTACTCTGTCTAAATGAGCATGGGAGATGACTGGATAATGCATCCATTCATTTGATTGTATCCAATCTTCTCATGACTGTCAAGCAAACAAACAGTAAATCCCGCTTGACGGGATGAGGTGATCCCTCTCGGAAAAATATTTTCAAAAAAACTCTCATGGTTCTTGACAGGCAACATATTGGGATGATATGATTATATGTCCACAAGATATTGGTAGATTCATCAAACATATTGAGCGGACATCTTATGTTGAAAGGTTGATGAAAGCTATGCTTTGTCCTTACTGCGGTTCGAGAGAAGATCATGTGTTGGATTCAAGAGAGGCCGCCGACGGTAAGATCATACGACGCAGACGCGAGTGCAAGGAATGCAACCGTCGTTTCACCACTTTCGAACAGATTGAGGAGACGCAGCTTTACGTTGTGAAGAGCAATGCGAGTAGAGAGCCGTTTAGCAGGGATAAAGTGTTGAAAGGTTTGCATTTGGCGTGCACGGGTCGCCCCGTCAACTCAAGCGATCTGGAGGAGATAGCGGATGATATCGAACGCATGCTCTATAACCGTCTTGAGAAAGAGGTGCACTCCAGAGAGATCGGCGACCTCGTGATGGAGCGACTTAGGTCGCTGGATCAGGTTGCATATGTTCGTTTCGCCTCGGTGTATAAACAGTTCGAAGATGCAACGGAATTTCGGGATATCGTTAACATGCTCACGCGAAAATCCAAGAAGGAAACGGAGAGGTGAGTGATGCAATCCGAATCTAAAAGAGTATTTCGAATGGATTGCTCTTTCCTCGCTTGGTATGTACAAAAAGAGGGAAGCATGAATCTTTCGGAACGACATTTTGACGCAGGTGAAAGAGCGGTGGAATTCGCTCCCTTCACTTTCAACGATGTTCCGACATTATTGGATGCGGATTTGCCGCCTATTGTATTAAAGCCTCACTCCAACATGAAAAGCTGATCCACTCAGGTGATTGCAGAATTCGATATTCGAAGATTCCCCAAGCGTGAAATGAACGGTATTAATCGTCATTTCCGAATTTTGCAATTGCAGCCGTAAGATTTATATATATGGAATAGATGCAAACTTCAATCAGTCGGGTTACTTTCAAGCGTGATACGCGCGGTAATTGTGCGGCTATTGAACTTTTGCAATTAACTCTTGTTTACTATGGAAGGTTGAGCGGGATGAATCAAGACAAAAATAACGGAAAAAGTGATGCCGCTGTGCACGCTTTCAGCACGAAGGAAACCAACGATGCCCCGAAAGGCATTCGCATGGAGCGGCGATATACCAAGCCTGGTCAGGATGTCTGGGCGACGGTGGAATGGGAGAAGCGTTCGGCGATCATCACCGGGGGAAAGGGGGAGGTGGTGTTCGAGCAACACGACATCGACGCACCGCAATCCTGGTCGCAGCAGGCGATCAAGGTGGTCGCCTCCAAGTATTTTCGCGGTCACTTAAACGCGCCAGACCGTGAAAAAAGCGTCAGGCAGCTTATCCAAAGAGTCTCTTACACCATAGCGGAATGGGGTGGAAGGAATAGATATTTCGCAACCGACGAGGACACTCTCGCATTTCGAGACGAGTTAACATATCTTCTGCTGCATCAGATGGCGGCGTTTAATTCGCCCGTTTGGTTCAACGTCGGTTTGGAGGATCAGCCTCATCCGCAATGCTCCGCTTGCTTCATAAACTCCGTCGAGGACACCATGGAGAGCATCCTCACATTGGCGAAAACGGAGGGCATGCTCTTCAAATTCGGCTCCGGAACAGGAACCAATCTTTCCTCGCTTCGTTCCTCCAAGGAGACTCTTCAAGGCGGAGGCACCGCTTCCGGACCCGTCTCCTTCATGCGCGGGTTCGACGCCTTTGCGGGGGTCATCAAATCCGGAGGCAAGACTCGCCGTGCGGCGAAAATGGTGATTTTGAATGTGGACCATCCCGACATTCGTCATTTCATCACCTGCAAGGCGGACGAGGAGAAAAAAGCTTGGGCGTTGATAGATGCCGGATATGATGGCAACTTCAATGTGCCTGGCGGCGCTTACGATAGCGTGAGTTATCAGAACGCCAATCACTCAGTGCGCGTCACGGACGATTTCATGGAGGCTTTTCTCGCGGGAAGGGAGTGGCACACCCGCAATGTGAAAGGCGGTGCCATCGCGGAGACATTTAAGGCGAGAGATGTGATGGAGTGGATTTCCAACAGCGCATGGATATGCGGCGATCCGGGGATGCAATACGACACCACCATTAACAGATGGCATACCTGCAAGGCTACGGGCCCTATTCGCGCCAGCAATCCATGCAGCGAGTTCATGTTCCTGGACGATACGAGTTGCAATCTCGCCTCCTTGAACCTGATGCAATTCCGCAATGAGGATCGATCCATCGATCTTGAAAGCTTCCTGCATGCGTGCCGCGTTCTGATCACCGCTCAGGAAATCATTGTGGATAACGCGAGCTATCCCACGGAGCGTATCGGCTTGAACAGCCATGATTTCCGACCGCTTGGTTTGGGATACGCCAATCTCGGAGCTCTTCTAATGGCGAATGGGTTGGCGTATGACAGCGACGCCGGGCGCGCCCTTGCTGCGGTGATCACAGCGATCATGACGGGGGAGGCGTATCGGCAATCCGCAATATTAGCGCGGGACCATGGTTGGGCGTTTCCGCGATTCCCGGAGAACAGGGAATCCATGCTGGAAGTGATGCATATGCATCGCGCCGCCATAGAGCATATCGATGAGAAATATACGCCCTCTCCTCTTATGGACGCGGCACGAAAGAGCTGGGATGAGGCGATTGAACTGGGGGAGAAATACGGGTATCGCAATTCCCAAACAACTGTGCTCGCCCCCACGGGAACCATTGGATTTATGATGGATTGCGACACAACCGGAGTGGAGCCTGACATAGCCATTGTGAAATACAAAACGCTTGTGGGCGGCGGTTTGATGAAGCTGGTGAATAATACCGTCCCCGAGGCTTTGGAAAACCTGGGGTACTCTCCACAGGAGATCAACGATATCCTGGAATATATCGACGCGAATGACACCATCGAAGGGGCGCCCCATCTGCTTAACGAGCAACTCTCGGTTTTCGATTGCGCCTTCGTTCCCGCCAACGGTTCCCGCTCCATTCATTACATGGGGCACGTTAAAATGATGGCCGCCGTTCAACCCTTTATTAGCGGAGCTATCAGTAAAACCGTGAACCTGCCCAATGACGCTTCCCGAGAGGATATCACCCAAGTGTACGTGGAGGGTTGGAAACTTGGTCTGAAGGCGATCGCCGTTTATCGCGACGGCTCCAAACGCACCCAACCTTTGAAAACTAAAAAGGCAGAGGGTGAAAAGGACGCTTCAACTGCGAAGGGGGAAACGCCAGAGTTCATGCCGATTCGCCGGAAATTACCGGATGAGAGGAAGGCGATTACGCATAAGTTCAGTATCGCCGGGCACGAGGGATATATCACAGTGGGAATGTATGATGATGGAACCCCCGGCGAGATATTTCTCACTATGAGCAAGGAGGGCTCCACGATCTCGGGGTTGATGGACACCATCGCCACGATGACCTCCCTCGCCCTGCAATACGGCGTGCCTTTGGAGACTTTGTGCAATAAGTTCGCTCATATGCGATTCGAACCTTCCGGTATGACGCCCAACCCTGAGATTCGTTTCGCCAAGTCCATACCGGATTACATTTTCCGATGGCTGGGCGTTAAATTTCTTCCGGGCGATTCCCAGCCTCCCAAGGAGGAGAAATCGCTTAATGGAAACGGTTCCGTCGCCATGGAAACGCGGGAGACGAAGCTCACATCAAGCGGGTTCAGCGCCAAGGAGGCGGAAATATTCCAGCTTCAATCCGACGCTCCAGCCTGCTCGGAGTGCGGGGCGCTCATGGTGCGTAACGGCGCCTGTTACAAATGTTTGAACTGCGGCGCCGTGCTGGGTTGTTCGTAATATCACATCTTCGGAACGATCGTATTATCATTCATCACGAAAGGAGCGGGGCGATGTTGAAAATTGTGGAACTGCATCCGGGAGACACTCCGGGCAAGGAATACGTTGTGTTGCAAAATCTCGGCATATCGACCGTATCTCTCAAAGGCTGGGCTTTAACAGGGGATGCATGGCTCTCGGGGAATGCCGGCAAGTCGGCTCAGGAAACTTATATCTTTACGGATGATGTGCCTATCAAGCCCTACACTCGGGTAGTGCTTTTTACGGGTGGCGGGGTGGACGGATGGACCCCCACCACGGATGGGAAACAGGCGCTTCTCATCTACTGGAACCGTGGGGAGGCGATCTGGTCCCGATGCTCCTATGTGCACCTGCTCCAAGTTGCGGCGTCCCGAAAAGTGGTCAAATTCGAGGAGACGGATTACAGCCTTCCGGCGGCGGATCGAACGGCGGATCGTCCAGTGGCTTACTGAGGTGTTAGCAAGATCAGAAAAATATGCTTTTATCTTTTCGATCACGCTGGATGAAATGCCAGAAAATGATGAATGACAATACTTTTTAAGAATAAATAAATATACCGAGGATGAAACTTATTAAAGTGTTCGTTGCGTATCTAAAATGTATTCGTTCACCTTATGACGGATGATACATTTTTTATGGAGGTTAACATGGTTAAAAAGGCTTTGTCGTGGGTCGTGGCGGTTCTTTTAATAGGTGGAGCGTCTTATGGAGTGGCTCATGCCAAAACAAAGGCTCATCCCAAATCCAAAGCGATTCATAAGCTTGTTCTGGTGCGTGTTTGCCCTATCACCGATCAATGGGTGAAGGGAAAGGGCGCAGGCAGCGAAGTGGTTGGCAAGTATAAAGTGCTTTTTTGCTGCAAAAGCTGTCCCCCGATGTTCAATAAGCTGTCTTTAAAGCAAAAGTATCAAAAGATTGCCGTGGCTCTGAAGAAACAGCATATGATGATGATGAAAATGAAGGGCATGAAAGGCATGAAGAATATGAAAAACATGTCCGGAATGAGCAAGAAATCCGGTGCGATGTGCCCGATGAAGAGCTAAGCCTTTATTAGGTTTTGGAAGCTTAACACATTCTTGTGTTAAATCGAGTAAACGGCGCCCATAATAATATGGGCGCCGTTTTATGCGCAACTCCGCAAACGGTGTTCATTTTGAGTTTGAAAACGATGGATGGAGCGCTGTAGGAAGTCATTTCCAAGGCGGCTCCAAAGTATCAATAATGCTTCACTTTGAGAACGAAGGCGACAAACACCCGAATGAACGCTGAAAAACCCCAGTTAAACCGCCTTGAGATCATGCGCGCCCTGAAATACTCCAACTGGGACGCCGTTTACGCCACTGCGTTCGCCATTCTTACAGGTGGAGCATTTCTAACTGGTTTCGCTCTTTATCTCAAGGCGAACGACTTCTGGATGGGGATCATCTTCTCAGTCCCCATGCTGGCGGGACTGTTTCAAATCGTCTCCTCCTATTTCGTTGAGTTGAGCGGAAATAGAAAAAGATTCTGCGGTACCTATTCGTTGATAGGTCGGATCCTTTTTCTGCCCATCCTTTTAATCCCTTTCATAGTCCCTCCTCATTTTAGGTTCCTTGTTTTCGCCATACTCTTCTTGCTATCCAATGTGCTTCTTAGCATCACACAACCGGCTTGGTCCTCATGGATATCCGATCTAGTTCCTCAGGATATGAGAGGGCGTTATTTTGGTAAGCGGAATATGTTGGGCGGACTGACGACTCTCATCATCTCCATGCCTGCGGGCTGGTTTCTGGATCAGTCCACAAAGTATCACCGTTTTCCGGAGAGAATCGGTTTCGCCTGTCTGTTCGCCACGGCAGTAGTCTGCGCTTTGTTGAGTTTTGCGGCGTTGATGCATCAGGCGGAGCCTCCCATGGTTCGAAGCGATGTGAACCACAAAGCAGGCTTGAAAGGGGCGCTCTCCTTCTATCGCATGCCATTTCTGGATCGTGAGTTTCGAGCATATGTGTTGTTTGGCGGCCTGTTCGCCTTCTCCCAGTTCTTCGCCGCGCCATTTTTTCTCGTGTACCAGTTGGAAAAGCTAAAATTCAGTTACACCGTCATCCAGATATTTACGGTATACACTAGCCTTTTATCCATGCTATCCTTGCCCTTGTGGGGTTACATCGGGGATAAGTTCGGGAACAAACCTATCATTGCCATCTCAACCGCCGGCGTGGCTCTGTTGCCTCTCATATGGGATTTCACCACGCGAAAACATCTTTTGATGGCGTATTTGATTGTTACGTTCATTAATACCGCATCAGGTGTTTTCTGGGCGGGTGTCGGATTAGGGCAGTTCAATCTCCTGATAGCATCCACTCCGATGAAGAATAAATCCGTTTACGTCGGGGCATGGTCCGCTGTTGTGGGATTAGCAGGGGGTGTCGCCCCCATCCTAAGCGGAATATTGATGACAGCCTTTAAGCCGGTTCATTTTGTCGTCGAGGATATCCTTGTCGGGAATTACCAGATCGTATTTTTCATTAACACCATCTTCCGCTTTGTGGCACTCGCCTCTTTGAAACCGGTGGTGGAGAGGGGCTCGGCAAGCGCCAAGGAGGTTTTGGCACAGCTCGGCAGTGCCCCGGTTGGCTCCTGGAAGCAAATTAGACGTTTGCAAAAATCGTCTAACGAAGGGGAGAAACTGGAGGCGGCGCAATCATTAAAAAGCAGTCGCACCACATTGGCTGTGGATGAACTCATAGCAGCCTTGGACGACCCCAGCCTTCATGTGCGTGAAGAGGCGGCGATTGCATTGGGGGAGATCAGGGATGTTCGAGCGACGCCCGCCTTGCTTTCGAAACTCGCCGATCCTGCGTCAGGCATCGTGGAGGAGTGTGCACTGGCGTTGGGTTCCATCGGGGATTCCCAAGCGGTGAATGCCTTGGGCGAGGTTCTTGAATCGGGTGAAACAATTGATAGCCTCGCCGCCGCCAAAGCCATTGGGAAAATAAGATGCGTTGAGTCTCAGGAGTTGCTCCTTAAGGCTTTGAATTCCGAAACCACAAAAAACAAGCCGGGTTTGGCGGAGGCGTGCATTCGAGCGTTGGGGAATTCCGGGTCGGAAAGGGTTGCGAGAGAGCTTGAACAGTATTTGGAAAACGGTAACGCCTCCTTGCAACGCGCCATTGTGCGAGCATTGGGGGATATCGGCTCCAAGAGATCCGCTTCCGCATTGATGAAACTCTTGGATCAGCAAAACGATTCCGCCATGATCTCTCGCATTGCCGTATCGCTGGCGATGTGCGGCGCCTCGGAAGCCATCCCGAACCTTTTGGCGTCGCTGGAAGTCGTTCACTCTCCCGTAGCGCGAAAGCAGATCATTAACGCGATCGGGAACCTAGTCGGTGTGGAGGATCGACTCTATCCAATCCTAGCAATGGAAAGTTACGAACGGGATCAAGCGGTATCGAGGATTTTCCAGGAGATGCTCAGAAAAGACCGAGCGACAAGCAGGGAATCCTTTAGCGCCAAGCGAAGATACCGATCCCTCCAGTTGGCTGCCGAACACTATCAGGACGGCCGGTTTGTGGATTCAGCGCAGATACTGTTAAGATATGCGAGCGATCAAAAGGAATCAAAAAGCGTTCAGGCTATCGTTGACTGGATGGAAAAAAGGACGCGCGAGGGCGTGATGGGTTCGGAGGAGTTTCTTTTATTGCTCTTGGTGTTTAAATAGGCTCCATCCCCGTTCGCCCTCCTCCGTAAAATTTACAAAAGATTAATCTTCCCTTAAACCCCTTTTAACCTTGACCTCTTATAATAAACACGATCATGAAACCCGGGAACGCATTCCGCAAAGGCGCAGTGTCAAAGGCGATATGGCGGTTCTTGAGGGCTTCCTTTCACACTCGACAGATTCGGAAAGGAGATGGAAGTGTTTACGAAAAGACAATATCGAAACGGTTTCACGCTGATTGAGCTACTCGTGGTTATCGCGATTATAGCGATATTGGCGGCGATTCTTTTCCCTGTTTTCGCACAGGCGCGATCGAAGGCGGAGCAGGCGGTCTGCCTGTCCAATATGAAGCAAATGGGCTTGGCCACGATGATGTATCTTCAGGACTACGATGGCACATTTTACCCCCATCGCTGGAACTCGGGACCGGGAACCAATCCTATGATCCCAATCACCGGGGGAGCGAACAGCCCCATCAATGGCGCCGCTGCAGTGAAAACCTTCTGGATTAGCATCCTACAGCCCTACGTGAAGAGTTTGGATATCTTTAAGTGTCCTGATAATCCAAACGCCTGGGTTGGCACGAACACCGACGGGGTTCCATGCGGCGGATCAGCCAACAATACGAGCGTGGGATGCGGTGGCGTGGGATACGGCGGACAAAACAGCTACGGTCACAACGATCTCTGGCTCAGCCCCGCAAATCGATACGCCGACAACTCCAGCGCTGTATCGGTGGTGAACGAAGCGGCGGTGCCTCGAACCATCGTGCTCATTTGCGACGCAACCTACTATGGCGCGGGGCCGGATGTCGCCAACGTCACCGGACATCTTATCAACGAGGCGGCGAACGGTGCGGATCTCAGCTATGCGAATTACCAGTCGCCTTTCTATCAGAATTACTGGAAGAACATCGGCAATTCGAAATGGAGTTGGAATGTGCAAAACGGACAGTGGGTGGACACTCCCCCCGCCCAGGCGCTCCAGGATGGTGCGTCAAGGCACATGGGAATGGTGAACTGCGTCTTTACGGACGGTCATGCGAAGGCCATACCCTATGCCCAACTGATAGATAATATCTGTTATTGGGCGACCGATCAAAATGCGCCGCACCCCAACTGCAACTGATTAGGGTTATGGCTCAACAATAACATATTCCGATGGAGAGATTCCCAACGGATAGGTGGCATCGTTCGAGCGGACAAAAGCCCAGGGTCGCGATAGCCCTCATAGCGGAGAGAATTCCCGCATTCAATGGAGAACACGCCCCCCTTTGGAGGATGACCGACCAGGCATCCTCCATTTTTTTTTTAGTGTCAGGTGGATGGGTGACAAGTCATCAATCCGAAAGGATTCAAACTCCGCACTCTTTCATCGAAGTGGTGGGGGGGGATAGCTTCTTCTTCCATTCAAATCCGTAGAGGGGAAAAATCAATACACGTAGGGTATGAGTCTCTTTACACGGGACATGTAATCCGCATAGGCGTCCGGGAAATGCGATAGCATGAGAGATTCTTCCTGCTTCAATTTTACGAGCAGGCCGCAAAGTATTAAGACCCAACCCAAAATGTCCCCAATATGTCCCGTAGCCATTGCTGTTCCGAGCATCATCAGCAGCATACCAGTGTAAATAGGATGACGAACCCAGCGATACGGGCCGTACTCCACCAAGGTATGGTTCTCCTTGATTACCACATCGCCGCTCCAGTTCCCGCCGATGGTGCGTCGTGCCCAAATGGCTCCCGCCAATCCTGACAAACAGAAAAAATCCGCCATGATCATAAGAGCGGCGTCATGCGGTACAATGCGCACGCCAAGAAAACGAAGGTATGTTTTGGGAGTGGGTGCAAAGAGCAAAATCACTCCTAGGATCACCGGAAGTCTGTTTTTGATCAACGCCGCAATGCCTAGGCGCTCCGCCGTTTTCTTTGTTCCGATGGCGCTGACGCCCCAATACAAGACAAACACGATCCAACAAACCGAGATGACGAAATCCATTCCAAATATATCCTCAACACCACGGGTAATTGTATTAGTCGCACAACTCGCATTCGAGAGCATGACCATGTTGGATGAGGCCATTACAGGTTGCTTGGAAAAAATAAAAATGGGTTCTCCATGCGTTCCAAAATAGGTGCTATCCTATTATAGCGATCACCTTATTGCCTAATCCCATCGAAAACGAATTGAAAGAGGATTGCGATAACGTTCTCATTCCTATACTGGAGGATACCTTCAAATGTCACGAAATCGGATAATGAATAGCGGCGCATATTCTCTGGCGGCTATCGTCGTTTTCGCATGTCTCCTCATCGAAATCCCCGCTTTGGTTTGCGCACAAAATCTGGGAAACACGATGATGTGGCGTCTTCCCGATTGGGGCGGACGGCCAACGATGAGCGCCGTTCAAGGGGAGGGGTTTCGTTTGACTCTGCCTGATGGGCGCACATGGGCGGCGGTGACTCGCATCGTTCCCGTGAATGTCGACAAAACTCCGTTCCTCGCAATCGAGGTCAAATCCCTTGGACAAGGTGCGTCCTGGGCTTTGAAGATGGACAATCGCCCCTACGACCCTCAAAACCCCCATGACATCGAAGGCAATCCGCCCGGAGGCGATAAAACCGGATTGTATTTGACGAACCTCCGGGAGATGGGCGGATGGAAAGGCAGTCAAAACATCGAACTGCGCCTCTTCGTCGTCGGGCAACCCGGCGCCACGGTGACATTTGGTCGCATCTTCCTTGCCTCGTCCGCGAATTACGGAGGGACGGCAAAGATCAAGGAGAATGAGGTGTTACGCGACGGGGATTGGCGATGTGGGTTCTCCGCTTCGACATCCCAATTCATTATCGGGAACGCTCAAACGGTTGGCGGGATATCGATTCCTTTGCCATATGAGTCTTCAATGCAATCTTATTCTCTGAAAAAGGAGAGTAACGCCAATACGATCATTGTGCACTCCTCCAAGGATTGGGTGGATTTTGAAACGCGGATGACCGTGATGCCGGGGAGAACGCCAATCCTCCACTGGACAGTGAGCGCCGACTGGAAACAACCTCATGCTTTGCCTTCGGAGGATCCCGAATGCCATTACATGGCGAAATGGTCGGTTAACGGTGAGGCAAACGCCCAAGCGTATCTCCTGGCAGCGCATCAGTTCGGACAGGTGGGTTATGAAACCGGGGAGGCTTTTCTCCCCGCCAACCCGTTTATAGGGGGGACAGCGCTGTATGTGGAGAACTACTCGGCGTTGGACCCCTATTTCGAAGCCGCGCATGTCTCCCCCGATGCGGCGGTAAAAGCGGAGATGAGCGGTTTCGGATATCGGATTCCAGTGAATTCGCAGATGATTTTTCCCGCAGGAACGCACCTGTTGCTTGCGGATAGTTATCTGATTCTGCAACCCGGTGAGAGCGTGCAGCCTCTTGAGTTATCGGTGAAGTACCTGAGTATGATCACTGCGATTTACCATGAACTTCCCCATCCTCCGACGGTTCAAACGGATTGGAACGATGTGGCGCAAAAGACTTTGCATGATCTCACTCTCCCAGTATGCGTCGCCAATACGGAAAAAAGCTATTTTCGGAACTATGTGAATGAGCCTTGGGATTCCGGAGCCGAGGAGTTAATGACACAGTTGGATCCCTTTGTCGCCACATTCATGTACGAACGGAACAAAGGAATCCAAGAGCCTTGGGTGGGGAAGGTCGCCAATGGCTTGGGGGCTTTTTATCTTCCATCACTCCACTGGCTAAGTGATTGGAACAAGAGTGACCAACCGACCAAGGCGGATAGCTGGTATCTGATATTTCCCTTGATACAACTATCACGCGCGGCGATTCTCGGCAACAGTCAGGCGAAGGTATTGGTTCGGGAATCTTTACCGTATCTCATTACCTACGCCCACGTCTGCGACTATCAATTTCCCGTATTCTACAACCCGCAGACGATGGGTTCGCACGAATATTCCGAGCCGGATTGCACCGGCGCGTACGCCTATCTCATGCTGCAGGCGGATCAGCTATTCAAGGAGGGAAGTTACCTTAACGAGGCTAAGGCAGCCTTGAAGCATATCGAGCCATACGGTTTAAACTATTCCTACGAAATGCATCTCACGGCGTTGTCCGCAGCGGCTTGCGCAAGGATGTGGAAGATAACCGGAGATGATTCTTACCTCAAACTGAGTCTCATACCGGTGGCGAATTTCATTCGTCATTGCTGGTTATGGGATGCAAGTTACGGATATCACAAAAAAGACAGCTACTTTTTCGCGGTGAGCGCCATGCCCGGCGCCTACGTCGCGGCGTTCGAAGAGTATCAGAGCATGATGGCGTTGGAGGAGTATGAACGAGTTGCATCCGTCCACATACCCTCCGACGCTCGGGAGATGGTTTCAGAGTTTTTAAGATACGCCCCGACGGTTTTACGGTTCACACTGCCTCCGTTCATGGCGAAGGGGTCCGTCACACCGATAAACGGTCGAAACCATCCGAACGACCTCTCTCTTTACATACCCGTGGAGGATGTGAACGACGGTTGGACACTTTCGGGAGAAGTGGGGCAGGAGATATATGGTTGTGGCTTTCCCATGGTGTTGGCAACTCCAAAATAGTTGAAACGGAGGCGTTTCAAGGATTGGAAGATGATACCGTCTTCATTCATCTCCCGTGTAACCAAGCTCCCGCATAGAGAATATCGCAATTACATGAATAACGAGGATTTTAAAGAGAAATGAATAGTGCATTCAACGTTGCCAACGTGGAGCGTTTCAGCGGTTACGCCGATCTATACGATCGCTTTCGACCTCAACCCCCGGCGGATTTGACGAGGATTTTATTGCAATACCTTGGTTCGAGCGTCGCGGACAGGGTGGTGGACCTTGGCAGTGGAACGGGGCTTTTCACGCGAATATGGATCGGTAAATCCCGCGAGGTTCTCGGGGTCGAGCCAAACCCCGACATGCGCGAAGTCGCTCAGGCAGCCTCGCCTTCCGAGGATCAGGGGACCATTGTCCGCTACATCGAAGGTCACTCCGCCGACACCACCCTTGCGGATGGCTCCGCGGATATCGTCGCCTGCTCCCAATCGTTTCATTGGATGGACCCTGTCACAACACTTGCGGAGGTGAACCGAATATTGCGCCCTGGCGGGCTCTTCGCCACAGTGGATTGTGACTGGCCCCCGGTCATTACTCCCATGGCGGAGATGATCTATAGGGAGACCGCCGCGAAAATTAACGCCCTCGAAAGGGAGCTTGGAACAACCGAGCCGATCAAACGGTGGAGCAAGAACAAGCATCTTGCAAATATCAATGAATCGGGATATTTTCAGTATGTAAGAGAGATATGCATGCATCATATGGAAATGGGCGATGCGGAACGGTTGGTGGGTTTGTTGCTGAGTCAGGGGAGCGTGGAAACGCTTTTAAAAACCGGTTTGTCCGAAGAGAAATTGGGTTTGGAGGAAATGCGTATAAAATGCAGGCGCATTATGGGGGATACGCCATCCCCATGGTATTTCAGCTATAGGATTCGGATAGGGGTGAAGGGGTAGATGCAAAAAAATCTCGGGATGTTTGACATTTGCATTGTTTGCGGATATACTACACGCTTGCGATAAAGGATTGCGAAAAGCCCATGGAAATATGCATGGATAGGAACTGATACGCTTTGATGTGATCCGAAAAGGGGTTTGAATTGCTAAAATATTTCAATAGTTTTATCGTGATTGGCGTAATTCTATTCGTGTTAAGCATTGCGGGGTTCGCCACGAATAGCGTTCTTATATCGGAGCCAGGACAACCGATCAATCATTACGCCAGTTTGGAGTATCTTGCGGGGGCGATAATCATGCTGGCGAATGGCTTTCTTACGCTAAAATCCTATGATGAAAAGCCCGTCACACAGCAACCCTCCCAGAAGAAGACCTCCGATAAATAGATATGAGACATTTTGTCTGAAACGGAAAGGACAATGAATGAGAGTCGATGAGCAACATTTAAAGGAAGTAAACTGTTGCGAATGCAAAAAGCCGATATCCACCATTCCGGCATGGCTTGCCGGAGCGAAGGTGAAGTTCCAGTGCGAGGAGTGCCGTCAGAAGCATCCTCGCATTCCCGGCATGGCGGATGTGGATATTCATCGCAACTTGCATGATCTCGAAGAGCTGAACCACATTGGCGCAGCCGCTGAAATCGCTTTGGAGGATGATGAGTTGGAAGAGGATACAGTCGAAGAGATCGAAGATTACACCGAATAGACACGTAACTGCAAACGAAAATGGCGTCGGAGGAGATCCCCTGCCGACGCCTAATTTTATTTCTCATTGAAATCGATCTGCGTGTTCGCAGGGAGCTTAGGCACCGCCTTCATGGCAAAGGGATAGGTGATCATCTGCACCACTATCATTCCTTTGGATGGAGAGATCAGTTTGACGGGGATGAAATTCTTTCCGTTCTTCTTTTGCAAATCCTCAATCTCCACCGCGTATCCGCCGGTGGGTTTCATGCCAGCAAACACCGCCACCACGTCGTACTTGGAGAAATCCACTTTCGGTACGGAAACATCCTTGTCGCCGTTGTATCTCTGCCACAAATCGCTGAAAGCCTTGGCGTCATGGATAATAACGGTCTCTTTTTGCTTGATGGAACTTCTCAATCCGGAACAGGAGAAGAGGGGCTTATTCGTATCCGCCGGTTTCTCCGACTCTCCGTATGCCATGACACTCATCGCTCCTAATAAAAGGATCATCGTTCCCACGCATGCAAGTCTTCGGTTCATTAGGACCACCTCCCATCAGACCTTGCGGAAAACCTTCACTAAACAAGGAACTATCAAATCCGTGTTTCATCAGCCCGATCGGGAAATTGCAAATTGATTTTGCCCGCCTGTTTTAAGATGAAGACCGCGCATTGTGATTTCGTTACGCGGAATTTTGCAAATGCCTCCCTCACAACCATATTTGTTTCGCTTTATTACCTCATACAATCATATACGTTGTGAAATAACCGGAATGCCCATTGGGCGGAATGATTTTTTGCAAGTCACACAAAAAATAAAAGTTGTGACTCCTTCAAAGATTTGTTATAATGGGAACAATGGCAGTGAATTCGCGAGCATCAATAGGAGGACGGAAATGATTATCATCGAAGGCAAGGGAACACTTAGCGTCACCGAACCCGGACATAGCGCCGGCACCTACTACGAACACGCCGAAATTCAAATTTACGGTGAAGTGGTCATCTTCATCGCCCATGGAAAACATCACACCGCCGCCACCACGATGTGCCTTATCGGCTGGGACACCCCGCCCGAAATTCGCGAAGCCGCGTAGCGCATCTTATGGCTGAGAAGCATCGTTAGAGGTTGGATTTGTAGGGTAGTGAATTAGATACTGAGGTCGTTCGTTCGGTTCAGCCCAAACGAACTTGCATATCGGCACGCCATATTTCCCGTCCATCCGGACGTCCGCCAGTTTGCGCGGGCGCAGCATGATATAGGTTTCAAACACTTCCACATCGTAATTTTTATTGAATACGCCTTTCGCCTCGTTAAACGCTTGTAGCGAGATATGCGCTATCTGACCGACAGGGATCATTGCGCCGCAGAAGAGAATGGCCTTATTCGGGCTGGTGAAGAAAATACGAACAGGGTATCTTCTGGATCGAAAACGTTTCTGAAACATTGCCGAGAACTTGAGATGCCGTTCATCTCGCCAGTTGCCAGGGCCGCCTCCGCCCACGGCTTTTAATATATCCTCTTGCGTGGGGCTCCATGACTCGAACGGATCATCCATATGCGCACTGTTTTTTAACCACAAGCGCCAGCACCCTGCGCATACTGCCAATACGATGATAACCAAAGCGATGTGTTTGCCATTCATTTCATCAATTCCTTGGTGATCCGCACGGAACGATCCACCGGTAGGAGGGGCAATATTTTGCTGACCTGCATGCTATCCATTTTGCCAAGCAATTTTACAACAATCGGATCCGGCAGTTTGGCGAGGATTTTCACTGCGTCCTGGGGTTGCATCTGCTCGTAAACCGATGCCAGATGCGCCGCATTCTCTTCCGCGTTCGGGTCCGGGGTGGAAACCACGGTTGCCGCTGTCGAAGAGGGGTAGCTTGGCGAGGTGTTCATGGAAGCGGGATAGCTTGATGCGCTGGAGGTCGGCTTGGAATTGGCGCTGGAGGCGGTGTATGTGGGAGAGCTTGCGGTGGATGCCGGTGTTGACGCTTGTTTCGACGCCTTGGTTGTTTTCACGGACGCGAACGGGACCACCTTCGAATACATCAATCCGAAGACCACCCCTCCTATAATCAGTAACGGTATCAAAACCGCTAAAACATACTTCAATGTATTCGCGACTCCTTATGGATTGGAGATCATTTGTAGAATCTTTTGAACATATCGTTGCGTTTCCGGATAGGGTGGAACACCGTGATATTTTTCCACGGCTCCGGAACCGGCATTGTACGCGGCGAGTGCGAGAGGCAAGTCTCCATTGAATAGTTTCAATTTATCGGAAAGTTGCTTTACCCCCGCAGCGATATTCTCATCGGGATTAAAAGGGTTACTCACTCCGTATTCGTTCAATTCCTCCGGCATCAATTGCATTAAACCCATCGCCCCTTTGGAGGAGACGCATTTTGTGTTCCCGTCCGATTCAACCCGAATCACCGCTCTAACCAAGTTTGGATTCAATCCATATTGGGCGCTGTATTTGGAAATCAGGGATTCGATCTCGGGGGAAAACGGTGGGTTGTCCGGTTTTATGTTCACGCCTCCGGTCGCCTCCGCCAACGCCACATTGAATGGCTTGTCGGGTGGAAGAGTGGGAATATTCGCTCCCTCCACATAACTCTTGTCTTGCAATACGGGTTGAGGTGCGGGAGCTTCCGGCGTCAAAGCTCGAATGCGCGCCTCTATCTCCGCTATGCGCGCTTGAACGGATTCGATGCTCATTTCATATCTCTCCTTCTTGCACGGATTGATGCTATGTCGTCGAGCGTATCCTGTTCGCTCTTGAGAGCTTCGTGCTTGTATATGAGAAGGTCGTTCTGTTTTATCCTATCGATGGATTCACGATCCTGTCTCGCCTTAACTAATTCGGTTCTGGCTTGATTCAAACGCGTCATGATTTCATTACGTATGATATTTTCATGTCGTATCTTTTCTCGCAACGCCTCCAAGTATCTTTCCCTTATCAAGGGGTCTCCAGCAAATGACATTGGCGAATGCGAGTATGTCTCTTTCACTTTGGCTTGGAGAAGGGCGATTCGGTCATCGCATTCAGAAAGCTCATGCTCAACTCTTCCTAAAGCGAGGGCTTTCATCTCCTCTATTATGGTTCGGTGTTTCAAAACCGTTTCAAATCGGAATTCAAATTTACGCATAATCCATGTTTATACCGGTTGTCTTGGATTGAGTTTCATTCTCTCAAACCCTGAGTGAATACTAAGTTATGAAAATCTCCTGTAACTTTTGCAATGAATTCTGATAGTCCGCTGATTCCGAGGAATCCTGCCGCAGGAAGCCTCGTATTTTGTCGATATGCCGTTTCGCGCGGTCGATGAGCGGGTTCGAACCCTCCACATACGCGCCAATGTTAATCAGATCCTCCGCATCGCGATATGCCGATAGTAAGGATCGCAACTCTCCCGCTGCGGTCCGATGCACCGGGGAGGTGATGGAGGGCATAACACGAGAGACGCTCTGCAGGACGTCGATGGCGGGATAGTGGTTCTGGTGAGCCAAGGCGCGAGATAGGACGATGTGTCCGTCCAATATCCCTCGAACCGCGTCCGCAACCGGCTCGTTCATGTCATCCCCTTCCACCAAAACCGTATAAAGCCCGGTAATGCTTCCCTTGTCCGAAGTGCCCGCTCTTTCAAGTAATTTGGGTAGCAACGCGAAGACCGATGGAGTGTATCCCCTAGTTGCGGGAGGCTCTCCGATCGCCAATCCGACCTCCCTCTGCGCCAAGGCGAGGCGAGTGACGGAATCCATCATCAGGATGACATCCGCCCCTTGGTCTCGGAAAAACTCCGCGATAGTCGTGGCGACCAACGCCGATTTTATTCTTACGAGTGCAGGCTGATCGGATGTGGCGACCACCACCACGGATCTAGCCAATCCCTCCTCGCCCAACGACTCCTCAATGAAATCACGCACCTCCCTGCCGCGCTCACCGGTTAATGCAATCACGTTCACATCCGCCTTGGAGTTGCGTGCGATCATACCAAGCGTGGTGCTCTTTCCCACTCCGGAACCGGCGAATATCCCTACACGTTGTCCTCTGCCGATGGTTAGGCAGGAATCGATGGCTCTTATCCCCATCGGGAGGGGATCGGTAATTCTTTTCCTCTGCAGCGAGTTTGGAGGGGAGGAATTAACCGGATAGCTTTGGGTGGTTTGAAGGGAGCCTTTGTCATCGATGGGATTGCCCAATCCATCCAACACTCTGCCCAGTAGCTCCTCTCCGACGTTTATATGGTGCATGGAGCGAGTCGCCACGATCTCGCTGCCTGGCTTGATACCCTCCATCACCCCGAGCGGCATCAGCAACGCCCTGTTTTCGCGAAAACCCACCACCTCCGCTAAAACCGGAGGTTTAAAGCGATCCACTATGATATTGCATATTTCGCCTATCATCGCGGAGGGGCCGCAGGATTCTATCACCAAGCCAATCACCTGCACCACTCTTCCATTCATTTTCACGGAGTCGAATCGGCTCAGAGCTTGGCGATATCTGTCCAAATTGATAGGAGGAAGTGGTTCGGAAGGAATCTTCAAGTCTTGCATCGTGAGTTCCTTGCATCATACGTTAAGAAGCAGCGGAATTAGCGGATCCGGTTGTGAACAGTTTCTCCACTTCCGCGAGTTGTGTCTCAATGCGCGAATCGATATTCCCTCCGCTCGTTTCCACCACGCATCCGCCCGGCGACACACGTCTATCCTCGACGATCTCAAGATGGCGGATGCCATCCACCAACTGGGCGATATCCTCTCGCGCTCCGCGCACGGCCTCGAGATCGGAGCCGTTCACACGTATGCGGATGTTATTGGTATCCACGATGCGTCTCATCGCGTTCTTAATGACGGAGATCGCCACCTCGTGATTGATACGAGCCTCATCCTTGACGATCTTTTGCGCTATCTCAAGTGCGAACTGCACAATTTGAGGTTCCGCCTCTTTCCAAAGTCTCAATCTCTCTTCTTCGATCAAAGCGACGAAGCTTTCCAGTTGGGATCGATAACGCTCTTTCTCCTCCGCCATTTGAGCCATACCGTTTTCAAAACCTTGCCGGTATCCATTCTCCTTGCCTTGATTATAGCCCTCCTCTTTCGCTTGGGCGCGAATCGCTTTCGCCTGTTCCTTCGCTTCTAGGATGAGTCGTTGGCATTCCTTTTGGGTCTCCTCGCGGAGTATCTGGATATCCTCGGGCTCTGACGGGGCGCCGAAAATTCGACTTCGTTCCTCCTCCGCAATCTGTTCAATATCCTCGAATATCGCCGCGTGAGTCTGTTCGGTGGTTTTTATTATTTTCGACACGATTTTACTCCCAAACTACACGATCAATTCCTCGCCGCCTCCACGGGCTACGATAATCTCTCCAGCCTCCTCCAGCCGACGGATGATGCCGACGATCCGTTGTTGCGCCTCCTCCACGTTTCGCAATCGGACAGGTCCCATGAACTCCATCTCTTCCCGGAGCATATTGCTTGCGCGTTCGGACATATTCTTGAAAATCCGATTCTGCACATCCTCCCCAACTCCTTTGAGTGCAAGCCCCAACTCCTTGGTCTCAACCTCTCGGAGGACTTTCTGGATGGAGGCGTCATCCAGGAGAGTAATATCTTCAAATACGAACATTAGCTTTTTGACTTCGTCCGCAAGCTCCGGATTATTTTCCGAGAGCGTCTCCAAAATCGTCTTTTCCGTGGTTCGGTCCACCCAGTTCAGCACCTCGACCAACGCCTTTACGCCACCCACTGCAGTGAATTTCTGCGTCACAACGGAGGACATCTTCTGCTGGAGAACCTTCTCTATCTGATTAATAACATCCGGAGGGGTGCGATCCATGATGGCGATGCGTCGCGCCACCTCAGCGCGCACCTCCTGCGGCAATCCCGATATCACAGCCGCAGCTTGATTGGGGGCGAGGTGTACCAATATCAAAGCGATTGTCTGCGGATGCTCCTCTTGAAGGAAGGAGAGCAACTGAGCGGGATCGGCTTTCTTGATGAAATCAAACGGCATCACCTGAAGCGCTTGAACCACGCGGTTGATCAGGGAGTTCGCTCGATCCGCGCCGTATGCGGATTCCAGAAAGCGCCTTGCATGGTCGATTCCTCCCTCGGAGATATACTCCTGCGCCATGCACATTTCGCGGAACTCGGCGATCACTGCGTTTCTCTCAGCGGAACCCACCTGCCCTAGGCGCGCAACCTCGATCATTAGTTGCTCAACGTCCTGTTCCGCCATGTAGGGGAAAATAGTGCTGGTGATCTCTGGTCCGAGAGCCATAATAAGAATAGCGGCTTTCTGTTTGTTAGATATCGTCAAGGTTCGAGCCAATATTCCTTCGCCATCCTTTCCTTACCATTCATTCAACGAGAAGCCCCAATCGTAAGATATCTATATCTTATTTATCCTCGCTCATCATGCTTTTGACAAGACGCGCTATTGTCTCCGGTTTTGATTTGGCGAGGTGCATGATGCTCTCCAGGTTTGCATCAAACGCTTCCTCTATCACCTCGAACGTATGTACGTTCTCTCCGGAATTCACACCGATTACCTTGGGCATTTCGCCATCCGCCAAAATCATCTCATTCGAATCGTTTTGACCAACAGTCATGTCCAGTCCTGCCGTCTGCATGCTGTTCCTTCCATAACCGGCAATGCTTCCGCCACCACCCGCCAGAGCCAATTCCCGAGATGGAATCACCGTGCGTTTCAATCCTCTTGCAAGGAGGATAAGCATCACGATGATAAGCAATAACGGAACTATGTAATTGACATACGTGTGAATCATTGCGGATGTGGCTTGTTGTTTCGCCGCTTTCTTTTCACTCAACAATACGGATTGGTCGAATGGCACCGATTGCACCACAACCTGACGATTTGGGGTGGAGGGAGAGGCGCCGATGTAATTCTGAATCATACTCTGCACCGCTTGGGCGGTGGCTGGGGGGATCGAACTATCGAGCGCTATGGAAACTCTTAAATTTTGCACATCCCCTGGGGCCTTGACGGTTTGCGTATCAGAAGTACTTACGCTATCGGTTTCCGTGGTTGTGGTGTGAGAATAGTTTCCCCCGCTGGTTTTCACGTTTCCTGAACCATACACAGGGGGTGCGGAGTTAGTGGAGGTGTTCGACGCTATTCCGGCGGGTTGCGCTCCGCCGGATATGGATCCGCCTCCGGTAAGCGTTTCCTCTTCGATGGATTTGGAGGTGCGCTGGCCCGGAAGAACCGTGTGAACCGTTTGGGTTTGCTTGTCCATATCCAGGCTAGCTCTCACTAAAACGGAGGACTTATGCGGCCCCACGAGTTGATCGATCTGGGATTCTATCTGTCGCTTGAGCGCATCCGAGTAGGCTTTCTCTTCGGATATTCGGTCATTGGAGCCGGGCACCCCGGAACTCATCTCCTCTCCATCCCAGAGAAGGTTCCCTTCACCGTCCACCAATGTGATATTTTTCTCCGAGAGACCGGTGTACGCCGATTTAACTAGATCGACTATCGCCTTGATGTTGGCGTCCGTCAATTGGCTTCCCGGCTTCAAATGAACGATAACGCTTGCTGATGGGGCTTTCTGATCGATATTGACCAATGGAGAATCGTCACCCGGTGCGTATTTCACACTTGCCGAGGAAACCGGGTCCAGTGATTGGATGGCGTTTTCCATCTCACCCTCCAGCGCCTCCCGTATTCTGCTCTTTTCCAACGCCTGCGTCTCTCCGAACGGAGCGTTTTCAAGCAAGGAGTAGCCGGGAGCTCCGGAATTAAGGAGCCCCTGTCCCGCCAGTGTCATTTTAAGCTCAGGCTCATCGGCTTTTGGCACTTCAATCGACGTACCGTCGTTACTGATTCGAAACGGTACTTTCTGCTGCTTGAGCAAATCGAGAATTTTCGCGGAATCCGAGGATGCCGGATTGGATACAAGCGTTGTGTAATCCGGAGAATCCGCATAAAAAACAAAACCGATCCCCACCAAAATCATTGCCGCGAGCAGTGTCGCCACCATGATCTGATTGGTTCGGCTTGTGTTCTGCCAAAGCTCTTTCAACTTGCTAAGGCCATTTCCCATCGAGTTACCCCCATATAACAGCTTACGCCGGGTATATTTCGGGGAATATATCCGGTCAATTTACAATTTGATCTCTCTCCAGAACGCAATGCGTTTGTTAAGGGATTCCCGTTATACTTGCGTTTGCATTATCTGCTGATAAGCTTCCACAATTTTGTTTCGAACCTGCACGGTCAAAGCGAGAGAGGTGGATGCCTCCTCCATGGCGATCATAACCTGATGAATGTCTATGGGTTGCCCTTCGGCGAAACGCGACATGATGTCATTCGCGTTTTGTTGCGATCCATTCACCTCCGCGAGGGCTTCCGTCAGGAACTGCCCGAAAGATTTCCCCGCTCCCTCGCCGGAAGGGATGGTTTTGGATAGCAAATCCGGTTGAGCCCCGGAGGCGATGCCGTTTAAAATATCCGGGGATATCGTATCTATTCTCATCCCGACTACGCCTTTCCTATGCTAAGCGCGCTCGATTGCATCTGTTTGGCGGAATCTATGGCGCTGACCCCAGCCTCATATGCACGAGTTGCTGATATTAAGTCTACCATCTCCATCACAGGTTCCACATTAGGCATCAACACATATCCGTCCTTACCCGCATCCGGATTGCCTGGATCATACACTTTTTTCAATGGGGTGTTATCCGGTTGCACCGAAACCACCTCCACCCCGTTGCCCATGGCGTTATTGAGAAAAGAGCCGAAACCATCGTTTTTGAATCGCTCCTCCAGCACCACATGCTCTCTTCGATAGGGGCCTCCGGATGGCGTGCGGGTGGTGTTGACATTCGCCAAGTTGTTGCTGATGACATCCATCCTCAATCTTTCGGCTGTGAGACCGGAGGCGCTGATTCCGAGTGACCCGGATATGCTCATGGGATATGCTCCTTTCCAAAAAATCCTATCCATCGTCTTGCATTAAGTGACATTGATCGCCGTTTTAAGATTCGTGAAATAATAGGACATATACTCGCTCATCGTTTCATAGCGCAGTGTGTTTTCAGCTAACATCACCATTTCACGGTCGATATCCACGTTGTTCCCGTCAAGTCTGAGAGAGGAGCTTGTGTCCTCAACAGTTTCCGGCGTAAAGGAGGATACATGAGTCTGCTTCACGCCCGTGTAGGGATTATAACTCTGGTTTATTGCGGAGGCGAGTTGTTGCTCGAAGGGAACTTCCTCCCTTTTGTATCCCGGAGTGTTGACATTGGCGATGTTGTTGCTTATCGCGGTCTGTCGCGCCGCAAGACCGTTGAGTGCGTCCTCCGCTATTTTGAATGACGAATTGGAAAACAGGGATTCCAGCATTGGCATGATCGCTTTCGTGAACTGGTTCGGTGTTTCCGAACTCTTGTGAGCCACTCGTATCGAGTTCCATGGTGGCTTCTTCGGTGTTACCCGTATTATCGGCGGGTCATCACAGTATCTTTAGGGGTTTTTTAAAAAAAATAAACTTTTCTTTATTAGGTGAATGAATGAAATATATCAGGCTCTATTCATAGCTCTATGGTTTCCATCGGTAAAGGATATTCTTGGCATGCCAATCCTCCTCTACCGTTATCAAATATTCCCCATCCTTCAGTCGACGAGCACAGATGCCGTAAGGGATGTCTACCCATCCGCTCTCTCTTCCCACCTCCCGCCCGGGGGAGATTGAGCCGACATATTTCGCATCGGAGTTATCGTATACTCGCACCATAGCGCTCCGCACCCCCACAGTGAATAGATATTTACCGCACAAGCAGAATGAGGCGGGTATCAGCGTATCGCCTTTGGAATCGCTATGCGATACGTTTAGAACCCATCTTGGCTTTCGATTTCCCTTCGACCAATGATCGTATCGGGCGATAACTCTTCCGATCACCTTCCAGTAACCATGGTCGTTCGGATACTCGTTGGTGTAACCCGCGAGATACATCGTGTCAGATGAGGGAATGTAATCGGCTCGCTGCAGATTATTGAAGGGGCTTGGCATGGGAAATACCTTCATGTAATCGTAGGTGTAAATGGGGGAACCGTGCTTGTCCAAGCCTCTCAGTGGGAAATATCTCACCCCGGAGTTATCGGTCGCCTGCCATATGTTCCCACGTGAATCCACCGACCATCCCCATAGACTTGGGGCGTCCTGTTTCAGGCTATCGAATTCACCCGCATCGAAAGAACCGTTGCCATTTTTGTCCCTCCATATCCATTCGCCTTGTGAGGGTTGGTTGGGGGGCCAATCCCCTTTGAAGTGGCTCTTGGCAAAAAAGCCGCAGGGAATGGCGATGTATCCCTGCTTGGCGTTGTCAAAACGGTAGATTGCCAGAAAGCTCGAATACATGTCGCACATGTATAGTAGCAAATGTCCTTTAATCCGTCGCACCCATGTATTGGTCGGATAAACGTGCAGTCTTGGATCCTGCGGATAACGAAAACGATCCAGAGTGAACGCCTTGTATCCCCACTCCGATCCGGGCTGTGTTTTGTGATAGTTTAAAGTGAAGATGGCATGCTTGGAATACGCCATGGTTGCATTCGCGGGATCAGTCTCCGATTCATCCACAAAGAGCAGACCGTATAATCTCCATAACTCCTTTCCTGTGGGAGTGTATGCCGATAACTCCGTGCCCACACCGTCCCCAGCGACGCCATAGCCACCTGCCACGTAGATATTTCCCTTGGCATCGCAACCCACTCCCGAGAGATCGTGGAAACGGAGGGGAGCGATTACTCCACCATGCGCGAACACGCCATATTTCCCCCCGAATGTTTGCGCTAGCTTGGGCGTATTATTCAAATCATCATAGATTTTTATGTTTTGCTGAGGACCGTCATCCGCAACGAGCAATCGTCCTTTTGGATCGAAACAGATGGCTCGCGGAGTCATCCAATTTGGAAACACAATGGATTGGGGCAGTCTTTTCCCTTTCGAATCGAAATGAAGGATCCGAGCGGGGGCATGGGAATCTCCGCTTTGCAAGACCCATATGGAGCCATCCTTCGACAATGTCAATGCGCCGGGACGCGACACCTTCCACTGCGCCAACTGCGCCATTGTATCGCAATCATACACACGTATGAGGCTGTTTGCGGGATCGCTTAGGTAGAGGCGTGTTGCGGATGCCGCGATTCCCTTGATCTCCGCATGGACATCGGATGCAGTTTGGTTTACAAGCAAAAATGTGTCTCGCAGGGTGTCTCCTGCTCCTCCCTTGCCTCCAGCGAAGGGATCGGCATTTTGGATGTTCGCAATGGACCTACGAGACACACCATACCACACATCCCCCACCGGCGGCCAAGTGCCGGCGTCCTTGAGATGACCGCCTTCGTTGTTCACCGATTGGGCGAAGAAGAGGTATTTACCGTTCGATGTCACTGCCCCGCCGCCGGTCATACCCCATCCATGAGTGTGTCCCGCCATGCCGATGATCTTGCCATCTTTGTAAACGCCGACCTCTCTGCCGCCCTCATCCCAGAAGGCGTCCGTGTAAACCGTGCCATCGGGGGTCACGTACATCGCCTCCACCCAATCCTGCACCCATTTGTCATTTTTTCCGCCGTATGAGTTGCCTAGCCATGTGGTTTGATAATTGAGGGTTTGCGCCTGGCTAAAATAGGATATGAGTATAAAGATAGATCCAAGGAATAGAATCATCTTGAATCGCGTAAGCAGCGATTTCATGAGATTTCCTCCGATATTCGCCGATGCCGGGATGATTTTTCAGTATATCACACGATGCATATAGGGGTCAAAAGGTGTAAAGCTATTCACTTGCGCGGGAATAATGCGGAAGCGAATTTCATGCCAAGGAGAGGATGAGGTTTTTCACCGTTTTCGCGATCTTATCGGCGGTTTGCTGAGCATTTTTACCGAAATCGATCATAGCCGGGATTTTCCAAAAGCGCAGACATACCGCCATAGCCACGAGTGATGTGGAGGTTTCTCCGTTCGCCCCAATGTAACGGTTGAAATCCAAGGGCATGTCCTCGTTGAAATCGTCGGTGATTCCTCTTACGATTATCCAAGGGATTTTCGCCTTTTCCGCCTCCATCGCCATAGGGTAACTTTCCATATCCAATGAGGCGCAGTTAGGGTGGGCGCCGGCGATTGCACGTTTTTCGGATGCATGTATCACTATGCGGTCATGAGTGATCAATCCTCCTTTGCTTATTTGAAAATTAGGAATATTGATCGCCTTGACCAGTGGATGTGAGGGAATGAGTGAAGGTGAGTCTGGTGCGAGGTTATGGCTCGCTTGTACACAGTCCGGGATGATGATCTCGCCTCTTTTAATATTCGGAGATAATGAGGCTGCAAATCCGGCAATGATCAGCGATTTGGGGGAACCGTCTCTTATTAATCCTATTACCGCTCGCTGCGCTCTTTCCCACCCCATTCCCGAGCGAGTGAGTATGACGGGTATCCCATCGATTTCCCCGTGATAGTAGGACACTCCGTTGCGTTTAAATAAACTGATGGGATTTAACAGACACGCAATCGCCACCATTTCCTGGCGCACCGATGTCAGGATTCCAATGGGACTGTCTTTGGATTCCGTTTCCATCGATATATTATCCATCATAGGATAATTGCGGACGTTTCTCCGGTATGACGGGACCAGCGTAGCGAAGGATACGTTGTCTTAGATTCTCCACGATGTCCTCGGGAGTGGAAAGTCCGGAAGCGATGCCGATATGATACGCCCATTCGAAATCCTCATCCCGTAGCTCCTCTTCGTCTTGAAGTGTTAAGGTATACGGGTTGTGATGCCGACACAGACTTGCAAGTTCCATGGTGTTGGCGCTTGTACGGCTTCCAACAACGAGCATCAAATCCACCTTCTCCGCCAAATCCAAGGCGTCATCCTGTCTCATTTGAACAGGGCGACATATGGTGTTTATGATTTGGATCTCTTTGCACATGAAAACAAGCTCATTCACAATTTCGCGGCATAACTCCAATGCATGTGTGGTTTGAAATATCACCCCCACCTTGCGCTTCAAACGATGCTCCGCGCGTGCGGCGTGTAACTCCGCAAGGCTGTCGATGACAAGCGCCGGCTGATCCAACGCTCCCAAAATTCCCTTGATTTCCGCGTGGTTTTGATCCCCGATGATAACAACCTGGCATCCGCGATTTTCCAGGTTCTTCGCCGCTTCCTGCGCTCGCATCACGATGGGACATGTGGCGTTTACAATCTCCAAACCTCGGTTGCGAGCGTCGTTTAATTTGACTTTGGGAATTCCATGGGCGCGAATCACCATTGTGCCATTGCGCTGCTCATCGAAATCGGATATCTTTTGTAGCCCCTTGCTTTCAAGCTCATCAGTTACGGATTTGTTATGAACGAGATCCCCCACGATAAAGACATTCTCTCTCTCCGCAATTGCCTGCCGAGTGAGGTTTATCGCTCTTTTCACTCCGAAGCAGAAACCAACTTCCTTAGCCAAGGTGACCTTTCGAATTGACTTATGTAATGGGTTGTCTTGGTTTGTCCGCCCATCATGTTTCGTTATTTGCATCTTATTTCTTTCATTGATCGTTTGGATACATATCCATTATCACAATACCATTTGATTGCGCGTACGAGAGCGTCTTCCACAGGGCGCTGAGGAAATCCCAACTCACGAACCGCTCGAGAGGAATCGAAAAACATGAATTTGCGCGCCATTCTCGCCGCCTCGACGGGGATATGTGGCTCCCTATGAAGTATCTTATCAAATATTAAAGTGTCAATATTCGCCAATACGCTCACAACAGAATGCGGAATTTGTAAGACAGGCGCTCGTCGTCCCGTTAATTGCGCAAGCAATTCTAATATACCACGGAAGGTAATATTTTGCGAACCTAGAATATATTTTCTCCCAGGTTCGCCTTTCCTTGCGGCGAGTAAATGTCCCATTGCCACATCTCGCACATCCACAAGATTCAGCCCTGTCTGCACGTATGCGGGCATCCTGTTGTTCAGGAAATCGACAATGATTTTTCCGGTTGGCGTCGGCTTGGCATCCTCCTCGCCTACGGGAGTGCTTGGATGGACGATCACCACAGGGAGATTGTAATCCTTGAAATAGCGTTCCGCCTCTCTCTCAGCCAGAAACTTGCTACGCTTGTAATGTCCGATCATATCCTCAAGAGTCACCGGGGTTTCCTCGTTGCCGGGAGTGCCATCTTCTGGAATGCCCAGCGTACCCACGGAACTGGTGTAAACCACCTTGGGGATTTTCAAATCCAGAGCGGCTTGCAAAATATTACGAGTGCCGTCGACGTTGCTTTTGTATAAGTCCTCAGGGTTTCGCGCCCATAATCGGTAATCGGCGGCGACATGCATGACCAAGTCGCAACCAGCCATGCCCTCTTTGAGGGATTGCATCTCTCTCAAATCGCCCGTGATGATATTGCACTGAAGTTTCTTCAAATTTTCGGTTCTGCTTGTCGGGCGAACGAGTGCCTGAACCTCCCATCCCTCATCCTTTAATGCCCTTGCAACGTGTGCACCGATAAAACCGGACCCTCCCGTTAAAAACGCACGCATATCCTTATTCCCTTAAACTAAACAGGTAATTGCAAAAATCGAGTATCGGACCGTTTATGAACCGATGACTGAGTTTACTTATTATAACCGGTAAGGCAAGGAAACATTAAGCGTTGAGTTCCATACAACCTATTCCCGAAGGGAGATGCATAACGCTCGGTCTCGAAAAAGTGCAAACGCTTCGTATGGTAGAATAGTTTGAAATATAGTTGAACCATCTGATGCCGCACCTTGATTCAGATTCAGTAGCGTAGAGAGGCGAAAAGGTGGAACAATGGAAGGCAAGCGAGAAGCATCACCTCTTAAAACGACGATAGTTTGGAGAACCCTCCTAACCCAATGCAAATATAATCACGGACATTGCATATCCTGACACCCACGACCTTTTAACGGAAGGATTGCTCCTTGCGACCCACGCGACATGAATGCGACTGGACGAAAATTGAACCGGAATGTCTTTATTTCATCGAAGGATAAGAGTATGATTATAAAAAAATATCCGTATGCGCTTACCTTGTTGACGACAATTTTATTTATCCTAATGATCGGAGGTGCGGTATCAGATGGTT
>JAJZOL010000172.1 GCA_021811565.1 bacterium | reverse complement strand
TAAATATATTTTAACTCCATGGAACAGATCATTCAGTCGAAGGCGAGAGTGTTGGGCATTTTCGGCATCGAATAATATACGTGATATTCCAATGATTGAAATAGATATCACTGACGATCCCTATGCGAAACACCGGCCAGTGGGAGAACCTGGTTCCAATATGACATCATGGGATTATCTGATATTCCATGGGTTAAAATATATTTAAATTATATTGTAATAATGACTGAAATGGCATAAAACATGCAGATAATAGATGTGTTGCCAAATAAATACCGAGTATGGCGATGGATTTGTTATGAGGAGAAAAAGATGAAATTCAGTTCTCGTGTGGTGTTGCCAACAATCCTTGCAGTATTTATCGTATTCTTTGTAAGCGCGTGGTCAGGCGCTCAAGTGCTTGAGGTTATCTCCCGCACGGGTTTGGGAGGTACGGATTTGGTAAATTGGGGTCAGTTTGGTCCAACAAGCACCAATGTCGCACAGTCATCCACTTTCACATCCAATAATGGGCTCACCGGCCAGATTTCCACCAGCGATTCCTCGCAGATGCAGATACGCCAACAGGAAAACGGGTGGATAGGTAATTTCACTCAAGGCGAGTACGTACTATGGTCTGAGATTGCAAATCCGGGAGAGTATTTGAATGTCGGCTTCAATACCCCTGTATCCGCTGCGGGAGCCAATATACAGTCGGATTTATATGGTACATTTGACGCAACCATATCCGCCTACAATTCGAGTAATAATCTGCTCGGTACTTTTACTGAGCCTGGCAATTCAAATGCAAACAATGACGGATCTGCGATATTCCTTGGAATATCTAATTCCACAGCCGATATTTCAAGAATAACCTATGGGATATCAAATGGCGCCGGTAACGACTTCGCCATCAATCAGCTTGGAATCAGGCAGAATCCCTCAACAGCCGTTCCGGAGCCCGGCGATTTAGCTTTCCTCCTTGCCGGTTTCCTCCCCGGATTGGCTTTTCTAATGAAGAGACGTTATGCCAAAGCCGTTTGATGGATTGCGCCAATTGAGAAGGTAATACGGGGACGAGGGTATCTCGTCCCCTGTTATGTTTTCATGTTCCTCTATTAAGTGACACTCCGCACCGTTATCGCCTTATGACAGGATGAGGCGTGAGCAAGCCTTTCGTTTTGGAATCCAATTCATCGAAATAGGAGAGGAGAGCGGATCATCAATCGTATGATGAGTATTTATTACAAGTTTATATCCAAACCGTTCTCAGCCGCTTTAGTGGTTAGGTAGTTCATAAGCGCCGAGCATGCCACGAGCATGAACTTCGCGTCAGCGAAGGTGGGCGGCGTATCCCCCTCCATGAGGGCGTGTCGTATGCCGCCGTCATCGCTGGTCCAGCCGTATATCTTTTCCAATCCGCCTTTGAGCACGGAATGTAGCTGGATTTGAGGAGAGATGATTGCGAAGCCTTTTGACAAAATTACGCTGTCGCCACTGGAATGCACCTTCACATATGTGACACCATGGGATGATTAATTAGTTTCTCAAATTATCATAAGGAGGATATGTGACTACTCAAAGATAACATTGTTAGTGTTGAATAGGTGCTTTAGCCTGGTAAATATATCTATTATTACATGAATCAGCTAACAGTTTGGCATGATAATTGCAGTATTTGATATTTAAGGGACTGTATACCCTACACTTTCAGGATGAAGGAGACTAAAATGCTTTTCAAGAAGAGAGTAATTGCCGCATTCGCGTCCGCAACGTTCATGATTTTCTGTATGAGCAAGACAGCCAAGACGCAGGTGTTTTTTATTGGTGACAGAGGGAGTTTGAATGCGACGGATTCAGTGGATTGGAGCCAATATGGAACAGGAGCGAAATTCATTTCAGACCCATCCAATTTCAACTCATTGGGTGGAATCACCGGTACCATTAGCGATTCAATGGGCGGTCAATTATCCATTAATAAATCCGCTTATGGTTGGTGGGGGAATCTGTTGCCACACGGATCGATAATATTGTGGGATTGGACAGGTAATAGCAGTTTGAACATCACATTCGATACTCCCATATCATCGGCGGGGGCGAATATCATGCCGTATAATGGGGGAGGGTATACGGCAAGCATATCAGCCTATGATAGCCATAATGGCTTATTAGGCATCTATAGCGGATCAGGATATGCAGATTCCTCGAGTGGCCTTCCCGCCGTGTTTTTAGGTGTATCCAGTGACACGCCGAATATTTCAAGGATTGATTTTAAAATGGTCAACAGAGGAGATTCATTTGCAATCAATACGTTAGACATAAAATATGATCCATCCGCTCCCGCAAAATCTGTTCCGGAACCCGGGTGTTTACCGTTTCTTTTATCCGGTGTTTTTCCCGGATTGGCGTTCCTGCTAAAGCGGCGATTATCATTAGCCTAATGATGGAATGCGCGTTCTGATGATTGTAATAATCCGGGATGAGGAAGTTTCATACCGGTATTTTGTCTTTCTATCATTTGACGAGACCACTTTGTTACAAAAGGAAAGACAGATATCCTCGGTTCTTAAGAAAATTTTGACTTTCAATTCCTAACTTTCCCCTGTTCCTCTTCCAAAGATAGGAAATTTCCCATTTGGGGTGTATTCTTAAGGTTAACGTTACGAGCATTCCTTTTTTATCTTCGATCATCGACCCAATCCTTATCGAGGTGAGCCGCCATGGGCATGTTGGAATCTTTGGTTCTGGGGCTGGGGCTGTTTTTCGTCGGTTTGCAATCCGTGGGAGATAACCTGCGAAGGGTCTCCGCGAGCAGCTTTCGCGCTGCGGTTGCCAAAAGCACGGGTTCCGTCTGGGGGGACTGTCTGATGGGGACGGTGTTCGGTGCATTGATGCAGAGCGCCACCGCCGTAACGTTCATCCTTGTCAGTATGGTAAGCAGCACTGTGATCGATTCCCAGAGCGCCCTTCCCGTAATCGTCTGGGCTAATGTGGGTTTGACCTTTCTGGCGTTTGTGGCGACCTTCAATATTCATCCCATCGTGGCGTATTGCGTCGGTTTCGCGGGCATTTTGGTGGGTGTGATCCGCAAGCCTGGGTGGCGGCCCGCCGCAGGGGCGCTCTTCGGAGTGGCTCTAATGCTTTATGGTTTGGAGACGATGGGGCGGGGCGCCGCTCCGTTGAAAAACATGGTGTGGTTTCATGCGATCATTGCCACCACAGCCTCCGCTCCCATGCTGGCGTTTTTGGTTGGTATCGTTGCGGCGGCTCTGCTGCAATCCAACACAGGCGCCGCGCTCCTCATCATTACACTGACCGGCGCGGGGGCGTTCAACATGAACCAGGCTTTGATGCTGATCTACGGAACCAACCTCGGGGCGATCGCGCTCCGGGCGATCCTCGCGTCGGGATTACGCGGAACCTCTCTTAGATTGGTGCGCCTTGAAGACCTGTTCTGCGTTTGGAGCGGGATATTAATGATCGCGCTCTTCTATTTGGAAAATTTGACGGGGATCCCGCTCGTCAAGGCGGCGGTGATCGCGTTCAATCCCGATCGCAGGCTACAGGTGGCGGCGGCGTTTCTCCTTTCCAACCTCTTACCGGCGTTGACCCTGATGTTCGTCATACTTCCCTGTTGGGCGGTTCTGAAAAGGATTTGGCCCGACGCGCGGGAGGAGAAGGATTCACGACCGCAGTATATCAATGAACAGGCGATAGGGGATTCACTCACAGCCATGGATCTGCTCGCAAAGGAGCATGCGAGACTGCTGCGGCATATCCGTGATGTGCTTGCGGAGAACGGAAAATCCGGATCCGGATCAAGTCCGGTTCAGGAGGCGTTCAGCACCCTTGCAGGGGAGGCGGAAAACTTCGCCAATCGGCTTTCAAGTCATAATCAATTGAGTTCGGACGCTGCGGATCGGCTGCACCATATGCGCGAGGAGCTCTCTTTGATCCGCTATCTCGAGGAGAGCGTGATCGAATTCAAGGATGCGGCAATCCGCCTCACGGAGTCAAATAAGGAGAAGGAGGTGGTCAAAAAGCTGACAGATGCCATTGACCAGCTACTCGCTCTTGCGGCAACGGCTGCTGACACTTTGAATGCAAACGACATCGAAACGCTTCGGGTGCAGACCCGAACGCACGGACCGTTGATAGAGGATGTGCGGACTTTCTGCATGACGGCTGCGGAGGGGGATATGAGCGCCCGAGTGTCCCTCCTGGCGTTGGTGGACGATTTCGAGCTTGTGGGCTGGATGACGCATCGGCTCTCCAAGTTGCTTTCCAATATCTCTCCCGCCACAGAGAAGGCTTCCGTCACCGGGGACGCTCCTGCGGCTCCACAGGCGGTCTGAACCGTATATTTAGGGGAACGAAATCGGTTGATTATGTAAATATCTGATTCAATCCTTGTATTCACATTTTCAAAAATGCTTTGCGCATATGCATTTTTGACACGCATATCGATAGGTCTGCATTCGGTGACCGCATAGGGACAATCATTGATGCTATGTGAAAAAGAGCGTTGGCTATGATCCAAGGATCATTTTCGCCAACGCTCGCTTCATAATCATCCGGATGAAGTGACGATTTCGGAAATCAGACGTTTAAGCCCGACAGCCGACTTACGCTACCTTGTCTCGCCAACCAACTCATAAGCATCCCTGCTGGCGGCAAGTTCCGAGGATACCGTCACCTTGTCCGGGCGAGTGCCATCCTCATCGTAGATTACCAATGTGTTCCTGCCATGCTTCAACCAGCATTCGGGGATGTATAACCCGTTAATCGGGATTTTCTCTGGATATCTGCCGAGATTGTGCCCGTTCACCCATACCGAACCGTGCCCCATGCTGGTGATGACAACCCTCCAAATGGGGTGCGTTCCGATCTCCGCTGGAGGATCGGTGATGAAGGATGTGCGGAAGTATGTCGGGCCAGCGAATTTTTCAGATTGGGTCAATTTCGACCATCCGATGTTGGAATTGGGATCTCCTGGACCTCCCTTCATTCGCCACTCTCCGATGGAAACCCCCTCTCCGGTGTAATTCGTGAAGTAGACCGGTTTGGCGATTCCGCCCACGTTTGCTGTGTTATGCACAAAGACGGATACAACCGCAGGCTCATTCGCCTTCAAAATACCATCCAATGAGACATTGAAGGGTTCATTCCATCCGGTGTGATGAGAAATCTCCTTGCCGTTTACGAAGACGGTTCCGTTGTCATCCACGCTCTCGAAGATCAGCATTTGATTCTTTGTCACGACGGGAGTGAATGTTGTTTGGAACCATGCATACCCGGGCTGCTGATTAAATGCGTCCGCTCCCACCATGTAGCTTTTCCAACGAGGATCATCGGGTGATGGAGGACCGTTGGTCACGTCTTCTCGACCGTTTGCGGGCATCATCCGCCAGCCTTGCAACTCAACCCGTTTTCCGTTTTGAAGCGAAACCGTTCCCATCAGCCCTTTGGGATCGTAAGTGTCGATCGGTCCCGGGCTGCAGCATATCTTGCTTCTGCCATCATGCGCGGTGAAGATTGCGAGGATATGCCTTCCCGACGGGAGACGGAGTGTGATATTTCCTTCGTGGAGGTTACCCGCACCCACGCGCTTTCCATCGACATAGGCGATCATGCGGTCCCCTCCTGCTTGAGCGTGGAAGGAATAGTCACCCGCTTTTGGAACGTCAATCCTAGTGCGATACCATGCGTCGGCGGTTAAATCCCCATCGGAACCCATTTGAAGCGGCTTGGCGCTTTTCAACCAAGTCTGATCTTTGTAATGGGGGGATGCAGCCTGCATGGCGCTGCGAACCTCCCATCCGCTCAGAGTGAGTTGCTTGGGATGATTGAAGGATACGCGTTCCGATCGCAGTCGAACAGGGATGTCAGACGCGGAGTAGGCGAGTGCTGCTGGAACCTTTGTTTGAACCCAAGGCAACTCCGCGTTTATGATCAGCTTTCCATTCCGAAGGAAGGCGTCTCCGATATAATGGGGGCCGCATACGATAAAAGGCTGTTCGCCTGAGTGTACAAGCCAAGTCCTTTCCGCAAGCGATTGGCTCATCGCTAATACTCGAATTCTCCTCTTGCCGTCCGAAAAAACATACTCTTCGGGTTCTCCATCGGAGAATCGAGTTTTAAGTAGGATGAAGTTACCCTCCATGCGTTTCATGTTTCGTGCGCCTTGAAGGATATGAGCTCCGGGTGGGGCTTTGAATAACACCTCGGCTGGCGATCCGGGTTGACCGTATACCACCATGGTAACCGTATCGCCTTGGGGAAAGATTCCCAAAACTCTTGTCGGCGCCCAGGAGATGGTCACATTTGGCGCGATTTTAAATCCCTCGACTACGGGAATGATCTCTTCCGGTTCCAATGTTAATTCGCCTGAGGTTGAAAGACCGGTGTTTTGCGGCACTTGCACGGTGGTTTCAGCCGATGAGTTAGACGGGTTATCCAAGAATACGATCGTTCCGGCGGGGCTTTTTCTCGCCGTAACGCGCACTTCTGAATTCGATGCCGTTCCTTGATAGTCCTCGGAAGCATCGTTGCTGTTTTCAAGAATATCCTCGAAGCTCCGAGCGAACCACGCTGCGCGTTTGAAGGCGTAGTACATAGGGCGAAGATCACCTCCCTGACCCACCGCCGCGCCGTAATCGTAAGAGGCTGCGTCTTCGTTGTTGTTGGTGTAACCGAAGTTGGAACCCCCATGCGCCATGTAGTAGTTGTATCCGTTGCCGCCATGAGCTATGATCTTCCAAGTTCGGCGACTGTATGTTCTGGCGTCACCGGGATGCGGACCGTAATCGGAGTACCACACGCTCCAGAACTCGGTGGTCATCCAAGGATTGGGGCGGGTTGGATCGTCAAGCATGCTGTTTCCCGCCGGGTCGCTTCCATGATGCAGCCCGCTGTAGAAATATGGCACCTGCAAACCAAGCGATAGCGCTTTTTTCCTCAGGTGAGAAAGGTACCCGTTTGTGTGATCCTCGGTGCCCCATCCGCCAGGGTGTTCATTCTCCAACTGAACCAATATTACCGGTCCCCCGTGATTGATTTGATTCTTCGCGACGATCGGTATGAGTTTGTCAAAATAGCGATCGACATATTTGAGAAAGACCGGGTTGTTCACACGCGCAACCAGACCTGGCTTGGAGCGAAGCCAGATAGGATATCCTCCGTTCGTCCACTCAGCGCAGTAATAGGGTCCCACACGGCAGATCGCGTACATCCCCATCTTTTTCACCAGTTGCAGGTAAGCGTTTAGATCATGACTGCCGGTGAAATCGAATTTTCCCTCTTCCGGTTCATGCCAGTTCCAGAAGTTATACATCTCCACACAGTTAAATCCCGCTCGTTTTAGTCTCAGCAATCTGTCTCGCCAGAGGTCTCGAGGCACGCGAGCATACTCCATTCCGGCGGAGACGATGAAAGTTCGTTTGCCATTGATCAAAAAACCGTGACTATCGAAATTGATGTAAGGGCTTGCAGCAGGAGATGGGGGAAAGATATGGTCATTGGCTTTCGCCTGTAACGCCGCTACCCCGAAGAACAACGTAAGGAGGATGCCGTAAGGGAGGACATTTCTGAAGAGGTTCCGTTTCACGTTAATCTCCTGTAAAAGGGTGAATTTGATTTACGATTAGAGGGAGGGATCGAATACGGAGAGGGCGGGATTCGAACCCGCGAGGCTCATCACCTACCCGTTTTCAAGACGGGGTCCTTAAACCGCTCGGACACCTCTCCATAAAACTTCATATGGCGGTATGCTGCAAAAACGCCTTTCAGGGATTTCGCCGAGTGTGGCATTTGCCATTCCATCCGCCATAAATTCCTTAATAGTATAGCGAATGGAACCGTGAAACGTCAATCTCAAACGTTGTGAGGGTTGGGGTTATTCTTTTGCATCAATTTTCTCAAAACAAGAAGCTCCGCCATGTTCTCCATCGTGACAATCCCAACCAGATTGCCTTGATACATCACCATTGCGCAGGTGTTTTGAGTGCCGCTCATTTTCGCGGCCAAATCACTCAGGCTATCCTCTGGAGTCGCGGTCAGATACTCACGATCCATCACGCCCGCCACGTATCCATCGCCTCCAATGTTGGAAATCCCTCTTAACAAGTTCTGCCGGGAGAGAACGCCTATCACCTGTCGGTCCATCATTACCGGGAAATCCTGTTGGGAGGTTTGCAACAGCAATTCAGCGGCTTGCTGCAGTGTGGCGCCAACGGGCAAAACCTTGAAGTCGGTAATCATCGCCTCGGCGACCTTCACGCCCTCCACAAGAGCTTTTCCCCGATACATTGCGGCTTCCTGCCCGGCGCCAAGATAGATGAAGAAGGCGATGATGATGAGCATGGGGCTTTCGAATATCCCGACAAAGCCGAACACTATGGCGAGGAACTGACCCACAGATGCGGCGATGTCAGTGGCGCGAACCTGTCCCATTCTCATGGCTAGAATGGCGCGTAGCACCCTCCCGCCATCCATTGGAAACGCCGGAATGAGATTGAATAGCGCCAGAACGATATTGGCGCCCGCCACTTTCTGCCACCAAAACCCGTTCGTGGTGTAAAGCGTAGCGCTCCATGGCGCGAGCTTCCCGAATGCGGTGAGAACCGTTAGGATGATCGCGGCGATCACCACGTTTACTGCGGGGCCAGCCAACGCCACGATCAGTTCCTGCATCTTGGCGGGCAACTCCTCCATGCGTGCCACTCCCCCGATGGGGTATAAAACAATCTCATTAACTTTGAGACCGAACTTCTGCGCAACAATGCTATGACCAAGTTCATGCAGGAGAACGCAGGAGAAAAGCCCCAGCACGTATATGATGGTGATGAAGGTCATGTTTCCATTGGAGACAAACGCAATCCATGGAAGCAGAAGCAAAAAAGTGAAATGAATACGGATAGGAATGCCCGCCACCGTGCCCAAGCTGAGGGTCCATGCTCCGCCAGGCGTGACGTGCTGAGCGGTATGACGATCTTTTTCGGGCGGTACGGACATTACGAACACTCCCAATTGAAAATGAGAGGATATGACATCCTCATAGTATTCATACGGTTACATGCCTGGCGTATATCCATCCTATCGAGTTATTTTCCTCCAGGCAGTGTTCAAGCCGTCCAATGACCATACGGCTGGATTTCCAAAGGGCTCGGGAGTTACCGGCCCATCATATCCAATGGCATTTAAAGCGTTAAGAAATCCTGGCAGATCAATGACGCCTGTCGCTCCCGGGAGGCATCGGCGATGGTCGAGGTATTCCTCCATTGAGACACCTGCAGGTGCGTCACTTACATGCACATAGACGATATCCTTTGGTTGCAGTTTGAGAATATCCTCCACGCTCCCGCCGGAGGTATGCCAATGCCAGCAATCGAGTAGTAAACCCACATTCGGCCCAATCTCCCTCGCCATATCCATCATGGCGTCCAGTGTGTAAATGAATGGGTATTTAAACGCATCCCGGGAGGTTTTCGGCCCGACGAACTCCAAGCCTAGTCGGCAATCGTGCTCGGCCAAAATCTCCGCGATGGGCTTGAATCGCTGAATATGGAAGGCACGATTTTCCTCGAACATCCTATCGTTGGATCCCGGCATGATCCAAGTACTGGTTCGGGAGCAACCCAATTGCTGGGAAGCCGAGGCGAACCTTGGCAGAGCGCGCAAACCTTCCCGCCATCTGTCTTCAGCCCCGCGCCAATCCACGGGCAACCCCCATCCGGCGGGCCATAAATGCACTTCGCAGAACATCTCTCTTACGGCGTTGGAGCCTTCCTTATCTATTAAATCAGCAACTTCCTGTATGCTGAATTCCAATCCGTCATAACCGGTTTTGCTCGCAATTTGCAACTCTTCATGCAGGTTTTTAACTGTCATTCCCAAAGCCCACGGCGACAAACATCTATACATCTCTCTCTCCTTTGACTATAAATATTAAAAACGATGAAAATTTCACTTGCTTGATTGAATATTGGACGGATCCTTACCCGTATTCCAGTGATCCGTTTACATTTGGCTGAAACTTTGTATCTAAGGGCGGGCGGCGTGAAGTTGGATAATTTTATCGATGATGTTTGTCGTGGATTTGCCCTCCACCAACCCCACTACGACCACTTTCCCACCGAAACGCTCCACCGTTTTCGCTTCCGGCAGATTCTCCGCGCGATAGTCGCCGCCTTTCACATGAATATCGGGTTTCACTCTTTCGATCAGCCGATCCGGGCGCAGTTCGTCGAAGAGACAGATGTAATCCACGCTTGCCAAGTGGGATAGCAACTCCGCGCGTTCCCTGTCTGGGACTATGGGACGCTTGTCTCCCTTCAGCAGGCGAACGGATTTGTCGCTGTTAAGCCCTACGACAAGCATATCTCCCATCAGTCGGGCTTGCAAAAGATAACGCACATGTCCCACGTGGAGCACATCGAAGCACCCATTTGTGAAGACGATTTTATCTCCTTTTTTTCTTCTTTCATTAAGTATGTTTTCAAGTTCGTCCGCTTGGACCACCTTGTTTTGGATGCCGATCAGGTCGTACATTTTTATAAATCCTCACCAAGATACGGTCCGTAAAACGCCTTGACAAATTGCCGGTACCTTGTTGAGTTCACAATTTCCTCCCACCAGAATCGATGATCCACATACCACTGCACCGTTTTCCCCAACGCCTCTTCAAATGTGGCGGATGGCTTCCAGCCAAGCTTTTCAATCTTTTCGGTATTCAATGCGTATCGTTTGTCATGCGACGCTCCGCGAGGATCGGGAATTCGTTTGATGAGAGTTTCGGGTTTGCTCAATGCTTGCAATACCATTTTGGTGACTTCAATGTTAGGTCGCTCATTCCCACCGCCTACGTTGTAGACCTGACCGATCTCGCCTTTCAATAGGGCGGTGGCGATGCCGGAGCAATGATCCCGTACAAAAATCCAATCTCGCACCTGGTTGCCATCGCCATACAGAGGCAGCATCTTATCCTGCATCGCCCTGGTGATGAAAAACGGCAGGATTTTTTCCGGAAATTGGAACGGTCCGAATGTGTTCGAGCCGCGAGTCACCAAAGACTTTGTACCATAAGCGATTTGATGCGCTCGCACTTGCAACTCTCCACTAGCTTTGCCCGCCGAGTAAGGGGTTCTCGGCTCCAACGGATCCGTCTCTCTGAATAACCCGCTCTCGATTTCGCCATACACCTCGTCCGTCGAAACATGCAGCATTCTTTCCGCACCGTACTTTCGCGAGCACTCAAGAAGGATGCTGACGCCTGTTACGTTGGAGGAAATAAGACCCGTGGGGTCCATCAAACTACGGTCGTTATGAGACTCCGCAGCGAAATTGAGAACATGCGAGATTCTCTCCCAGCGGAAAATCCCTTCCACAACCGTAAAATCCTCGATCCGACCGGGATAAAACCGAAACCTGGAGTCGTTTCTCAACTCCTCCATGTTCGCCGGATTTCCCGCGTATGTCAATGCATCCAATACGACAATGCGATCATCCGGATAGTTTTCCATCCAGTACCGCACGAAATTGGTTCCGATAAATCCCGCGCCTCCTGTGACCAATAGCGTACGGCTCATAGTTTGAACTCCGAGTCGATATCCTCATGCCGTATCTCGTCTACTGGCTCTTTCTTGCCTTTACCGGCGTAAAGCTTGTCGGGGAAATTCAGCACAAAGGCGTCTTGCTCTCCGATGTTTTCATATGCATGAACAACACCCGGCGGGACGATCACCAAGAAGGCGTTTTCCTCGCCCGTTTCATGCACCTCCTTGAGGATGCCTGTATCGGATCGGAACCAAAGGGTTAGTCGGTATTTACCGCTGAGAAAACAGAAGCAGTCTGATTGCGTCACATGCTCATGCGGTCCTCTTGCCACCCCCGGGTGAGTTACAGAGAGGTAACCCATCACGGGATGGAATCCTTCGGGAAGCTCATCTTCGCGAAAAAGTTCGGACAGCCATCCTCGGGCATCCGTGAAACGACTTAGCTTGTTTATAACCACTCCTGGTATCTGACTTGTCATGATATGCTCACCTGACTGTTATCCCCAAGCATAAAACGATATACATGGGGACGCCTTTCTTCTTTTCGAACCTCCACATTTCTTCCGATCAAACTGTCGGAGATTCTTTGTTCTATGTTGATGATGGAACTGTGGGAGAGCACGATGCTATGCTCAATTTCGCTATGAAGGATGCGAACATCATCGTGAATGGAAGTGAACGGGCCAATGTAGGCGTCTTCAATCACGCAGTTCTCCCCTATGATAACCGGACCGCGCACTTCGCTTCTGAGTATGCGGGACCCCTTTCCGATGTCCACTTTGCCATTCAGGATGGAACTGGCGTCGGCTATCCCGTCCATTCGATATGAGAGGGTGTCAAGGATGATTCTGTTAGCCTCAAGCATGTCATCGAGCTTGCCGGTATCCTTCCACCACCCGTCGATTACGTGGGACTTCACCTCGTAACCATGATCTATGAGATATTGAATGGCATCGGTAATCTCATACTCTCCGCGCGCTGAAGGGGTGATGGCGTGCACCGCTTCGAAGATGCGCTTGTCGAACATATACACTCCTACCAACGCCAGATCGGTTTTAGGCTCCGATGGTTTTTCCACGAGATGGACAATTCGATCCCCATCCAACTCCGCCACACCGAACTCCTGCGGATTTCGAACGTGCGCGAGAAGGATTTGAGCGTTCGGAGTGTGTTTGGAGAAATCCTTGACAAGCGGGGTGATCCCATCTTTGACGATGTTATCTCCTAAATACATTACGAAGGAATCATCGCCGAGATATTCCTCCGCTGTCATCACCGCATGGGCGAGTCCTAATGGAGCGCTTTGAGGGATGTAGGTCACGTTAACCCCCCACATGGAGCCATCCCCAACGGCGGAACGAATCTCTTCCTGGGTGTCTCCGACAATGATCCCTATTTCATGAATGCCCGCGTTTCGGATGCATTCGATGGCATAGTAAAGGATTGGCTTGTTCGCCACGGGTACGAGTTGCTTGGCGCTTGTATAGGTGATGGGACGGAGTCGAGTCCCTTTCCCGCCGCTGAGGATTAATCCCTTCATCTTGCCTCCTTGTCATGCGTATATTTCGCTTATGCTGTGGAACGTTAATATTTTCGGTTTGTTTCCCAGTTCCATGCATGGCGGATTATCGCCTCGATATCCGTGTATTTTGGCTCCCAGCCTAATTCTCGTTTTGCCTTTGCCGAACTTGCCACCAAACGCGGCGGGTCTCCCTCACGCCGGGGTCCCATTTCAACCGGGATAGCTTTTCCGGATACCTTCTCGCAAACGTTTATAATCTCTCGAACGGAGTAACCTGTTTCCGATCCGAGATTATAGTAGCTGCTTTCACCGCCGTCGCGTAATCTCTCCAACGCCAGGGAGTGAGCTTGAGCCAAGTCAAGCACATGGATGTAATCGCGAATACAAGTTCCATCAGGGGTGTCGTAATCATCACCGAATATCGTCATTTTGTCTCGCATTCCTGAAGCCACCTGAAGGGCGATTGGAATGAGATGGGTTTCCGGGTCATGACTCTCGCCGATATTCCCATCCGGATCCGATCCCGAAGCGTTGAAATATCGCAGTGCGGCGTAACGCAATCCGTAAGCCTTATCATATGCGTTCATGATCTTCTCACAGAAGAATTTGCTTTCACCGTAGGGATTTATGGGATTTTGAGGATGCTTCTCATCCATTGGAACGTATTTAGGGTTGCCGTAGGTTGCGCACGAGGAGGAGAAAATGAAGTTCCTCACCCCGTACTGACGCATCGCATCCAACAGGCTTAAAGTGGACCGAACGTTGTTATTGTAGTATTTTTCCGGATCGGTGACCGATTCCCCCACATAGGCGAATGCCGCGAAATGTACCACCGCGTCGATTGGATATTTATTGAACAGACGATCCAAAGTCAATCGATCGCCCATATCGCCAACCACCAAAGGAACGTCTTTGACCGCTCCTCGATGTCCATACACCATGCTGTCGAGAACAACGACTTTATTTCCGCGATTGCGTTCATAGAGAACATAGTGGCTCCCAATGTATCCGGCTCCGCCGGTGACTAAAATCATGTCCATACCCCTTTTCAATAACATTAACTACAAATCCAGGGAATTAGCCCCCTCACCCCCATGCCGCATGTTTATGCGAAGCGAAGAAGCAATCGCCTGAAATAATAAGCGAGCGATTCAAGCTAAGCGAAAGCCCCAAGAGCCGAACTTTGCATTCGATATAAGCCATATTTCATGTTTCATTCCGGGAAATTGTAAATAAGTGTTTTTAGGGATTTGCTTAAGCTTCAAAAGCTCGTTGATCGCAAATTCTCGGAATTGATCCAACCCTTCATTTAATGAAACGATATTTGAATATCGTCCACAACGCCACGACACCATCCCGCCAGCCGATCTTTTTACCTTCATCGTAGTCTCGTCCAGCGTATGAAATGGGCACCTCATATATTCTACACCGCTTTTTCGCCACTTTTGCAGTGATCTCAGGCTCAAAATCGAATCGGTTTGATTGAATTTGTATGTCTTTGATGATCTCCTTGCGGAAAACCTTGTAACAGACCTCCATATCGGTCAGATTAAGGTTGGTCATCATATTGGAGAGCGTGGTGAGCATCCCGTTCGCCATGCGATGCCAGAATAGATGCACCCGATGCGCACCGCCTCCGAGAAAACGCGAGCCGAAGACGACATCGGCTTTTCCTTCGACTATAGGCGCGATTAATGAGAAGTATTCCTTAGGATCATACTCCAGATCCGCGTCCTGAATCAGGACGATATCTCCTGTGCATTGTTCGATGGCGGTTCGAACCGCAGCGCCTTTGCCGCTGTTTCTTTCATGATAGAACACCTTCACATCCGAATACTTGCCCTCAATTTTATCTCTTAAAAGCTCTCGCGTGCCGTCGTTGGAACCATCATCCACCATCACGATCTCTTTTTTAATATCAACATCCCTGATGCGGCATAGAATTTCCTCAAGAGTGTTCACTTCGTTATAGATCGGCACTATCACGGAGAGTGTGAAATCATGTCCCATGAAATCTTTTGTTGTCATGTTGGCCTCGTAAATGTCCGTTTGCCGATCAGTCATTGACGACAGACTCCATTTTTTTTACTTCCGATCCGCTTTTCGTTTTTCCTGCTATTCCGTTTGCCGCCAGCGTTATGAGGATAGGATACAGAGGCATGGAATACCGTGCAAACGCTAGAATTGCAGCGTATATGATATTAAAGTATAGCACGACCGCCACTAACGGCATTACATCCACCCCGTTGGAACGTGCTATTAGCACCCCGCGAATCGCTCCTGCAATTGCCAGAATCGCAAAAAAACCCACCATTAGCGATTTCGCGGGGGTCTCCACTACATACCAGAATGTGAATAGCTGGATGATAAATTTCCTGAGAAAGATCAGAGGATGATGCAACACATCATTTTTCGCTACGATATTTTCCGCCTTTTCCTTGGTAATTTCATTATGGATACTCTCCTGCATACTACCAACAATCTTACCATCCTTGTATGTGAAGAATGCAAGACCAAATCGATGGAGAATCCCATCTTCATATAAATTAGCCTCCCAATCCCAATTCCCCTGAAATTTTTTCCTTAAAAGGAAATATTTACTCTGAGCATTGATATAACCGCGCAGGAACTCCCCGCTGGCGTTGGAACTGATGCCAGTGAACTGGCCGTGGCTAACGATATTGTTTCGAATGATCCATGGAATGCATAGCACCAGCGTTGCGCCGATAAGTGCGATAGCTCCGCCCGCAGGAAAAGGCTTCTTGTTCCTTTTGCCTTGGAGCCATGCAATTGCTACGAGAGGATAGGGAAACAAAAAAGGCACCGGTTTCGTAAGCGCCGCCAAACCTATCACGGCTCCTGCGAGAAGCCCATTTTTTACATTCGGTTCGTTGTAATATCTCAGCGATAGAAAGGCGAGCAGGGTTATTAGGAGCAAGTCCGTGGTACCATCGTCAACAACGCCCAAATAACGTAAACACTGGGGCCATATGGCGCATAGCAGCCCCGCGATAATCGCAACCTTCTCGTTAAAAAGCTGACGAGCCATCGTATAAACAATAAGACAGGAAAGACCTGCAAAAATGCATTGCAATGCAAAAACGGGAATGTAGGATTCCTCGCGATGCGCAGGGTTAAATCCGAAGATCGTAAAGACCAATGCGATTATAGCGGGGTAAAGGGGGGCGCGTCGCATTGTTGGACCATTCCCCAGGCTGAATCCTTGTCCATGGTAGATGTGTTCACCTATCGCTCCGAATGCATCCATGTCAAACCACTGATGTATAACTGAAACCCGACCGAATATTACGAATGTCCATATCAGCGCAATGATCAGACCAAAAAGAAAGATGAGCGAGGCGTTGCGGCGGTAGGTAAGATGTGAGTTATCCATGAATATCCCTCTTGAAATTATTCAATGCGGACAATACGGTATTTAATCAACGTCCAGATTGCCATCACGCCGTCGGTCCACCGGATTTTTTTCCCTTGAGCCACACTCCTTGCATGGTAATGTATCGGGATTTCCATTATTGGAACCCGTTTACGAAGCAGTTTCGCAGTGACTTCAGGACAGAACTCAAATCGATGACATTTCAGCGGAATGGATTTGAGTATTTCCGTTCGGAACGCCTTGTAACATGTGGCTTCGTCCGTCATCGGGGAACGATATAAAAATCGCACCATCCAAGCCAGCAACCAGTTAATGAATCTATTCGCCCAGTGCATGCGGGGCGAGGCGTTAAGAAAACGTGACCCGTAAATCACCGGTGCGTTCGATTGTTTGAATTTACGGAGAATTTCCAGCATATCTTGAGGATCGTACTCCATATCCCCATCCTGGATGATGGCGTATTTCGCTCTGACGGAGGGAATCGCTTGTCTGAGGCAATATCCTTTGCCCATGTTCCGAGCAAAGTATATCACTCTAACATCAGGGAGCTTTTCGTCAAATTCGCTTCGGATGAGTTGTGTGGTTCCATCCGTCGAACCATCATCGATGATGATGATCTCCTTGGATATGGGGAGCGAAAGTAGGCTGTCCATAAGAACCGGCAAGTGCTCCATTTCGTTGTATACGGGTACAAGAATCGCGAGTTCGGGAGATGAGGTGATCTCCGCTTCTTGCCGATCGCTTGACTTCATGTGTTTCCTTTGCCCAAGAGTTAGAATATAATTGCTCGTATAAACTTAGGTTCAGGATTATAATACGCAATCTTTGCTTGTAAAGGCAAACGCAACACCCTATGCAATAAAAAAAGCCTTCCGCAGAGACGTGAGCGGAAAGGCTTCTTTAATGGTTCATCGGTTCACTTAGCCCCGCGGCATGTAAGCACAGCGGGTATGGTCTTGAAAATGATCTTGATGTCGTTCCAAAAAGTCATATTTTCAATGTAGAGTATATCCAGCTCAACCCAGCGTTTGAAGTCTATGTTGCTTCTACCGCTAATCTGCCATAAACAGGTCAAGCCTGGCTTCACAGCCAGACGCCCAAACTCATATCGGGTGTATTTTGAAACCTCATGGGGCAAGGGAGGACGGGGTCCAACGATACTCATATCGCCAAAGAGAACGTTCACCAACTGGGGCAGTTCATCTATGCTCAGTTTTCTGAGAATTCTACCAACTCGGGTGATTCTCGGATCATTTTCTATCTTGAAAACAGGACCCGAGCATTCATTCAGATGCAACAGGTCTTTTTTCTTCGACTCTGCATCCACGCACATGGAGCGGAATTTATAACAGGTGAAATGCCGCCCTCCCACGCCCACGCGGGTTTGCTTGAATATGACGGGACCCTTCGAGGTTAGCTTGATTAACAACGCCGCTAACGCAAAAATCCACGAAAACAGAATCAAACCGACTAAAGAGAAAAGAATGTCGAGTACCCTCTTAGCTTGTGCATACCGAACTTCTTTAACCGGAACATGGCTGCTATAATCAGGATCGAATGTTGACGAGGGATAGAGTGAAGTTTGCACTCCCATCTCCAGAGAGTGCAGACTGATTGAATTTTGTGTTGGTTCCGTTATTGCCATTTACTGAGTCTCCTATAATGCCAAATTGCAGCATTGCGATATGATTATCGCAACAGGACAAGGACTCTTCTATCCTCAATCTTATTAACTGCAAAAGCCATGCCAAATCGGGCGTTTTTAGGCGATGACCCAATATTTTTTTCCAGATTTTTTATTGCCTGTAACTAATTAATCTTCAACCCTCAAAATTAAGGGGCGAATCGGGCGGAAAACCGACTATTTCAGTGCTGTATTGCGAACGTGGAAATCATACACTGTCTTTTTAGGCAATCCATACTCCTTCGATACCATCCTCGCGGCATCCACAGGACGCATGCCGCTCTCAATGAGCGACCTTAGTTTTTCCTCCCATCCCATACTCTGTTGCGGAGCGTCGCGTCGAATTGCTTCGGCGCGTGCTACGATGGTGATCTCCCCCCTTGGCGGATGTGAGGCGTAATGGTCCAACGCCTCCCATACCGTCCCTCGAAACACCTCCTCGTGAACTTTGGTAAGCTCCCGAGCTACCGCTATGGCTATGTTTCCGAGATGTTTCGCAATATCCTCCAGTGTTTGTGCGAGCCTTCGGGGGGATTCATACAGGATAATTGTAAGAGATTGGTTCGCCATTTCCTCGAAGAATTGATTCCGATCCGTCTTGGTGCGTGGCGGAAAACCCAAAAAGACGAACCTCTCAGTTGGCAAACCGGAAACGATCAGCCCGCTTAGCGCGGCGTTTGGTCCTGGAACGGGGATAACGGGAATAGCGGAATCGATTGCTTTGCGGATGAGGCGTTGTCCCGGGTCGGATATACCGGGAAGACCCGCATCGGATACCAACGCCACTGTTTGGTTCTGTAACATTTTCTCGATAATATCATCAAGCTTATTCGCGTTGGTGTGCTCGTGGCAGGAAGTGATGGGCGTGTGGATGTCGTAATGGCTTAAAAGTTTGCGCGTGACACGGGTGTCTTCCGCAGCAATGATATCCGCTTCGCGGAGAATCCTCAGGGCTCTCAGAGAGATGTCCTCCAGATTGCCTATCGGCGTTGCAACGACGTATAAAATCCCGGAATCGGACATGCTTCCCTTTCTCTCCCCGATACCGAGGGGGGAATCACATTGAAGACACTTCGTAGATGATATTGAGAGAAAGAACGTGGTGAAGGGATCACCACGTTCTTGTCAAGCGTTGCGATATTTACTAAGCACCTACTGCTTTGGTTTCAAAGGTTGAGGCGCATTCGTTTGCACGGATGATTTCCCGCCCGGCGGGACGGTGACGGTTCCAGCTCCCTTGCCGGCTCCCTGCGCCGCAGCCGCAGCTTTTTGCTGTGCTTGAATTTGCGCTTCTTGCTGTTTTTGGATCTTCACGGATTGAGCGATTTTCGCCAGAATCTGCTCCTCCTTGGCGACGCGCGCAGGCTGATTTGCCTTCTTAAAGATAGTGAGGAGCTGTTCGTGCAATGGCATCATATCAGGAGTGGTGTCCCATTGGTGAGCATCCTGAATTCTCTCGTACACTTGCAGTGCCTGAGCAGGCTCTTTTGCGTCCTCGTACAGTTTTGCCAAAGTGAATTCGCTGCCGACATCCTCGATGCGCTCCAGCGCCGAGCTTAAAGCTGATATGATTTCAGGACGAACTTTGGCTTTCTCCGCCGCAGACGGGCCGTGATGCGCACCGTTGGGCGCCATCATTGCGGGTCCGCCAAGGTAGTCCTCATAGTAGAGTAACTGACCGAGCAATAAGGACGCGTCATAATCGATCGGATTGGATTTCACCTCGGCTCTAAGTTCCGCGATCAGATTATCCATCCCGCCAGGTGACATCATCTCCATGGGGTTATTCATCAACATGGCGTAATCATACATCCATTTGTATGAGTTGACTTTCCAGACAACCTTCATGGTTTTAATGCCTTCCGCAAGCATTTGCTGGAACTCCTGATTCGCCTTCTGTTGCTTCATCGTGGCGGCGAGTTGGCTTATATTTTTGTTGAAATCCTTGGGTAAAACGGTTCGCTTGCCCTCAAGTAGGATGATATGATATCCGTATTGAGTCTTCACAATGCCGCTCAACTGCCCCGGTTTCATTGCTTCGACGGCGGCTGCGAACGGGGGAGTATACTTGTCAACCGGCGTCCAACCGTATTCCCCGCCTTGTTTCGCCGGTTTGTGCGTTTTGGGATCGTAGTTGTTTCCTGGGTCGTCGGAGAACTCGTTCGCCATCTTTGCGAAGTTCGCTCCGCCTTGCAACGCCTTTAGAATCTTCTCAGCCTTCGCTTGTGCCTGTTGATCCGGAAGCTTTTGGTTTGATATGAGAATCTGTCTAAGTTTAACCTGCTCGTATGATTGGATTAAATCCTGTCGAGTGACATTGATTCCCGCCGTAATGCTATCAATCAGCATTTTGGGAAGCAATTCACGCGAGAGATTTCTGTGCAGGCTGTTCATCGTTAATCCAATGGACTGAAGATAGTTATTGAATATATCATCGGAAACGGGCTTCCCTTGCCCAAGCTGCACTTTCATCTGTTGGATCTGCTTATCAATATCCTTGTTGGTAACCTTGAAACCCTTTTGCTTCGCAATCGAACGCAGCAACGCCTCGTCAATTAATCCGGGAGAACCTTGCATTCCGGGTGTTCCCGCAAATACTTGACCCTTCATTAATATTTTCTGCAACTCACTGCCACTCTGATTGTTGTTGCGGATTTGGTTCCAAGCAAGATCAAACTCCTCCTGGGTGATCGGTTCACCGTTAACCGTGGCGATCACTTGCCCTATGGCGGCGGTTTCCTCGGCGCTTTGGTTCGATATGCCCAGCCCGCCTCCGAAATATACGATAATGCCCAAGGCGAATAGAATAGCTATCACGAAATACCAAAAACGGTTGGCGGAGAATTGTCTCCAATAGGTGATGGACGTTATATTCCTCGACCCTCTCCGGCGTTTTTTATTAGGCATGCGCTCTTAATCCTTTGTCATTCGTTTCATTGCGGCGAGACACGCTCGTGATCCTGCTTCTGATGTGCCGCCATCAGGTATGTAATGAGTTTCCAACGACAAATATCCGGTGTAGTTCATCTCTTTCAATTCAGCGAACTGACCGACGTAATCGATTTCGCCTTCTCCCACCACGCACCATAACGGCTTGCCGTTCGCATTGCGATAAGCGTCTTTAATGTGAATATGTTTCAGCCATGGTTTCACAGCGTGGAATCCGTCGGGATAAGGTCTTTCCCCGGCGAAAAAAGCGTTTCCTGCATCCCAGCAGACTTGCAACGCCGGGGATTGCAATTGCGATACAAGGTGGCGAGTCTCTTCGCCCGTGCCGATGAAGCAGGCGTGTTCGTTTTCCAGTGCGAGAATAACGCCCTCTTTTTCGGCGATGGGGATGATGCCTTTCAATGCCTCCGCTATGCGTTTCTCAATTTCAGGGGTAACCACGCCTTGTCGCCAGAATGTGAAGATGCGTAAAAGGGGGGTGTCAAACCAATGCGCCCAGCGGATGCAACGCATCAGAAGTTCCTGTTGCTCCTCCATGCCTCTAGCGGTGGCGAGATGCAATGGGCCCTTCGCTTCAGAAGAATCGGTGAAGAGGTCGCATTTGAAAATCGGTGTGGAAAGGCAAGAGACTTTCATGTCCCTCGCTTTCAACGCCTCCTTTGCTCGTACCGCCATTGGCTCCGTAAGGTCGCCTATGTTTACATTCCATAGACCCCTTAACTCAGCCGCACGAACGTCATATTCAAGCATTACGTCCAGTGCATGTTCAAAATCCTGGGATATCTCGTCGGTGATTACGGAAAGTTGCATTTTGTGTGCTCGGTGGATTTGGAAACGTATGGAAAACCATATTATGATACCCTCCTGGGGGAAGGAATGTCAAATAACAATATCGCTTTTCATCCGATCAAAACTAATCTCGCGCTAACCATCATCCTTTTGCTTCATTATGTAGGAGCAATCCGGATTGGTGCATTTCACCACTATATCGGACTTGCCACGTTGCTTTCCCTCCCCCAACACCCATCCGCACTCAGGACAGATTTGCGGGATCGGTTTAAGGGATGTGGCGAAGTCGCATTTGGGATAGTTCGAGCACCCATAAAAAATCGTGCCTCTCCGGCTGTGTTTTTCCAGGATGTCGCCGCCGTCTTTGGGGCATTTCACCCCCTCCAGTACAACCTGCGCCGGGCGTTGCTCCGTCTCTTCCCCCTGAATCTTTATAATGGTGCGGCATTTCGGATAACCGGAGCAACCGAGAAATTTGCCGTATCTTCCCATTCTCTCCACCAAGGGTTTGCCGCACTTGGGACATTTCTGATCCGTAACCTTTGGCTCCTCCTTTTGCGGAGCCTCCCTTGGAGTGCCGTCCAGATTGAGGATTGTCTTGCATCTCGGATAGCCGGAACATCCTAGGAATTTGCCCATTCGGCTTTCCCTGATCGCCATCGGCTTGCCGCAATTGGGGCATAGGGTTTCCGTGAGCACAGATTCCGGTTTCACACGTTCCATTTTTTCATGAGCTTCAGAGAGAGTCTCATTGAATGGGAAGTAGAAATCCTTCAGCAACTGCACCTTCTCGCGATTACCCTCTTCGATATCGTCCAGTTTCGTTTCCATCTCCGCCGTGAACCCCACGTCAAGAATATTCGGGAAGTGTTTGACTAACAAGTCATTCACCGTAAAACCCAAATCCGTGGGAATGAAACGCTTCTGATCCAGCACAACATATTCTCTCTCAACAATTGTGGAAATGATTGATGCATAAGTGCTTGGGCGACCGATTCCCTTTTCCTCCAAAGCTTTCACTATGGTGGCTTCGGTGTAGCGCGGCGGGGGTTCCGTAAAATGTTGCTTGGGTTCCAAGTTGAGCAAATCCAAAATCTGATCTTTGATCAATTCCGGCAACGGAGTGCGCTCCTCGTCCGTCACCTCCTCCGTATCCTTGCCTTCCGTATACACCGCCATAAATCCGTTAAACCGCAAAACGGAGCCCGTGGCGCGAAATAGATACTCTCCTCCTAAAATATCCGCCGTTGTTACATCAAATATGGCGGGCGACATTTGGCTCGCCAAGAACCGTTGCCAGATGAGGCGGTACAATTTGAGTTGATCCGCGTTCAGAAAATCGGATAGCATATCCGGCGTACGATAGATGGATGTGGGGCGAATCGCTTCGTGTGCATCCTGCGCCTGGCTCCTGGCTTTATAAATCGGCGGTGTGGCGGGTCGATAAGGGTCACCGTATTGATCCGTAATGAAGGTACGTGTCTCTTCCTGCGCCTCTTTCGCCACGCGGGTGGAATCGGTGCGCATGTAGGTGATCAAGCCTACGGCTCCCTCGGAGCCCAAATCCACGCCTTCATAGAGTTGCTGGGCGATGGACATGGTGCGGCGGTTGCCGAACCCGAGCTTTCGTGATGCCTCCTGCTGAAGCGTGCTGGTTATAAAAGGAGGGGAGGGATTTCGTTTTCGTTCCTGTTTCTTGACAGATTTAACCGCCCATGGGACATTTCGTAACTCGGTCAGAAGCGCTTGCGCCTCGGCTTCGTTATTGATTGCCTGTTTCTTGCCGTTCTTGCCCACATACTTCGCTTCGAAGGGGAATTTGGGGATTGGCGGCTGAGGTGTGAGAGTGGCGGTTAGGCTCCAGTATTCCTCCGGGATGAAAGCCTGTATCTCGCGCTCGCGATCGCATATCAATCTAACGGCGACGGACTGCACCCTCCCTGCGGATAGGTTCTTGCGTACCTTTTTCCATAGAAGCGGCGAGAGGCGATAACCGACAAGACGATCCAAAATCCTTCGCGCCTCCTGGGCGTTAACCCGTTTCATATCGATTTCACGCGGATGTTGAATGGCGTTCTCGACTGCGGAACGCGTTATTTCGTTAAATTCGATACGCTTGGCGTTCTTTATCTGGAGGGCTTGAGCCAAATGCCAGGATATCGCCTCGCCCTCGCGATCAGGGTCGGAGGCGAGCAATACGGAATCCGCTTTCTTCGCAGCCTCCGCAATCTTTTTGATCACATCCTTGCGATCGGATATGCGCACGTATTTCGGCGTGAAATCGTTCTCGATATCAACGCCAAGTTCCTTTTGAGGCAAATCCCTCACGTGTCCCATCGACGCCTCAACCATGTAGTCCTTGCCCAGAAAGTTCTTCAGGGTTTTGGTTTTGGCGGGTGATTCAACTATTATTAATGTCTTTACCATACATTCTTCCGTTCCCTATTTGGGTTAAGCCGTGCTATGATACCTATGGCACTGGATTCTGTCAAGCGGATCATCCCTCATAAACGCACAATGGTGCGAAATGCTTATGACGAGTGTTTATATGATATCGATACAAGCGGCTTTTAGTTCCATCACAAGCTTATAATGTTAGCGCAGCATGTTCACTGCGGTGGTTAACTGGCTATCATCGACAGCCGACGTCTCCTGAACGGGATTTTTTACTATCGTGTCTGGGATTATCGGATGACCATCCATGGCTTGTCCGTTTGCATCGCGCCAATCGCTCTCCGGTACGCGAAACAGACTGCCATCCATCAATTGAACGTTCTTAGCCCCAGCCACCATGCCCGCCGTATCGGTTCCGACGAGTTTCGCAAGATGATCATATTGAAGAGCCTGCGCAAACACCTCCGCGTCCCCGGCAGTGTTGCCGTTAACCAAAGCGACGATGGGACGGTTCCATGTTTGCAAGGGATACCCCGATGGCGCGGCATCTCTGGACGCCACGGTCGCGAGAGGCTTACGGTACAAGAGATCTAAAAATTGATCGGAAAGATTGCCGCCGGGGTTGTCTCGTAAATCCAAAATCAACCCCTTTTTGGTTTGATCTTCTCCAAACAATGCACGTTTGAATGCTTCCAAATTGTTCGCATTCATCATACGTACATGAATATAGGCAATAGTTCCCCCTGAAAGGTCTCTCACCCGCGTCTTATTCGCCTCATCGATGTTGAAATCCCGCATCGTATTAGTTAATGACGCTGGCCAAGGCTTCATTTTCACGGTTCTGGCGGAGCTTTTATCCGGAGTCGGACTGACCAAAAGTTCGGTCCACTTATTCGCTTTACCGTAAAGAGCTTCGTAAAAAGACTCGTTGGGTTGAACATCCTTGCCGTCCACGGCCAGCAGATATTCGCCATTCATCACCTGCGCTCCCGGTTGATCCGAGGGGCCATGTTTCAATACATCCTCCACTTTCAATCCGGGACCGGTGTAATTTTGGTCAAAGTCCAATCCGAGTGAAGCGGTGTTGCTCGCTTCGAGCAACGACCCCGGAGAAATAATTCCAGTGTTGGATACGTTCAATTTTCCAAGCAGGGATTCGACGATCATGTCGAAATCCTCGTCAGTTTGCGCTTCGGAGATTTCAGGCTTATATTCCGTGAAAAGTCCGTTTAATTGCTCATTTGAGAGATTACGAAGGTAGAAACGCGTCCTAATGTAACGGCATATCTCCTCATAATCCATTTTATATCGATCGGAGCGGCTAAGATGCATGACTCCGGACAACGAGATTTGCTGCACGCCTTTTTGAGCGCGCGTAATCTTCAGCAGGGAGCCGTCGGATGCGAGAAAGTAGAACGTCGTTCCGTCTTTGCTGAAACATATATTTGGTGTGACGCTGGACGAAAATTCCATGCCGGCCTCGTGACCTGTCGCCATGTCAAACATGATGAAGGAGGTCTGATCTCCATTTGACACCGTTATGAGCGCGTTCCGGGCGTCCGGTGAGAGGGATAAGCCCAGGATGTCCTCCGCGGTTTTGAACATTGGGTGGGCGCGGTTCCAAATTTCATCGAAATTGATTTGCACCGTGGAGGGTGGAGATGGAATTCCCTTTCCGATGTAGACGGGGACCTTCTCTTCGATTGATGGCATCAAGGGAATGAGGTATACGCCGTCATCCCCGCCACGGTCGGAAACAAAAACGATATTTTTACCGTCCGCTGTCCAATCCGCCATGCCGTTGTATCCGGGATAACGGGTGATATTCACCGATACGCCTCCCATGCCGCGAACCACCCAAAGGTTCGTGGAGCCGTATATGTCTTTTTGGGAATAAAGAATCCAACGAGAATCGGGCGACCATTTATAGGATTCCATATTCACTCCATCCGCAATCCGATACGTCTTTCCAAATGGAGTCGCGGAGACATCTCTGGCGTACAATCCCGGTTTGTCGCCTCCGACCTCGACCCATGAGACGTATTTGCCGTTTGGAGAGAACTCCACAAGAGCGTCATCCGTTTTCGGCTGAATGTCGACATCCTGCACGACCTTGGTGGATACATTTTGCAGTCGCACCCCAAGTCCACCGTCTTGTTCCAAATACGCCACGCTCTTACCGTCGGGAGACCATACCGGATCATAATGCGGATGAAGCCCCGTGGTAAGATCCTTTGCGTCGCCGCCCGACTCAGGTAAACTCCATATCTGATCATAGGCTTCGAATACCACGGATTTATCGTCCGGGGCTAGGTCAAACGATTTGAGATTATTGTGAAACACCTGTCTGGGATCGGCCAAATCCATGGAATCCGATACAGTGTTCACTGCAATCTCGGAAGGTTTTTCCGCGCCGATACGAAAGGAGAGGATATGGAACCCTGAGATGTAAGCGATCACTGGTGATTTGCGAGCCATTGCGGCGAACCTCATCCGGTAATCGTGAAAATGGGTGATGCATACGGGAGGCGATGCCTTCCCCGAATTCAGAGTTTTATCATCAATTGGAACGGACCAAATATTGGCGCTTCCTTGTTGGTGGGAAACATAGTAAAGCGTTTTGCCGTCAGGCGAGAACATTGGCCAAGCGTTAAGACCGTCGGTATCGCTCGCCCTTATCGGTGTTCCCCCTGTTGAGGGTATGAGATAGATTGTGTCATGTTTGCCGCCTTGATATTGCGGTCGCCACCAAGGTTGTTCCCCAACCGCCATCGCAATCCATTTGCCATTCGGAGACCACGTAGCATTTTGAACGGAATCATAACCATGAAAGAGCCGTTTCTCTCTGCCGGATACCACATTTAATTCGTAGAGATCTGCGTTGGATCCTTGACGATTGGATGTGAATAGCAGATGGGATCCGTCCGGTGACCAGTCCTGTACGTAATTCGGCGCGTCGTTAAAGGTTAATCTTTTCGCTGCGCCTCCTTCCGCTGGGATAATGTATATGGCGAGATGACCGGAGCGAGTGGAGGAGAATGCGATCCAATTACCATCGGGTGACCATTTCGGCAATGCGTCGAATGCATCATTCACGGTTAAGCGCATCGCTTTTCCCCCATGTATGGGGGCAACCCAAAGATTCCCTTTCGCTTCGAAGCATACTTTACTTCCGTTTGGCGAGAGGGTGGGGTAATTCATCGCGTTAGCGCTTAACCGAACGATGAAAAACAAGGACAAGATGCATAAGACCGTCTTAATCATTAAAATCTCCGATGGATGAAGAAATAGGAAAACAACAACTCCAATACAATCATTATGAACAATAATTGTTTTAGAGTAAATTATTTCGTCTGTCTGACAGACAACATAACGACAGGACGATCCGCATCGCCCCGTCGTTATGGAAATTAAACGCCATCAGCAAAGGGTTGACGATTGTTCCAGCTGCTCCGCTTCATTCGTCATGTTTGTGAAAAACGCCTGCGGCGTACCATCCGGCAATACCTGCCAAAATAAGCGCCTGCGGAACGTATTCTGCAATCCCACCTTGCCAAGGAAGCATAAACTCCAAGGACTTATGTAGGAAAACATCCAGGTTCATCCTGATTATGAGATACGTAAGGAAGACCCCAATTATTGCAGGATTGACACTCTGCTTGATCATTCCAATGACGCTGTAAGTAATTCCTCCCGCCAGAGGCCCCATGATTAGAAAGAGACCAAGTCCCAGAGCGATATCCTCGGAGTCATCCTCTCCGAAAGGTGCAACGCCAATAACGGGCATCAGAATGCATGATGCGAAATTGGCGGCTCCCATCACAAAGAGGTAGGTGGATGGTATTTGTCGCAGAACCAGCAAGGATAAAATGACGATAACCGCCAAACATCCAAGGTATTGGATGCTCCGTGTGAGCAAATACTTACGATAGAGAACGGACTCCTCTTGAAGGATAAACGCTCTTGAATTTGACTCCCTGCTCGGCTGGGTTGGCGTGGAGGGAGCGGATATCTTTGTCTCTGCGGAAGCGGGTGCGCTCTCGGGCTTTTCCCTTGGAGTGATCTCCGGAAGAGCGGTCAAATCCTTGTGACACCAACTGCAGACGTTCTGCGTGACGCTTTCCATGCCGCACCATCGGCAATACCATGTTTTACCTGTGGTTTCGGTTTCAACAGGTTGCACCGTCTCCGTTTTTGGCTCCTCCGGCGCAGGCTCCTCCGTTTTCTCCATCTCTTTGTTCAGAGGGGATGGCTTGTACGAGATTTCCGGCTTTGGTTGGTCGACAGTCCCCATGTTGGAAACAAGCGGTGACTCTTTTACCAGTGGCTCCTTAGGCTCCACTGGCGCCGATGCGCTGAATGCAGGAGCGACAGGCTTCGGTACGATTATCGGAGGTGGAACCACCCCGCTTCTTCTGGGTGGAGGTGGCATGCCAGGCAACACTTTTTTGGGCGGTGTTTTGACGCCGGAATCCATCTCTTCGCTTAAAGGGCGTGGAACCGGTCTTTGATACTCTTCAACATTCTCTGCCAAAGCGGGTTGACCCTCTTCGGAGGGGGAGGTGTCATCCGGTGAAACGAGAGATCGAGCGGCTCTGCTCACAAGACCCGATTCGCTTTGATCCGTAATGTCCTGTGAGGCAATATCCTGAGTGAAGTCCTCTTCGGGGATCTTAGTTTCCGCTTTGTCCGTTGATGCCTGTTTTTGCTTTTCCACTTGGGCCACGCCGGCTGGTGTGAGGGCGGCGCCGCACCAACTGCATATATCCTCCGTATCGCTTTCCATCCCGCACCATTTACAGAACATACCCGTCCTCCATTCGCATCTGCGCGCAAATCATCTTTCGCACCACCGTCATTTTTGAAAAGCGTATATTTGTAAAGTTTACGATTGACCTCACAAGACATCACCTGTTTGGATTCGCTTTTTCCGGAACCGTTAATTGCAAAATTCGCCACAGGAGAGTTTATCCGGCAAGTGAATGGAATACATGATTATTGCCTTCAACCTGTCTGATATGTTCCGAATGGCGTCGTATCCGTTTGGGAAACTTTAATTCTTGCCGGATCCTCCCGGCAATACCACGGCCATGGCATATGAACGACGAACATCCTGCAATTTGACTTTCAATGTCTGACCGATAAATCTTTTTCCATCGTTCAATTCCAAGAGATACCCATCCGTCCATCCGATAACATCAGGCTCGGGACGCAGTTGTGATAAGCTTACGACGCAATCAACAGTCTGTCCGCGTTTGTATCCCTGATATTTTTTGATGAACTCCGCGATATCCCCGCCTATTATCTCATATTTTTCGGGATGCAGAGATTTATCCGCTCGAATGAAGATCGCCCTTTGCACCTCTCGCTCCATACGATCCACGATCTCCCCTTCCGATCCAACAAGCAGTTCAGCAATGCAGGGATGACAGAGTATGAGATAAGCCTCGCGGCTCTTGCGTTCCGTTCTTACCGTTCGGTGTAATTCGCGCTCCAGCAAAATACTTATGGTTTCCGGCGTAGGCAGTTTGCCCTTTCCACCGCAATAGGTGCATGGCTCGGTCATGAAGTCCACGAGAGTCTCCGCTGTGCGTTTGCGTGTCATTTCCACCAAACCCAACGGGCTGATATTGGATATTTTGGTGCGGGAGCGGTCTCGCTTTAGAGCCGTTTCCAATGTGCGGATGATCTGTTGCTTATCGCGGGAATTATTCATGTCAATAAAGTCAATCACGATAATCCCGCCGATATCCCGCAGGCGCATTTGGCGGGCGATCTCATTGGCGGCGTCTATATTCGTTCTCAGGATTGTCTCCGAAAGGCTTCCACCGCTAACGAATTTTCCTGTGTTGACGTCTATTACCGTCAAGGCTTCCGTCTCATCAATAATAAGATAGCCTCCGGTGCGCAACCAAACCTTCCTCTTCAGCGACTTTTCAATTTCCGTCTCGATATTATAGTGGTCGAAAATCGGTTCCTCGCCGGTATAAAGCTGAATGCGTCCTTTAAGCCTTGGCGACACCATATCCAGCAATTCGTTCGCCTTCTCATACTCCACAGGGTCGTCTATGATCAAGCGCTGAATGTCGGAACCGAAAACATCCCGAATGGTTTTATACACCAGGGTCAGGTCCTGATGAATAAGGGCGGGGGCGGTGCTTTTGTGGAACTGGTTTTGGATCTGCCGCCAGAGTTTCAATAAAAAGTCCTTGTCGGATCTTAGCTCCTGTTCGGTCTTGTCCTCAGCCTCCGTGCGAATGATGATTCCGAACCCCGGCTCCTTTAAAGCGACTCCGATCTTTTTCAGTCGGTCGCGCTCCTTGCCATCCTCGATTTTGCGGGATATCCCGATGTTATCGGCTTCAGGCATTAGCACAAGGTATCTTCCTGGCAGGGAGATACGCGTGGATACCCGTGCTCCTTTGGTGCCGCGAGGGCCCTTGATCACCTGTACCAGAATCTCCTGGCCGATCTTGAGTACCTCGGTGATGTTTTGCTGGCGAAGATATGATCTTCTTGTGGAGATTCTCTTTTTATGTGCGGGTGGGGAATTTTCGATTTCCTCCGCATCCTCTATTTCCTCACCGAGATCTCCTGTGAAATCATCTGAATCCTCCTCCGTAGCATTCATGGATTCGTTTTCGTTAAATTTCTGCGTCTCACCTTCAACCGTGGGGAGCACATCCCCGACATATAGAAATGCGTTTCGTTCCAATCCGATATCAACGAATGAGGCGTCCATGCCGGGCAGAACATTTTCCACCCTCGCCTTGTACAAGTTACCAACAACGCGTTCCTCGCGTTCCACATGCAACTCAACAAGCTTGCCATCTTCGGTGACGGCGATTCGCGTTTCTCTTTCGCCAACGTTGACCACAATTTCCTTAGCCAACGATTTCACCTCCTTAAGTAGTAATTGCAAAAACCCTTAATGCTTATCCTCTATAATGAGATTTACGCTTAAGTAACTGCATAATGGCGGATTTCACAATCACCGGAATATTTTGTTTATTTCATTTATCGTCGGAATCATCCGACAAAACCTATTCGCGCAATAATTCGATCCGGTGCGCTTTTATGTATGATATTCCCTTCAATAGCTCATCAAGAGTTTCCGCTATCTCCGAGGGCTTGGCGGAGGAATTGTGCGTTAAATCCTGTTTGGTCTGAAGGATAAGTCTGTCATTGTTGACGCTTTCGATAAGAATGCTCTCCAGGCAGGGACGGATATTCTTGCGAAGCGTCTTGCCGTTTTTGATTCGAGTTACTATCAACTCGTCTCGCTGCAGGATCGAATTTATTGCGGATTCCACATCCGAAATCGTTAACTTCGCTTCCATACGGCACCATATACGCATGCGGACGTGGGTGAATCCCGATAGGTATTCTCCAGCGTTTCTCGATTGTATCGCCTGAACGCTATGAACTCTAAAACCTGGGGGAAGCGTGGCGTTTAGTCTGTTCGCGATCTCATCCGAGGGCGTTTCCTCTGTCAATTCCAGCACCGCCGCCTCTGCGTCCCCCGTGCTACCCACACCGAGGGCGGAAGCAAATGCAAGCTTAATTCGAGGATTGAAGCCGTTCGTGAACTTAACCGGCAGTTGCGAACGGCGCAATGCGCGCTCAAATGTTCGCACAACATCCAAATGTCCTAGCCAGCGAGCCGTTTCCCCTTTCTCAAATAAAAGTGCATATCTCATGTTTGGCGGTCAGATAGCCACCTAATCGATGAATGACCATCCTTCACGTTAGCTTCGTCCCTTGTGTCTATTCCTAAGGAATTTCATTAGAACTTGCAATAGGTCCAGTCAAATAATACCACAATGGATGCATAAACGCCTTTTTATCGATGTTGACAATCCGTAGACCCTCTGGTAATCTTTTTGAGTCGATCTGTTTGACCAGGATCGGTCGAATAAATCTTCCTGAGTTTAGGTTCCAAATGTCATTATAAAGGGTGAATTTGGCATGCAGCGGAGCGGTTTTCGGATTTCAATGCATCCCTTAAAGTAATGAGAGGATATTACATAGCCCGAGGGGTTTGCTATCTTTGGAGCACGTGAGTTTTATCTCATTTTTAAGCTGGATGAATATACCTAAAAGTGAATGCTGTGATCACCTTGCTATGAGACTTGATATATTCCCTCGAATGAAAGTGTTTTTCCATGAACTATGAAGAGGCTGTAAAGTACCTTCAATCGCTGCATCGATTCGGCATAAAGCTCGGTAACGACCGAATATCCGAACTTATGCGGATGCTTGGCTCTCCACAGAACCATTACAGAATCGCTCATGTGGCGGGAACCAAAGGGAAAGGATCCACCACGGTGATGATCGCTTCCATTCTTCGTTCGTCGGGATTTCACGTTGGTGGATACTATTCGCCCTATGTGTATGACCTTTGCGAGCGAGTACAGGTGGACGGGCAAAATATACCGAGAGCGGACTTCACACGGCTCGTAAATCTCATCAAGCCATTGATCGACGATCTGCGGGAAACCCCCCACGGGAGTTGTACGGAGTTCGAGTTAAAGACGGCCATAGGATTGAAATACTTTGCGGAACGCGTGGTGGATTACGCAGCGATTGAAGTGGGAATCGGCGGCCGACTCGACGCCACGAACATTGTCGCATCCGATGTGGGGGTTATCACCAACATCGGGTTGGATCATACCCAAATTTTAGGGGACACTTTGGCGAAAATCGCATCGGAAAAGGCGGGCATTATCAAGGAGGGAGTTCCAATAATCACTGCGGCGGACAAGGAGGAGGCTTTTGCGGTAATACGAAATGTTGCGAAGGAGAAAGGATCCCCGCTTACCTTCGTCACCTTATCCGAGATGACTGCGGATGCGCCTGATCCCGTAATTCGTGTTTTGAAAGACGGGAGTGAATTCGCCGTCCAAACTCCGGCGGAAATCTACCCGAAACTCAGGCTTAGCTTGGCGGGGGAGGTTCAGCGTCTCAACGCCGCCTGCGCAGTAGGCGCCGTGGAGCATTTATCAAGGAAGTTTCGATGGGTACTCACTCCGGAAGCGGTGCGCGACGGTCTGCTGAAGGCATGGTTGCCAGGAAGAATGCAAAAAATTCATTCGCATCCCGATGTGATCTTGGACGGGGCGCATAATCAACTCGCCGCCGGAATCCTCGCCAACGAGATAGTGAATCTCAAATTCAAGCGACTATTGCTTGTGGTGGGAATGGTTTCCGGGCATGACCCTGAAGGAGTGCTTGAACCGATAGCCTCTCTGGCTCACAAGGTGTACGCCACCCAGCCTCTCTGGACGAGGGGATTGAACGTGGCAACCATCGCCGAGACGGCGAGCCGATACTGTCCGCGTGTGGAGTGCGTCACCCCTCCGTTGGAAGCCGCGAGAAAAGCCATTCAGGAAGCGAATGCGGATGATTTGGTGCTGGTGACCGGCTCGTTCTACACGGTTGGGGATATCCGCCCTTGGGAACTATTCCCATCCCCTGTAATTCTTTGACGATAGCCGCCATCGGAACGATATTTCCGCATTGTCATTGTCTCATTCACAGAACCATATCCAAAGGATTGGCTCCGGAACTGTCATCGGTGATGGAGAATGTTTTGCGGATTTTATACTGATCACAGAGTGCGGCGAGCGAAGCGTCCGCAGCTTGACATGCTTGGTTTACCTGCTGAGAGGCAGAACCAAGCTGGGAAGAGGAACCTTTCATCTGTTGCAATGCCTGCAGCGCCTTTGACGGATCTCCGTTTACTCCCTGAGCGAAAGATGCTGATATGGAAGCCATCTCCGCACTCGTCTTCCCCAAGAGCGCGTAATAGGTGTCTCGCAAAGCATCGCAGGATTGAGGCACGGGCTTGTTGTAACTGGTGTAATAGGCGCTTAACTCCTGCCATTGCGCCGCCCACCCGTTTAGTGACTGTTGGAACTGCTGTGTGGCTTGTTGCTCCATTTGAGTGTTGCCGTTGGTTGACATCTGCGATTCAAGCATGTTTTTGGTAAGGTTCGCCCCCAAACCGATCACCTGACCGATTTGCGCTTGTTCCAGTCTAACCCTTTTCATCTCCATCTGCTGAATAAACGCGATGAAGTCCAGTACATCCTGAGGCGGTGCGGTTGGGGGAGTTACAACTGTGGTTGCGGTTGTTGGATTGGCCATCGGAGGGACCGTGTTATCTTTGATGGTGAGATTGGACGGCGTCGCTGGCATTGCCTTGATATCAGCAATGGATGAGGGATGGTGCATCAGAATATAGGCGATTACTGCTCCAGCCAAGATAACCAAAATTGCAGACCCCAATGCGATTTTTTTGCCTGCCGATCCTGTCGAAGCTGCTTGGATTGCCCTTCCGCATTCCGGACATCGCTGCATTTTTTCGGTCACTCTTGCACCGCATGTCGTACATCGCATTTCGTTCACCTCTCGCTTTCCAGTTGCAATCCCCGCCGGAACGAATGAAATTATCCACTCCCGCAATCTTCATGAAAATATACGGAACGTTTTCCAATGGAATTGCATCCCTGGCATATGCTTACATCTTGCAATTATAAGGTGTTGGCGAGTATTTGT
>JAJZOL010000211.1 GCA_021811565.1 bacterium | reverse complement strand
GTCCACGTAAAGGTCCGCCAGCAATCCATTCCGAGCCGTCGGCGTGTAATTATGGATCATGGCTTCAATCCGAACGGGAGCCTGCGGGGTGATGAGTTCTCGGCTGAACACGGGCGTTCCCACGGAAAGGTTTTCGCGATCCGGCGAGGCGGTGTCAATCCAGGTGACTCTCGCCATTCCCGAGAGCTCCTTCCAGGCGTCCTGAAGGCGGGAATCCCCCGTTCCCGGATAACCGATCTTTTGGTTGTCTGTGATCCAATAGACTTCCCTTACGGGTGTTTTCACCGGCTTCAGCAATTTGGCGCAGAAAAGCGCTCCAGCCGCATAATCGGTGCCGTAATCGCTAAGCGTTGCTTTTTGCAACTCCTGACGCGCCTTGCCAAGCGCATATGTCGGCTCTTGAATGAGTGCTGAGGGGTGATTGGACAAGAGTACGATCTGCACGGAATCCCCTTGCTTGAGAGCCCTCCCAAGGATATCCTCCGCAACCTTCTTGCCCTTGTCAAAGTCGCTTAGATTCCCGTTCTTGTAACCCATGCTAAAGGAGTTATCTAGGACGATCATCGCGTGAACCCTCGCGTCCTCCGCCACAATGGGCAACCCCCTTGTCTGCAACAGAGGGCGAGTGAAAGCCAGAACCACGAGGCATACGATCAGAATTCTCAATATCAGCAGGATCAACTGCTCGATACGAAGCCTGCGCCGATTCTTCCTGCGCGATTGGAGGAGAAACTCCCAAGCCGCCCATGGGATGACCCGAATGCGTTTGCGACGCATTAAGTGTATCAGGATCGGAATGGCGATCAGGCTTAATGCGCCAAGAAAGGCTGGATTTAAAAAGGATAGAGCGGACATATGCAGTCGTTCCCTACCGCGACTCCCTAACCCAAGGGTTTTGACGGAAGCCTTTAGTAATTCATCCGTTGATGTAAGTATCGCGCCAATGCATCGTCGACAGGCATATCCGTGGGCATCTGGACGTAATCCATGTTCATATCTCTGCACCCACGCATCAATTTCCGCACGAAGGCGTTGAACGCCTCCATGTAGGTTTTTCGCAAAGCGTTCGGCTCTGCTGGAAGCTGCCCCTCTTCCTCCATTCCCTCGAAAATGCAGGATTCCTTGAAGGGGAAAGTCAGTTCATAACGATCGAGAAGATGGAAGACAATGACTTCGTGCTTGCGATGTCGGAAATGCTGCAACCCTTTGATGATCTCATCAGGGTCGTCGAAGAAATCGCTGAAAATCATCACCAGCCCGCGACGCTTGATACGCTCTGCAAGATCGTGCATCGTCCCGCTGACGTTGGTGCGGGGAGCGGTCTGAGCGGACTCCAATAGACGCAGCATCTCCCTCATCTGGGAAGCCAGTCCGGAGGGAGGCAGAAAGACCTGGATACCATCGTTGAACAGAGAGAGCCCCACCGCATCACGCTGCTGAAGAAGCAGCGATCCTAAGGCGGAGGCGAGGATGCCGGCGTAATCCAATTTGGAAAGCGGACCGGATTTGTAATTCATGGAGTTGCTGGTGTCCACAAGCAGATACGCTTTGAGGTTCGTCTCCTCCTCGTACTGCTTGATGTAATACCTATCCGACCGACCATATACTTTCCAGTCGATATGCCGTATCTCATCCCCTTGCGTATAATCCCGATGTTGCGCAAACTCAACGCTGTAGCCGCGATGAGGGCTTTTATGCATTCCTGAAATCACCCCCTCCACCACCAACCGTGCGCGCAACTCCAGCTTGGCGATGCGGGCAAGGGTTTGGGGGTCTGCGGCGCGACTATATTCCGTCTCCGTTTTTCCTGGCATTTGGTTTCACTTCCGCTATGTGAGATTGTATCGTAATGGGCGTCTATTGTCTGGAAGGTTCGGTTGGACGCGGAATATGCTCCAACAGCCGCTTCACGATCTTGTCCGCGTCAACCCCTTCCGCCTCGGCGCTGAAGTTTGTGATGATGCGATGGCGCAACACCGGTGCCGCCACCTGCATCACATCCTCGGTGGTCGCGTAATTCCTGCCGAACAGCGCGGCGCGCGCCTTCGCTCCCAAAATGAGATATTGCGACGCCCTCGGCCCCGCCCCCCAATTGACGTAATCCTTGATGAAATCCGGAGCCTCGGGGGAATTTGGACGAGTGGCTCTGCTGATATCCATCGCGTATCGAAAGACATGATCCCCCACGGGAATTCGCCGCACGGTGTCCTGCAGCCTTAGGATATCCTCGGCGTTCAGGGTTTTCGACAATTCCACGTTTTGGATTGAGGTGGTGGACTGCATGATCCGCATTTCCTCGTCCGCAGAGGGATAATCCACCGAAATCATAAACATGAAGCGATCCAATTGAGCCTCGGGCAGGGGATAGGTTCCCTCCTGCTCGATGGGATTTTGCGTTGCAAGCACAAAGAAAGGTTCGGGCAAAGGGTAGGAATGCCCCGCCGCAGTGACATGGTGCTCCTGCATCGCCTCCAGCAAAGCCGCTTGAGTCTTCGGCGGAGTGCGGTTGATCTCATCCGCGAGAATCATGTTGGCGAAGACCGGACCATGCATGAAGACGAAACTTCGATCACGGCTAATCTTATCCTCCTGAATGATCTCCGTTCCGGTGATATCCGCAGGCATGAGGTCCGGTGTGAACTGTATCCGTTTAAAGCTGAGGGAAAGGGTTTTTGCCAAAGTGCTTACGAGGAGAGTTTTCGCCAAACCCGGCACTCCCACCAGTATGCAATGACCTCTTGAAAAGATGGCGATCAATAGCTCCTCTATCACTTGGTTTTGACCGATCACCATACGTGAAATCTCCTTGCGCATGGTGTCATAGCCATCCTTCAGATTTTTCAATGCATTGATGTCATCCAAGTCGGATTCAACGGCTTTCGTGCTAGGCGTGGTCATGATTTCTCTCCTTTATGGCGAACTGTAAAATCCGATAGGGTTTGGCTGGCGCCAAAATCCATCCTCAAGGCGAAAACCGAGCGATTTCCGCACGGAGAAACGCCTGAAAAGCATATCTCGTGTACCCGTACTATCCTATTTCTGGTAAATCGGCAGAAATCCTGCGGGAACCTGCAGCACAAGCACCGCCATGGCGGTGGCGTACTCCTTACCCGGGTCATCCGTCCAATACCCGCCAGGCTGCTGGGTGGCGACAAGACGATCCCGAGTATCCGTAAACCAGTTCTTCCAATCCTCCCCGCCAACCTGATACATCGCTTGCGTTCCGTAGTACATTCCGTACATATAGTGCTGTCTCCACTCCCACATATCCTTCTTATAAGGGTGAGCCAAAAGATAACGCAAGCCGTTTTGCGCCTGCTTGCAGTTCCCTTGTCCCGCCAGATAGAGGCAGGTGAGCGCGGCGGCGGTTCTCGCCGGTCCGGACCCCTTCTGAGTGATCATATAGCTGAATCCCCCGTCGGGGTTGTTCTGGCAATTCTTGATGTATTGCAAACCCTTTTTGACCGTCTCCGCTGGAACCTTGATTCCAGCGTTATAGGCGGCGCGCAAGGCGATGAACTGTACGGCGGATACGGAGATGTCGGCATCCGCAACTTGGGGTTGGTAACGCCATCCCCCCTCGGCGTTCTGAGTCGAGGCGATCAATTGCACCGCACTCTCCAATTTGGATCGCAAATCCGGCCGAGGAGTCATCCCGTAAAGTTCGGAGAGACAGAGCGTTGCGAAACCCTGACCGTACATCGGCGGGCCGGTATTACCGCCATGATAGATTAACCCATTTCTTTGCACGGTATCGGCGAGCCAATCCACCGCACGGTTCAACTGAATGCCATACTTTCCCTCTCCCGGTTGATAACCGGCGGCGAGAAACGCCAAGGTGCACAACGCCGTCACCGCAGCATCCTCATTATAGGGTCCGGATAACCAATGGCCGTCCGGTTGCTGCTTTGAGGCGAGATACTCTAGACCTTTTTTCACCGCCGCTTCGGATTGCGGGGTGCCCAAATACTCCTTGGCTTCCACATCAAACGGATTTGCCTTGCTTTGCGCCCTGCTTAAAATAGGCGTAATGCCAAACAGGAATAAAGCGGAAACGAGATAAAACTTTTTCATAAGTTCGAAAATCCTATTGCCTTGATAAATAGACGCCGTGTTCGCGCCGAAGTTTAATGTGCGTTCTCGGAAAGGGCTTTGTAATATTCGTTCACCAACTCACGATACTCCGCAGGCACCCTTTCATTTTTCCCCTCGCGCATCGCAGCAATGCTCCTCGGACCCAATCCCACGAACCCTTTCCCCCCTTGCTTCACATTGGCGAACGCCCCGGTTCTCGCGGTCTCCAACCTGGGCAAGGACTTCATCGCAGGCAGATGACCATGATTTTGGTTCTGTTGGGGAGCGTTCGTCTGCCTTTGCTGTGCGCTGATCGCCGACGCCATCATCTGTTGCTGGTTATTTCGCATCGCCTGTTGCACTTGATTGATCGCCTGGTCAAGCATGGAAACGATCTCTTTTTGCTGGTTCTGAGTGGGGGTTCCAGTCTCCTGATTGCCTAACTTGCTCTGCACATCCCTCATCTCATCCGCAGCCTTGTTCACCTTATCCGACACCCCGTTCATACCCGTCAGATGATTGGCGGCGTCACGGGTTATCTGCTGGTCTTGATTTTGCGCGTTATTCAGTTGATTCAGTTCTCTCTGCTGCCCGCTGGAGAGACTATTGTTCGGGTTTCCTGTGCGCCTTCGATCAAGACTAGCGGTCTCTTGATGAATCTGCTGCTCCATTTCCCTTGCCAAGGTGAGATCCCCCATCGATTGGGCGGTTTGGTCGTTACTTTCCGAACCCTGATTGCCGCTCTCGGCGCGTTGCTGTGCGCCATTCGCCTCCTGCCCGAGCGCCCTCGCGATCCTATCCAGCGTATCCGCCGCATTGCGTTGCTGTCGCTGGGTCTCCTCTCCAGTGTTCTGCGCCTGCAACCCTTCCCTTGCGTTCTCCATTTTATTCTCCGCCTGATTTTGCATCATCCACTGAAAGGCGGGGGAGGGCATCTTGTTATTCAGACTCTGCGCCGTCTGGTTAAGCTTGGATTGATTTTGCGCGATGGCTTGCACCTGAGCGGATTGTTGAGGAGTTAACTGCTTGGAACCGAATTCATTGTGCAGGTTCTTGGTGGTGTTCTCGATGGAACGCTGCGCATGGGCGATCTTCGACACCTCGTTTTGCAGTTGCAACGCGTTTTGCTCCTGTCGCAGGCTGTTCGCGGAGTTATGCAAAGCTTGCGCCGCCTGGTTGAGTTGCCGAGAGGCTTCATTCGCAGGCTGGGTTGCGTTTTGAGGGGCGGGTTTGTTCAACTCGGATTCCGCCTGCTGCATGTTCTGCGAGGCGTTTCGCACGCCTTGCTGGGCGGGCGGCACATCGGATAACTGCTGTGCGATCAAGTTAGCAGATTGTTGCATTTGCGACTGCTGCTGTGCTAGATTCCGCGAGGTGTTCTCGTCCGGATTTCCTGCGGATTGATTCGCCAGATTCTGCTCCTTCTGAGCCATCTCCTGTAACTTGTTCGCCATTCGATCCAGTTGATTGGCGCGATGAGCCAAGTCTTCCCTTTTCACCCCCGTATTGGATTGATCGAGATTATCCGCAAGATTTTGCAGATCGTTTGCCACCTGATTCTGCTTAAGAGCCGCGTTAACGGGATTTCCGTTTTGAAGATTGCGCTGCGCCTCATTTTGGTTGGATGGCATGTTCGCCTGGGACGCCTCCCGCAAAGTCTGCTGCAACATCTGCGCATTCGCCCTGCCTCGCTCGGCGGCGTCTCTCGCAGCCTCTTTGACGCCGTTCAAAAGGTCCTCCGTTTGGTTGCGAAGATTTTGCTGACGCGTTGCAAGATAGTTCAGGCTTGCTCGCTCTTGCGGCGTCATCTCAGACGGGGATTTCTCGCCGATCTTCGCATGCTCCAGATTGGACGTATCCGCCAAAAGATGCTGCTCGTTGGCAAGATTTTGCGCCTGCTGCGCGAGCTTGCTGAGGTTCGGGGCGCGGGAAACATTCGACGCGATACTCATCAATTGTGAGTGAATCCGACTTTCCTGCTGCGCCGCGTTCGAGGCGTTTTGTTCTCGCGAGGAGGGGTTCTGCACAGCCTGCTGAATAGTATCCGCCGCATGAGGCATCGCCTGCTGCGACAACTGGTTCAGCAAGCTTGCGGCTGCAACCCTGCGATTGATTTCGGATTGCAACCCAATGTTATTATCCTGCATCTCCGTGGTCGTCTGTTGCATCTGACTAGCCAAACTCGCCGCCTCCTGAGCGACACTTCGTTGCTCGGCCTGAGCCTGGTTCAACCCAGCCGTCTGTTTCAAGTTCTTCATCGCTTTGGAGAGTTCACTCTGAGCAAGCTCCTGATGCCTGATCAACTGATTGATGGCGTCCTGCTGCTCCTGCATATCGGCATTGACGCGCATGCGCATCTCCGCTTGACTGATGATTTTGACGTGATACACGGCGGATTTCCCCATATTCGGACCTGTTACCGTGTCGTTATCCACGGCATACGCGTAATAGGTCACCGTCTCCCCGCCTTTTAATTGCAATGGAGCTAATTGCCACGGTCCGGTCATGCCGGCGAAACGGGAACCGTTTGCGCCCGGCAATGGCATGGAGGAACCCCGTTTTCCAACCGACCAGTGAAGTCCGAGGGAATTCACGCCGTAATCGTCCGATGCGGTCACTTTGAGGTTCACGAAACCGTTGGGCGTCCGCTCGACATCCTGCGCGGGAATGACGATCTGCACGACTGGAGGCATGTCGGGTTGCGCCCTCACGGTGTAGGTGGGCGGTGTCAGCTCCTGGAATCCGTAACCATCAGTCAATTGCAGAGAGTAGTTTTCGTCATGCATCACGGAGAGTTGACCGGAAATAACATCCTTGCGAACAGTCCAATCCCCCTTCCTCAATCCGTTCACAAGAAAAACAGCCTGCGACACCGGCTTATTGGCTACGGCGCGCACCGTTACATTTGATCCAACCGGCGCGACGATGTTGCCCGAACTCGCCGTATAGGTCAGCGGATCCTTATGCATATATGTCGGATAGTTCACCGTCATTTTCATCCCAAGGATGGTGGGACGATCCACAACATGAATGGTCATGGGGTTGGCGTGACCGTCATTCGCCGTGGCGTAATAGGAGATATCCTGTTGCACATCCTGCAACTTGTAGCTGAAAATGTGATAATTGCGTCCGGCTTGTTGAATATCGCCCGGATTATTTAACCGCGCAACCGACCAATCCCCGTTCCCGTATCGATAATGCAGCATGGAGACATCCGTCAGGTTCCCGCCGACCTTCACGCCTAGTTGGACATCATCGCCGCGAGGCAGGACGATATTCCCCGGCATCACCCACACCTGCGTACTGGCGTAAACGGGAATATCCGCAAACGGATGGATGATCCGATTGAACCACACATCCATCGCCTGAGGTTCGAATACGATATAACCGAGCAGGATAACCCCGAGGATGCATGCAAAAGAGGCGGGACGCCGCAAAGGGCGATAGGATATCGCCGATTTGAAATTCAAAGGCTGCACAATAGAAGTGGTATCGGCACGTAGCTGTGCGATCAGCGTGCCGGATGCACCCGAGGTCGCGCCCGCATGAGCTAACTCTATCGAGGTGAGCAATCGCTCCTTCAAGATCGGATAACGCCGTTCGACCGCTTCAGCCACTTTTTCGTTTGGTATTTTTCTCAGCGCGGGGATGAGGGAAAGAAAGATGATGCCGAACAGGATGAGGCCAATGAGAGCGATCAGCCAACCCAATCGCATCCCGTCAGTTAGAATGAAAAAACGATCGCTGTAAAATGAGAGGAGCGTTACGACACAAAAAATGGAGAAGGTCAGACACAATCCGACCAACGCATTCAACCACCGCCAACGTATCCGCGCTTCATGCAGTTTATCTTCCATTGCGTTCCCTCCATTACGGAACATACGATGGAACTATGGCAAAGAAATCGAAAGCATTGCAAAAACCCACGCTCGTTTGAATATCGTTTGCGAAACGAACTGCGAGCAACGTGGATTTGTTTTGCAGAGTTCACCGGTAATTTGACTGCGATGCAGCCTGAATGGTTACTCGTATATTATAAACCACACCAGGTAATTGCAAAATTCAATTTCCAAGTATATCACCGAACGTGAAATGAGCGATAATAGCCACATTTCCTGAATTTTGCAATTACCTCCACGCTGCAACCATCTAATCGCTAAATGTTCCCGCCTCTTTCCGAGAGGTTGAGTTTTGGTCAGCGCATCCATCCCTGAACCCTTGTCAACATTCGTCGAAACCATGCTCAGTAGGAGAGAACGCCTTTCACTCGATGGAAAACACACCTATCCGCTCTCGTTGATGTTGCTAATGGGTATTAGTAAATACAAACAATGGTAAATCATACCCTAAAGGAATTAGCTGAATCATATCCTCTCTTATCATGATAGGGTATAATCCGCCGAAAATCAACTATATTTTCAAGCGGACAACAGCAAACCTGACTTCATCAAGGGTGAGCCTGCGTAAAGTACGACATGGAAGCGTGGTCACTCTGGATTTTGCTTGTGTCCCAAGTCTGCGAGGAACAAACTCATGCCCATTGTTGATATGCCGCTTCACGAACTTCAAAACTATTCCGGACGCAATCCCAAACCGAAAGATATTGACGCGTATTGGGATCGCGCCCTGCAAGAGATGGAATCCGTCGACCCAGACGTGAAATTAACCCCCCACCCGATGAAATCCGCAATCGCCGAATGCTTCGACCTCTATTTCACGGGAGTGGGCGGTGCGCGAGTTCACGCCAAATACCTTCGACCCAAGAACGGCGCCGCACCGCATCCCGCAGTCCTCATGTTTCACGGCTACTCCGGTGACAGCGGCGACTGGCAGGATAAACTCACATACGTATCCCAGGGATACAGCGTTGCCGCTTTGGATTGTCGCGGACAGGGGGGACGCTCCGAGGATGTGGGGGGCGTAAAAGGAAACACACTGAATGGTCACATTATTCGTGGTCTCGAGGAATCCCCTGAAAAGCTTCTTTTTCGGAGTCATTTCCTCGATACGGCTCAACTGGCGAAAATCGTCATGGGAATGCCCGAAGTGGACCCCAATCGCATTGGCGCAACGGGGGGATCTCAGGGAGGCGGTCTAACGTTGGCGTGCGCCGCCCTGGTTCCGAGTTTGAAGCGAGCCGCGCCGGTGTTTCCGTTCCTTTGCGATTACCAACGCGTTTGGGAGATGGACTTGGCTGTGGCTGCATACAACGAGTTGCGTGATTTCTTCCGTCGATTCGATCCTCGCCATGAGCGGGAAACGGAATGGTTCACACGTCTCGGATATATTGACAATCAGCATATCGCACATCGGATCAAAGCGGAGGTGTTGATGTTCACAGGTCTCATGGACACCATCTGCCCGCCATCCACTCAGTTCGCAGCCTACAACAAGATCAATTCCTCCAAAAAGATGATCATCTACCCGGATTTCGGGCATGAGGGCTTGCCAGGAAGCGGAGACATTATTTTCGACTTCCTTGCGGATTTATAATAATCGGATTGCGAGACGAGCGTCGCACCGTTCAATGCGGAACGAATGAGGATATGCGATCCTGGTAACCAGCGAATCCATCGGGGACATTCATTGATTTCCTGTTTTTAGTCTCGCCGTTGATATATATTCAGGTCATTGCAAAATTCGATTTCCAAGTGTTTCGCCGAATGTAAAATGAACGATCATAGCAACATTTCCTGAATTTTGCCATTACCTCTATTGTATATGGAACCTTCGTACGAAGGGAATGATGAACAAGGGAGGAGCGTGCCCCATTGAGGAATAGCAGATTTATCGCGGTAATAGCATTCCTTGCGTTCCTTTTCGTATGCATCGTAGCGGTCGGAACCTACATCATCCTGCGTGCATCCAATCCGGTATGGAATGAAAGGAAAACTTCCATTGTGTTGGACACAGGCCGTATGGTGAGAGGGTTTCACACAAACGTCTTAGCCAATGTCTTCACCGATGGATCCGTTTCTCTGGACGCTCCGCTTACCAATCTTCGCATTGGCAAGGCTTTTCAGGATGCTCTCGTCTCTCACAATCTATGGAACCCCACAGAGGGAGACCCGTTTTATCATTTCCTTGTGATCGTAAAACTCTCACGGAATGAAAACGGCTCCACTCATGTTGAGATTGAGGAGTCAATGCGCAGTATTTTCCTGTTTCAAACTTACTGGGAGGGAACGGATACATTTGATCTGGGTAATTCGAACTCATCCATAATCACAGACAAGGTGAGATCGCTTGCCGAGGATTTTTGTTCTCAGATCCGCTAAGGAAAAGGAGGTGGAAAATGCCGGATTGGAAAAAAGTGACGGAAGGATTTATGTGGCTGATGTTATCAGTCATTCTCATTCTCCTCGCGATTTACGGGGAGGGATATTTCCTTGGGTCATCCGGCGCGTTCGCCGAAGGGGTCACAGGCTTCATCATTTGCGGGTCCCTCGCGACTACGGTTTACGGAGTGCTTAGGATCGTGGAAGGGCTAGGTCGAACGTAAACACACACGATATCCGCATTCGATTATCACGCCGACTTTCTTGGCAACAACTCATTCTGTTGACAAAGGCATTGCATATTACGTCTTATCCGCCAATAGCAGATCCAGCATCTCTTTATCCACCTTGCGGCCTTTGTAATTTTCGTATTTCACATCCTCGCGACCGCTGTCAAGCGGGCCGAAGGAGCCGCTGAAGTTCCACATCGCCCAGCCCCACCCCGCCTCTCTCCAAAGGGAAAGCTGATCCTTCATCCATGCAATGACCACCGTATGAGGGGTTTTATTGAACGCCCCCCATTCGCCAACATGCACCCCAACTCCCATTTTTTGGAGGTCTTGGAACGGTTCTATCATGTTTTTGCGAAGCCAGGTTTTATCAATCACAGTGTTATCGCCCTCCTTCAAGGGCCATGTTGGCGTCTGCCAAGTATCGGAACCGGAAACCCAACCCGCCTTGTAATGGCTGATTTGCATGGGTTGATACCCTCTGGTGCTCTGCGCGATATGAAGCGGAGCCAACTCCGGAACAGGGTGATTTCCCCAATAAAGACCATCCGCTATAATCAGTCGATTCGGATCCTCCGCGCGGATGGCTTCCACCGCTTCCTTCATGGCGCGCACGTAGACCGAATCGGATATGCTTCCGGGCTCATTCACCAGGTCGAAGGAGAGCTGATCGCTGGGGATGTCTTTGTATCTGGCGGAAAACATTCGCCATTGAGCGGCGAACTGATCTCGCGCCAACACGCCATCCTCTCCATCCGACCAAAGGTCCAAAGGCTCCTTCGGCGGATTCACGCAATACCCAGGTGCGCGATGCAGACAAAGATTGACATGTATTTTCCTCTCCCTTCCGAAAGCGATCGCTTGATCGATCTCCTTCAGCACGTCCTCCTTGTAGACACCGGGAGAAATGGTCCAACAAAGATAGGAGGTTGGCAAGCGCACAAAATCGAATCCCCATTCCGCTATCAGATCGAAATCGCTCTCATCGTAAGGTTTGTTCATTTGCAGGGTGAATTTATTGAGGAGATTAAATCCTCGCCATCTTGGCAGCTTTCGATAATCCACTTTTTTAGCCTCGCTTTTTTTGGTGAGATTCGTCATCGCAAACACCGCTCCCAACGCCAGCATTTCCCGGCGCGTTATTTTATTCACCATCTCATCCTTCTTTCGCACCGTTTCCCAAGGCCATTGCCCCGAGGGAAGCCGAATCGCTTGTTTTTCTGGTAACTCACGAATAATAGCATTTTACACCAGATTCCGATAAATATGATAATACGTATCAATAAGATGTCGCCATGGTTTGCCAACGATGCTTGAAGGGGTGAAAAACAACTCGGAGACGCCTGTTGCGAGCGTCTCCGAAGAGGGTTTTACTCATACCTGGAAACTATCCGATTATAAGCCGGCTATTTCGATTAGCTGTTTGCCACCATGTTTTTAGACCACACGAGAGGGTTCACCACAGGATCATTAAGGGGATCACCGATTTGAAGTGAATTAAAATAGTCCTCCGGAAGAACGTTGCGTTTCCCGTTGAACACGCACCCATCCGGCATGTAAGCGCAGGTCATGGCGCGACGGGGCTTGTTCGTCATATTCGCGCCTGCGCCATGCGCCACCAACCCATGATGAAAAACCGCCGAACCCGCCGGGCACGGGCACCCCACGGGTTCTATGCTCTTCCATTCAGGATAGAGACAGAACAAATCCCCGACCTGCTTTCCAATCCCCACGTTGTCGTATCTCGCCGTTTTATGGGTGCCCGGAATATAAAACATGCATCCATTCGCCAAGGTGGCATCGTCCAAAGCCACCCAAATCGAGATGGCGTGATGAGAGTCGAAGGACCAAAAGGGATTGTCCAGATGCCAGGAGGTTGGATTCCCGAACGGCGGTTTGAACAGAGCCTGATCGTGCCAAACGCGTATGGTATCGATTCCGGACAATGTCGCAGCCATTTCGGCGATCCTCGGGTTGAATATGATCCTCCGCATTCCGGAATGCGTATCCGCCAGTTTCAGGCACTGCGTGAATACGGAACGGTAGTACTCGTCCGCGTCTTGATTCGTCAGCATGCCTTTCGACGCAAGTCGTTGATCAACCGCCTCTTGGGTGTTTTCACGCCATAATTCAAGCTCATCGTGATCCAGGAAGTTCTCGATGACGATAAATCCATTCTTTTCGTATTGCGCCAATTGGCTATCCGACAGTTGATTTTTCACCTTTGTCTCCTTGATGCAACATATGATTGAAGCGAAATAGAATCGTATCCCCCTGCGTCTGTGATCTCTGTTGACGCAAGATGAATTGCGATTGAATCGCGTGAATATACGTGTCTCTTGGCGATGCCGCTCCCGTTAGCGGCACTAAATATCTTTCTTCGCCCAATGCATCCAATATACAAACAAAAATACAAGACTAGATTAGATCCCCATAAAACTGCCCCTACCGCCTAAACATGGGAAGCCGGATGTGCGAATGGATTGAGAGAGAACGTAAAGCTCATCCATTCATTATTTTTTTCACAAATGATGAGGAAAGGGAAACGGAATATATTTAGCCTTCGTAAATAAACGTAAGATACACCAACGAAACAAAGAGCGCATCCATCGGATGCGGCAAACCTTAAGGAGATGCGAAAATGTCTGAATTTATCGTTCCTGCGCTGGGTTATGATTTTGCAGCCCTCGAGCCCCACATCGACGCCAAAACCATGGAAATTCACCATGACAAACACCATGGGGCGTATGTCGCCAATTTAAACGCGGCGTTGAAAAATTATCCGGAATTCTACGAGAAGCCCATTGATGAGATTTTAAAAAACTTGGAGACGGTTCCAGAGCCGGCTAGAATAGCGGTGAGAAACAATGGTGGCGGACATGCCAACCACACCCTATTCTGGGAGATTATGAAGCCCGGTGGAAGCAAGGAGCCAATGGGAAAGCTTGCCGACGCCATTAACTCCACCTTTGGCGGTCTTGATGCTTTAAAGGAGAAAATCAACGACGCAGGCCTCAAGAGGTTTGGAAGCGGTTGGGCGTGGCTTGTGGAGAATCACGCGGGCGGTCTATCCATTATGAGCACGCCCAACCAGGACAGCCCGTTGATTGAAGGGCTCTATCCGGTGCTAGGTGTGGACGTATGGGAGCATGCCTATTATCTACACTACCAAAACCGACGCGGCGACTACCTCAAAGCATGGTGGAATGTAGTGAACTGGGATGTGGTTGGCGCACGATTCGGAGCGGGGAAATAGCTTCTCTTTGACATTGTAAATTGTTTTCCAACGGAAATCGCCGTTCCCTTTCGAGAAAATGGGAACGGCGTTTTTTTTGCGAGAACCGGAAGGTGGTTCACTTCAAACGATAGGAATGAGATCGACCCATGGACCTCAACATATTATGAGGGTGAGTTAACTCCCACGCACTCCACGCCTGAAGCAGTTGCGGAAGGGTGACGAATTTGTACCCCATCCGAGTCAGTTGCGCAAGGATGATTGGAACAGCTTGCGTGGTGCGAATATGTCCAGGACCGTCATGCATAAGAATGATGTCACCCGGGTTGGGCGTATGAATCACATTATTGGCTAGTGTCATCACGCTTACTGGCCGGGTGTCCGCAGAGCTTATGGTCCACAGAAAGACGGCATATCCTCTGCTCAAAGCCAAACGGGTCAGATTATTGTGCACGATGCCATACGGCGGACGATAGCATACGGGGGAGATTCCCGTCGCTTTACGAATCACCTCGGCGGTTTTATCCAACTCCTGTATCGATTGGGCGGGAGTGGGATGAGCGGGATGCGTGTAACTATGACTTCCGATCTCATTCCCACCCTCAACAATCTCCTGGAGGAGCTTAGGGTACCGCTTCGCTTCGCTTCCAATGACAAAAAAGGTGGCGTGAGCGTGATATTTTTTCAGCGCATTGAGAACGATGGGGGTGTTCCGGGGGTCGGGACCATCGTCAAAAGTCAGAGCCAGGAGTTTGTAGGGAAAATATCGGACTCTGCTTCGAATGACCTTTCCGCGGAATTGCGAGGGGATGCGATTCGCTTCGGTGTAACCTTTCGATGGAATCCAAGCCAAAACTCCTATAAAAACCACGAGGATAACGAATGTCTTTTTCACAAATGAACCCCTTCCTAACATGATTGTTTGCGAAGCATCTCCTGAAGCACAACCGTATTTTCGGAAACGGCGGAGATCCCGGCATCCGTCAAACGATAGATTCCTCGCCCCACTCTGTCAAACCATTTATAATAGTTATGAGCAAGAATGGATTGCGTTTTGGAACTAGTCCCGCTCTTCCTCAAAGTTCGAGGGGATGCCTCTCCCAATTGCCCCAAATGATATGCGATGAGGAGCGCGGATTCGCGGTAGGAGGTCATCAGTTGCCGCCTGACGGAACCCGCCACGTTAAAATCTCCGGAACGTGCGGCGATCTCTCTCAGCAAGGAGGCGCGTTTCATTGGTGTGCGCCTTTTATGATACGGGAGAGGATGGAACACTAGCTCCACACGCGCCGTTTCCTGCGACATATCCACATACAGCAATCCCAGTTCCAACCTACGCAGAAGAAGATGCACCCCTCTCCATCGCTCCGCATCCGTTTTTGCTGATGGCTTGGGCACCGCCACATACACATGGTCGGTTAATCTCTGTCTTTTTGCCGCCTGAACGAGCAATGCAAGATTGAGATTCAGCTTCAACTCAATGATAACAAGTTCGTCGCCTTTGCAGGCTGTCAAATCGCAATGGTGCACTTCGCTGCGCACTTCGAACCCTTGATCCGTTAAAAACGAAAGGAGCGGGGCGTGGAGATCAACTTCTTTCATGATGGCGACTCGATGAATGACAGGGATATTCACTCTATTTTGACATATTTGTCGATGGCAACCAAGTAACCGGAGTGCAAACCTTCCCTATGGGGGGGTTGAACGCCCGGCCGGTGCCGTGGAACCGCCCGGGATATATGAAATAAGACGGCGTTTTCCGCGAATATATATAATAGGGTTCTTCGCTGTTGTGTAGGTGATATTATTGACATTGGTTGAGAGTTGCTATCACCTCAGTCAAACAAAATGGAGAACAAAGTGAAATGAGCGACGAAAACGAGCTTTTCACAGCCGCCTTGGGCTGGCACATCCATTATCAGGTGAAAAAGGCGGAATTCAACCTTGACGAAGGAGAGCTTCACATACATATCCACGTCCCCCCATCGTTGCATCCCATGGGGTAATCGCACGGACTTCCGGCGCCGCCATGATGACGCTGGAGCCTTTCTTGCCCTCGCCTTCAAAAAAAGATAGTAAAACGGGGTGCTGCCGTACCTATATATGAAAATAGAATCGGTTAAGATCGGCTTCTCAGCCAAGGCGGGATGACTTTTTTTATCTCCGAAGAATCCTTGGGTTCGTTTGGTAAAAAAAGAGAGTTTCCTTTTTTAATGGGTTTCGAGTGGCGATATCGGGTCGAGCAGGAAAAGACTGGCGAATACGTTTAAGGCTCACGCCGCGCGGATGCTTGATTGCCTCCCGGATCATCTTACAAGAGGAATGATGGAAGGTGATCAACTCTCATATCAAAGCGGCGAAAAAGAATGCCAGAGGCTATCGCGAATGGCTTAAAACCATCCACGCTTAACCCCGAAGGTAATCCGAATGGGTGAGTGATCGCCTGCCTCTCGTGTTAGGCGGACGCATCCCCTCAAAACCCTGTTTCAGACCATTTTCCGGTATAGTATACAAAGTATGCTTCCGCACCGAACGCCACCCTCCGATACACTCATTGAACGGAGGGAATCTTCAGTCCATGGAGGATCTAATATGCTTCGAAGAGACTTGGTAAAATGGATGGCGCTGCTCGGAGCATCCTTTTTAATCAGCGATGGTCGAGCCGATTCCAAAATAATCGAACAACTTGATGAGGAATACGCCATGATTCCCGACACGCATAATCAGCTTGAAAACCGTTCCTCCCATTCCTTCGCCTCTCCTGTAAGGCTTCCTTACCGTAAGGTGCTTCCCGGCGACACCACAAATTACGATCTCATGACGTTTTCCGGCGGATGGGGTCATGAATATGAAATCCAAATCCTTCCCTTAACATCGGGGGGCTATCGTTTTCTGGAGACTGCGGGGGAGAGTTGCGCCCACCATATCCCTTACTGGTTGATGCGTAATCGCATCACAGGCAAGGGAGTCGCCATCGCCTTGGCGTATATGGGCAACTGGTGTTTCGAGGTGAAATCCGAAGGAGGGAATACGAGCGTGGAGGCGCGAACATCTCCCGCCACGCTTCCTCCGTTCGCCCATATCCAAGGTCTTTCCATTCCAGGCGCTCTCGTCTCTGAATTCACAGGAGACTGGGATTATGGCTCCCTCCCCATCCTGCGTTTCGTTCGCTCGCACCTTTTACGCAAGCACGGAGAGGATTGGCCCTGGGTGGAGTACAACAATTGGTACGCCTATGACGGTAACTTCGACGAAGCCGCAGTGATCAACTCCGCCCATATCGCAAAAGACTTGGGGTGCGAGGCGTATGTGATGGATGCGGGATGGTACGGCGGAGAGAATTGGTCAGATACCGTGGGGGATTGGCGGGTAAACCGCAGCAGGCTTCCGCATGGTCTGGAACCCATTTCGGAATTGGTGCATGGGTTGGGGATGAAATTCGGACTATGGGTGGAGATAGAGTGCGCCTACCTCGGCAGTCCCATCGTTCGGGAACACCCGGATTGGCTTTTGAAAGAGGATGGCAAACCGCTCTCCAACCGATCCGTGTTGGATTTCGGTAATCGCGACGTACTGGCATATGCGAAATCCGTTATTGACAGGCTTGTGAACGACTATCATCTCGACTACCTCAAAATGGACTTCAACACGCAGATGCCATTGAATACCGACGCGCTCACTCCCAAAACCGATCCTTTGTATCAACATTACAAAGGCTTGGCGGAACTCTGGACTTACATGCGTGAGAAACATCCCAAACTGATCGTCGAAAACTGCTCCAGCGGCTCTCAAAGACAAGACCTCACTCCCGCCGCCTATACGGACACCCACTGGGTATCGGATAACGTGGACAACCACATGAACCTGATGCAGAATTTCGGGGTGACTTATCTCTTCCCGCCGGAAATGTGCCTGCATTGGACCGTATTTCCGAATCTCTCGGACGTCAAAATGGATATTGAAGCTCAATTCCTGGCGAACATGACGGTGCATTTCGGTCTGTCCGGCAGGATTGATCAATGGGATAACGCTATTCTAAAACAGGCGAAGAAAAGTATTGCGACCTACAAGAGCATACGCTCAGTTCTCCGCGATGCGGACGTCTACCATCTCTCGCCGCAGGTGGATGGTTCCGATCCTCGCTCCATGCAGGCGATGCAATATTGGGATTCGAAAACTGAGGAGGGATTGCTATTCGCATTTCAAGCAGGCGATGGCGCGCTGGAACACACTCTAAAGTTGCATGGTTTGCAACCAAACAGAAAGTACCTTCTCAATCCGCTATCAGCCATTGGGGAAAGCTGTGAGATAACAGGCGACGAGTTGATGAATCAAGGCTTTACAGTGAAATTTCCTCTTTCAGGAGCCTCGGTTCTCATCGGAATTTCATCAAAATGAAGCATACTCTATCTTTCCCTGTCATACAGGTGATTTTCCGGGAAAAGGGTCGAATGGATGATTTGAAATTCCGTTTCCCAATTGGGTCTCTTCTGAGCGCACGAGGTTTTAGCTATGCGGAAGATTTGAGACTGCTTATCCCTATCTCCTGCAATAAATAAGAAAATGCTTAGGAATATATCGTCGGTATATCCGTATCTATAGTTGTAAAGGGGGGTGTTACATGGAGATCACAGAGGTGGAATTGAGTGAGTTGGCGTTTCCTGGAGGAGACCTTTCCGAGAAGAATCTTGCAGGTGCGGATTTATCCTTTAAGGATCTATCCGGTGCGAAGCTGTGCAAAACGATACTCTGTGAATCATGTCTTAACGGGGCGCTTTTATCCGGTGCGGATATTTCGGAGGCGGACCTATCCCGGGCTCATCTGAATTGGGCGAAACTCATGTGGGCGGATCTACAGAACTCCAAACTTCTGATGGCGAAACTATCGGAGGCGAACCTTTTCATGGCGAACCTCACGGGCGCCAATCTCTCATACGCCAACCTCTCCGGGGCGGAACTATCCGAAGCCACTCTCTCCGGCGCCTATTTTTCGGGAGCGGATTTAAGAGGGGCGAACCTTTCCGGAGCCAATCTCGTGGGCGCCTATTTGAACGAGGCGGACCTATCTGGGGCGAACCTTACAGGCGCCAACCTCTCGGATGCAAAACTTAACGAAGCGAATCTTACGGGAGCTATTTTTAATGGTGCCGACCTCACCCATGCCAATCTTATCCGCGCCGATCTCACCAACGCGGATATGACGGATGCCAATCTGAAATGGGCGGATCTAAGGGAGACACTACTGGAAGACTATTTATAAACTCGCAGACATGCCGTATTTCATCCTCCAATCGGTTCACCTTAAGTTACGCAGAGTCATTTTCCTCAATTCTAAAGGTGCGAATTTGCCAAGGCTCGAAGAGAAGGGGGGAGGAGACTGTTTTTAAAATCTCCCCGCGCAGGCTTGTTTCGATGATCGAGCTTGAGCTGTTCGCTAAGCGTATCGTTAGATCCTCTCTCTTCCCGCCGCACTCGTAAAATCGAGCGTGGACTTTTCCGTTTTCCGTGTAAAGCGCGGACAGTGTAATTCGCTTGGTTTCCATCATGATCGGTTGGAAGCACTCGCCATGCGAACTATCCCCAATCTCGCCGACATGAGGTATCAAGGGATAGTTGTACTCCAAGGCTTCGGCGTGCAAATCAGCATCCCGCCAATCCCCCTCAAACGGCAGAAACGCGAAATCGAAACCAAAGTTGCCGGTTAGCATCCGAGTCCCCCAAACATAATACATCGCGAAAATCAGCGGAACGGAGAATCCACCATCTTGCTCGCGTACAGCTCCCATGGTCCCTCGGTTTAAAAACGCCAATCCGCCTGAACTGCCCGCCAAAGCCGCCCAGTAAACGCCCTCCACGTATTTGTCTTTCGTCTCGGAAATGACAAATGGAAGGTCGCGCACGCCACGTATATCCTCGCCCGTAAGCGGATGCAACTTGAAACGTAGTTTCTCCTCGTGCAAAAACCCGGAAACTCCATCCCTATGGTTTTCGCTCAACCTACCCACCTTTTCGTTATTCATCTCAAACTCCGCATGACAATCCACGCGCGGATCATTCGCATGCAAAGTCATTTCAAAGGTGTAAGGAATACCGCCTATCTTTCCCATCTCCCGCGCGGTAACATATGGGGTTTCATCCGCCATTTTTTGGAGCGTCCATCGCCCGTAGGAAACACATTCCTTACCTTCCATTACCCCCTCGAACACTCCTGTTCGCCCATTTGAGACAAGAAGAGGCTTATCGTTACTCCGAGATGTCAGGGAATCGATGCCGCCGTTCGGGTTCAGGCGCATGTCGTAATAGGGGGTGACGATGCGTAAATTCGCTTCGTCAATCTCTATCCCGCTTTCACACTCGTTTTTGTCGGACCCGCTGGATCGGATGGAATACGCCACCACTCCCAATGAAGGAGCATCACACAAGATCGCCAATTTGCATCGGGATATTGATCCGTCCGAACGTCTTTCCGCACGGATTATGCGGTACGGGACCTTATTGTCGCCGCATGTGATCTCAATCGCTTTAGCCTCTCCTTCCTTAAGGCTTATCTCCACCTCAACCCAGCACTTCCGACTCCAGGAGAGAGGATTGAAAACCGTGATTTGCCCCAAGCCATCTCCTTTCAATCGCGAGGCGATGGCTACAATCGCCTTGTTCAGCGTCTTCCCGGATTCCTCCAAGGATATCGACAAATGTTTTCTGGCTTCCGGCAACAACCCGCATATCTGCACGTCGTGATGCTGCGCCACAAGCAGGTGCTTCCATGCGGTCTCCAACTCTTTTTCACGATTGGAACCATCCATCATCGTTTCCAACGCAGCCAGACGCTCCGCAACCAAAACCTGCGTCTCCGCCTTGCGATTGACGATCCATATTTCGTTTCCGCAATATCCCCACGGCATTCTAACGGTGAAATCGTTCGGACCGGTTCTCATTTCTCTTTCCGGCTCCGGCATAATGGCGGGTATCTCATCCAGCAGTATCCACCGATATTCCGAATCCCCCTCCAATTGCGCCACCAACTCCTCCCTGCGTAATCCGGAATCATCCGCCCTGGAAGCTAACAATGGATGGATATGAGCGAACTTGGTGCGAAATTCCATGGGGGATTCCCTGCCTTCAGGACCTGGATATCGGGTCAGAAACCAGTTATCCATCGTGGTGATTCCAAATTGAGCGCCCTCTCCGGGATATGTGGGGACGGCGGGGATACGGGTGCCATCCACGCCCACCCACCAACCGTATGACGTATCGAATGTCGGGTTGTACCCGTACATCATAAAATGGGTTCTCATGATTGCACCGATGAACCCGAATCCCTTAATGATTTGAGGGATTTGGCTATGCATGGCGTGCTCGCTCATCAAGTAGATGGACGGCGTGTATCCGAAATGTTTCAGATTCGTTTGTATAGCGTAACCGATTTGGCGGATGTTCGATTCCTCGTTGATAAAGGTGGAGAGCGGTTGACCGTAGGTGCAGGAGCCTATCTCAAATCTACCGGCGTATTTGCGTCGATACTCCCTGATTTCATCCAAGAGGGAACGATCGTTCTCCGCCAGGGCGTCATAGGCGAACGCCTCGTTTTCCAACCCGATTTTGAAATGAGAATATTTGTCCAGCCATTCGATGGCGTTCCTGAGACGCTCCGCAAAATGCTCCACGCCCCAAAGAATTAAGCCACCATGGTCATAAGTCAACAAAAAAAGCGGCTCCATCTATTCACCTCCATCACTCATGTCGGATCAAAGGATACCGTTGCCTGCGGAATGGATGCAAAAACAGTTCGTTCGGTATGAATCAAAGGGAACAGCATACAATTGATTATGGCTATCATTTTGTCATAATCCGGTACCCGTTCATATCAATTTCAACAACACCTCTGTTCTCTTTGTTTCAAGTGTGGGTCCCTAACTCCAACTTTCCCGCAGCAAGGTAAATGATCGTCTTGTGATAAGACAGGGTATTTCGGCTTCATTCTTGTAATTTCAGGTGGTTTTAAGATTTAGTTTCGCTTTCAAAAACCTTTATGTTAGTGGATCGTGAATGAGAGACGGATGAGGTTTCCCTATGTGTCAATAAACAGCCTTCATGTAAATATTAACCTACATGTCAGGGAAACAGATACCATGAATTGCAAACAAGCCAGATTGAATGATACGACACCAATCTTAGATATCATCGCAAATTTCGGCGTGATACCATGAATTACAAACAAGCCAGATTGAATGATATCGTTTCTCGCAGTATGGATGCCGTAACCGATTCGTTCGGAATGGATAATAGGTAACAGCAAACAATTGATTACTGGTTATCATTCTGTTATAATATGTTATACATTCATATGAATGTCGACAAGACTCTCTTTGACAATCGAAAGGACAGGTATGAAGGGAAATTTTGGATCCACCAAAAACCCAATGAAGTTGGGTTTCACACTCATTGAATTGCTTGTTGTTATAGCAATTATTGCCATTTTGGCTGCTATTTTGTTTCCTGTATTCGCACAGGCCCGCGAAAAGGCGCGACAAATCAGTTGCACCAGCAATGAAAAACAGATCGGTCTCGCACTGCAGCAATACGCTCAGGATTATGATGAAACCTATTGCGGCGCGTGGAAGCCTTGCGTGTATGGGAGCAGAGTGGGGTTCGCCGAATTGATCTACCCTTATGTGAAGAACGCCCAGATTTTCAAATGTCCAAGTTCCGGCTCCGATCAGTCGCAAATGGTCCGCTGGTACTATTGGGATTGGCCCCAGGGGCATCCCGCCAATCCTGACGTACAATCCGGAAGCAGTTACGCTTATAACGGTCTCGCCGCAAACAACACACCTATAGGAACGGTTCAAGCGTGGAACGATGCCATAGGGGCGCCATTGGCGGCGGTTCAAGAGCCCGCAAACACCATCCAAGTGTACGAAGGGCGATGGGAGCTGAATGTTTGGGGGGTATGGGATACGGACGTAGTCGGCAATTATTATGGTTTGCAATGGAACGGTAACGTGGACAACCCGGGACGTATCGCCAAGAATCACTCCGGAGGGTATAACATTCTCTGGTACGATGGACATGTCAAATGGGTGAAGCACTCTCAAGCCAGGGATTGGTACCTTAGTAAGCCAGGTCCGTAGAACTGCGATAATTTAAAGCGCACTCTAATCGAGTGCGCTTTTTCATTTCGAGCCTCCGTGTTGATTTTTACCGTCGAAATGTCGAATTCCTGCCGATTTCAGCGCCATAATGTTTGTGATACGCCTCATTGCTCAGTATCCATCACCATAGAAGAGGAGTTCGTATTATGCTTTCCTTCTTGATTCCTATCGCACTTGGCATTATCTCCAATAATAAGGTGCAAACTCCTTCACGCAATGCCATTGTCCAACTCTCCTCGCTGGATCTTTCAAAGGCGATCCAGGGATGGGGAAGCCCATCGAAAGACAAATCGGTCGGCGGGAATCCCATATCCTTGGATGGTCACGTTTACGCTCACGGATTCGGCACACACTCTCCCGGGATGCTCGCGGTGGAGCTTAATGGCGGCTCCAAAAGTTTCAGTGCGACGGTTGGAGTGGATGACGAGGTTCCAGCGGGGGCGGGTAATGTGGAGTTCGAAGTGCTGGGACCGAAGAATCGCATCCTCTGGCGAAGTGGGGTGATGCACCGAGGGGATCCCCCGAAGAGAGTGCAGTTGGACGTATCGAATTTGAAAACGATCCTACTTGTGGTCACAACCGCAGGCAAGCCATACGATTTCGATCACGCCGATTGGGCTGACGCTCAATTCGTCGTGACGGGTGCGATGCCCAAAACTATCTCCTTGCAATCCAAGGAAAAGACATTGCCGATTTCGACAAAGCCCGAACCTGCGAAACCCGTCATCAACGCACCTTACAGTGTGGGCGTCTACACGGGAACCCCATTGATCTGGACCGTTCCCGTATCCGGAGTGCGCCCGATCACCTTCAGCGCTGAGGGGTTGCCGTCCGAATTGCGCATTAACCCCTCCACGGGAACCATCACCGGAACTCTCACGAAGCCAGGCGACCATGCCGTGCGTATTATCGCGAAAAACCGTGCTGGCAAGGCGGAGCATATTGTGCATCTCATTGCGGGCGAAACCATCGCATTGACGCCGCCAATGGGTTGGAACAGCTATGATGCGTTCGGGGATGATGTGACGGAAGCAGAGATATTAGCGAACGCTCGATACGTTCATAAGTATCTGCAACCCTACGGTTGGGACACCATCGTGGTGGACTACCGCTGGTACGATCCGGGTGCGTCATTGGCACCGAACAATCCGAATGCTCGCGCTGGGGCAGATCTGTCCATGGACCGATACGGTCGGCTTCTGCCTGCTCCGAACCGCTTTCCGTCCGCTATAAACGGAGAGGGGTTCAAACCGCTCGCGGATGAAATCCACGCCATGGGGCTGAAGTTCGGCATCCACATCATGCGCGGGATTCCCCGATTGGCGGTGGAGAAGAACCTGCCTATCGAGGGATCCCCGTATCATGCGGTGGATGCGGCCAATACGTCCGATACCTGCGGTTGGTGCCCGGATATGTACGGTGTACGAGGGGATACACCGGCGGGACAGGCGTATTACGATTCCCTTTTCCGCCTCTACGCATCCTGGGGGGTGGACTACGTGAAGATGGACGATACCTCCTCCCCTTATCACGAGGATGAAATCCATGCGGTCCATAGCGCCATCCTGAAATGCGGACGTTCCATCGTCTATAGCCTCTCCCCGGGCGAAACGCCGATAGAGTACGGCAAGGACGTATCCTCTCACGCCAACCTATGGCGGGTCTCCGGGGATTTCTGGGATAATTGGAATTCGCTGGATCACGAGTTCAGCTTAGCCAAGCGATGGCTGGGGTACCCTGGACCGGGACATTGGCCCGACGCCGACATGCTCCCCCTCGGACACATCTCAATCTCGGGAAGGAGCGTAGGACCCGACCGCAGAACCAACTTCACCAAAAACGAACAGGAGACCCTGCTCACGCTATGGTGCATGCTTCCCTCGCCGCTTATGCTGGGCGCGGACTTGCCGGACAACGACCCGTGGACCTTGGCGTTGCTGACCAATCCCGAGGTTCTCGCCATAGATCAGGATTCACTCGGAGAGGGTGCGAAACCGATTGCGGAGGAAAATGGCGCCGAGGTGTGGTCACGACGACTTGCGGATGGCTCCCTGGCGGTGGCTCTGTTTAACCGCAACTTCTTCTCGGAACGTGTGACCGCCGACTGGCAAGCCCTTGGCATCTCCGGCAAATACGAGGCGAGGAACCTTTGGCTGAGGAGGAACCAGGGGGTGTTCTCCGACAAATACGAAACCAATGTGCCGGGACATGGGGCGGTGTTAATTAGGCTTACGAGGGTGAAATGATCTATTGAACGGGTATGAACCACCAATCTGACCGACCGCGATTTCTTGCGTGGGCAATCCGAGCCGCGAGCCCTATCAAGCGGGTGTATACGCCCCCCTGCGGGCGATGAGCCCCCACCCCGTGAATGAATTAACGCCTCAAGTCGCACAGTCGGTTTCGTGATTTTGCGAGGCGCGGTTTCAACCACCAGCTAATATCCGCCGAAACATGGGGATCTCACGCCGGAACTCCGTCACCCCAACCTCCGACATAATTTCCACTCCCACCGCATGTTCGCATCCGATATTCCCTCCTTACAATAACAAACTATTTTATTTTAAAATTTATTTGAAATCCTGCAATGAAATGAACTATTTATTGACAAATAAAGCGAGTTGTGATAAAAAGAGAATCGCAATCTCCCTACGTTATTTCCAAATTCAATTGATCATCAATAAATGGAAATCCCGCCTCTTTTGCGATGAGCCTGAAAATGACCCTTTGAGAGGAAGACGCGTCGATTAGCCGATACTCCGATCAAAATTGTTTTAAGTGCCTGAGCGAAATAATCCTAAAATTGGCTGCTTATTTCCGCATGCAGTATGCGGATGCGGAGGATTGCCGTATCACATTTATCGAGAAGATGATGCGAACTAACGGATGCATACTCGCCGAATGCAACGAAACATGTGCGAACGCGAATAGGCATCGTCTTGCCACTTACGCCTTTAACCACTTGATAGATTATACGAGACCTATTCTCCGCCGGAACAAACACAAAACGAGTTTGGAGGAATATGAAGCAAAAAACGGGGACATCGTTCCGCGCGATCCATCCGATCAACCCTCAAACCCGGAGGAGGAATTGTGTTGAAAGGATTTTATGGAGCATGTGAATGTCGCCCTTGAGGGTTTGACAAAAAAAGAGATCGACGTTCTTGTTCTGCGTTGTTATTACGATCAGCCGATCCGGGAGATAGCCGATGCGCTTCGCATCACCGAGGAAGCTGCGGATCAAACCCTAAGAAGAGCCAGACGACGTTTGCGAAAAATTCTGCGAGCCAAAGGATACATCATCCCGGGAGGCTAAGGATATGATCCGTCGGTGAGATTTAGCGAGGTTCACGAAAAAAATTTTTTCGCTCAACCCGTAGGTTTTAGCCCGTTTGCGTCGTTTTATAGTATGAGGGATGAACAAGTCCCCGTTCCGCGCCGGTTTGACGGACGCTTTCGCACCAAAAAAAAAGCGGGAATACTTGAACGACCGAAACGAGGACGCATTTTCGAGAAAAGGAGAATTGAGATCAATGGCAAACTGAATTTAAGAAATGCATGCTTACGCTTCTGGCGAGCCTCTTCCTGGTTATCAGTTGCGTGGCGGTGGTGTGGGCAACATGCGCGGAAACACCAATAGCGCAAACACCACAAAGTAAATACGATGGATGGTATGATTAGCACCTGATCCACCATTAAATTGCGGAGTAACTACAAACCCATTCGAAGGGTGTCAAAAAGCACCACAGCCTGAATACAGGTGGGATTATCATTATGATGAACTTGATTGCGGTGGACAAATAAAGGGAGTCACTCAAGGATAAGATGGAAATAAAGTGGAATTCGACACCGCTTACGTTTGTTGTGAATAATCAGATTAGCAACCATTAGCCATCAAAGGATTAACATTTAATGATTCGACAGCAAATCCATATTCCGATTATTTGCATGATTGTTACATTTCTTTTTTTGTCAATGACGCACGCTATCTCTAAAACAGATGACATTCTTGCTCATATCCGCCATAACGATAATCAAGCGCTTCAAGGCTGTTTAATTTACAATTTAACAACGCATAAACTGTATGGATCTCCGGTATCAAATTCATATCAACATGAATGCATCATATACACAAAGAAAGGGAATTACAAAATCGAAACTCAGTCATCCCAATTAAAACAGAAAGATGTGGCAACAATCATCTCAAATGAACATAATACGTTTTATTCAATGGGGAATTCCATGGAGATACATCCAAAAAGTTCATTCATTCCAGGAATTCCAAAGAATATTGCATGGTTGTTGACAATGATACCTGGTCCATGCGCTTATATTGGCAGAGGCTTTGCTTATATTAAACATCCAGTGATTTCATATGAAAAAAACGATGTGATTTTTACGGGAGATATCGGAGATGGCAGTTATATCCGCGCCGTATTGGATCCCGCTCATGGATATGTTGCAAAGGAGATATCTCGTTATACGAAAATCCGCAATCTTCTAATGAGACGCTGGATTATGAATTCATGGAAGCGCAGTCAGGATGGCGCATGGATACCAACAATAGTGAATTCCACGGAATATGATATCAATAATGGCAGACGAACTGAGACTGATAATATACATATTCTTCAAGCCAGTTTCCAAGCACCGCCATCATCCTCCTTTAACCTATCCGTGGAGGGGAAAACTGTCTTTGACAATCGTTTCGGAATTCCAGTGGAAGGGAAGCAGGAGTTCGCCGGGGAATCCTTGAACCAGGTGCTCCAGGGGACCGGCTCCGTAGCCCACCAACTTGTCCAAATGCGCGAAGCGGCGGAGAGGGCTAAAAGCAGGGAGCGGCTCATCCAAGCGTTGGTGACCGGTCTGTTCGTTTGCACCCTGATCGCCTTTGCGTGGATAATGCGAAGGAGAAAAACCCCAGCTTGAGTGATTTGACAATCCACCGATAGGCGTTGCATCGGGAATTATTTCCCGGATTTTAACAAACAAAACGGAAAAATGAAAAGTATCCAATCCCAAAAGCCCACCGACCACTCCTTGAAAAACGGATGGATCCAAGCGTGCGACCCGGTAAAATACTGGCTCGCCGGCGTGGGGGTCACCTATGCGGTCGCGCTTTTCGTCTGAATCTTTTTTCGACATTCATATCCTTTTCTTCATGTCATTACGCGCGGGGACGCCCGGGACTATATCCACATCGCCCGCGATGGCTACCAGTTTGGCGACCCCCGTGTCGTCTTTTATCCGCTCTATCCCATCCTCATTCATTTCCTCAGCCTGTTACTGTTTTTCAAAACCAATTTTTACTCTCTCGCGTATAGTGCGCTCATCGTATCCGGTGCGGCGTCCCTGTGGGCGATGATTTTCCTGGATCGGCTTTGCCGACGATATCTTAACGATCCGGCGCGAAGGCTTTGCCTGCTGCTGTGGGCCGTCTCCCCCGCCGGCGTCTTCCTCGCCACGGGATATTCCATGTCGTTGTTTTTCGCGTTTCTCTTCGCCGGATTTCTTGCGGCGGAAGATGAGAAGTGGTGGAAAACCGGTGGATACGTGGCGCTTGCTTACCTGACCTGGCCGATGGGCTACCCGGCTTATATCGCGATCGTATCCAATATTATTTATCTCCTTCATCGACGCAGGATTCCTCGAATTTCATTTGCAATGATAGGAGGGTTAATATTGCCTTTGTTTGCGATAGGTCTCCATATGTGCTATTTCGGAATCGCCTTCCAGGACCCCTTGGCCAGCTTCCACGCCGAACAAGGCAACTGGCAACAACACCTGCTCCCCATCTGGCAATTTCCAGGTTTTATCGCGCGAACAATTGTCGGTACGGCGGGACTGTCCTGGTTCCCCTTGATATTGGAATTGAGTTACTGCGGGCTGATGGCGTGCATCCTGTTCTACGCTTTTCTGCTTAAGGACCCACGGTATTCGTTCCTGATGAAGTTTTTCGCAGGGGCGGTTCTGGTCTCCATCCTCTTTAGGAGTAGCGGATCGGCTATTCCGCGGTTCCTCATCACAGCATTCCCTTTGTTCTTCATTCTGGCCGACCGTTATCATTCGCATTTGGCGCATCGCTTGGTAATTACCTTGTGGTTTCTCTATCTGAACCTAATGGGCACGGCGATCTATATGATGGGCGGTCCCTATTTCTAGGGCGGAGAGATTACCTCCTTAAGATTCATTACTAGTTCGTTCGTAGTTTCCCCTTGGGTTACAACCGGTAAGTTGACGCATTCCGCTATGCACTGTTTTTCGCCCTCGGATTGACTCCATCAAGCGTAGATTGTAAAATTCCTCAATGACGCATGACCAATGATAAAAATATTTGGAGCGGTTTCTCGTTCGGATGTTTTAAACGGAGGGTTATGGAATGAGTTTCACCTATTGTCTAGCACCACTTCTTGTGTTGTGCCTTTTCGTCTTAGCCCTTCCCGATGCGCATGCCTCAAGCATAGTGACCTACCCCGGACCTCCCGGGATTGCGAAATCCGCCGATTACACCGTCAAAGTAAATGGAAATCCGCTCTTCGTCTACATGGCGCAGACGCTTCGCGGTGGTCCAGCCTCCTTCGCTTATTTTGATTTTTCCGGGATAGCGAACGTGGAAATCATCCCCGCCGCTCCGATGAACAGCGTAACCATCCGACCTCTCTCCCTTGCCATTAAGCCGATCCTAAAGGATGGCTCGATCCACTTTGATCTTGCCCATCCCTGCAACCTGACCATCGAGTTGAACGACTCCATCGACCGCCCCCTGCATCTGTTCGCAAATCCGTTACAAACCGATATTCCGAACCCCGAAGATCCGAAAGTAATCTTTTACGGGCCGGGGGTCCATGAACTCGGCATACTGCGAATGCACAGCGGGCAGACTCTCTACCTCTCCGGCGGCGCTGTGGTGAAAGCGATCCTCATGCCCGATGAAAAGCCGACGGTCGAGAAGGATTGGTCGGGTGTGAAAAACTACAGGAATCTGATCGAAGCCGAGAACGCTAAAAACGTATCCATTATGGGGCGTGGCGTCCTGGATATGAGCGGATTGCCCTGGCATGCGCGCAATGCATTCGTGTTCCGCAATTGCGACCATGTGACCATGGATGGAATAATCATCATGGACGCCCCCTGTTGGGTTGCGGGAATGTTTGGTTCGCGAGATATCACCATTCGAAATATCAAGGAGATATGCCGCAGGGAGAACAGTGACGGAGTGGATATCTGCAATTCGCAGAATGTGCTTGTAGAGAATAGCTTCCTTCGCAATAACGACGATGAGATATGCGTGAAGACCACATCGCCGCCGCCCGCTCAGGAATCGAAGGACATCGTGGTTCGAAACTGCGTGATTTGGAACGAGCGAGCGAGAGGACTGGGGATCACAAGCGAAACCCGTGCGAATATCTCGAATGTCCTTTTTGAGAACTGCGACATCATCCATGATTTCTCAAATGGGGGGGATTGCGCCTCGCTGGCCATTCTCGTCTCCGATTCGGGGACAATAAGCAATATCCGGTTTGAAAACATCCTTATCGAGGATGTGAGCAACACTTTGTTCGATGGATGGATAGGCGAAGACTTCTGGGGGCACGATAAGATGCGCGGTCACGTGAACGGAGTGTTGCTAAAGAACATCACGGCGAACGGCGCAGTTTTCCCTGCAATTAAAATATCGGGTTTCGATGACACTCATCTTTTTCAAAACGTAACTTTTGATAATGTGAAAGTGAACGGACGACGTATTACCGACATAAAAGGCGAGCACATGGAGTGCAATCCGTTCGCAAGAGAGATCATGGTCAAATAATCGTATCCATGGCACAATGCCATGCCTGCGTGCATAATGAAATGCGCTCACATAGACAAGATCATAGTATCTCTGTTTTAACCATTGTCAATTGAATAACTTCCAATTCGAAATCGGAGGAGGAATGGAATGCGTATCCATGCAGCCTTAATCATATTGTTGATGGTCGTTGCACTTCCGAGCTTGGCGCAAATCAAACCGCAAGTGGTGGAGTTAAGCAGCCTGTTCCCGATATACGCCAGGCAAGACTGGGGAAGCCTGCATTTCAATCAAAGCGTGCAGGGTAATCCTATCACCATAGGGAAAAAAACATACAAATACGGCATTGGAACGCATGCGAACAGCAAAATCATATATGATCTGAATGGAAGGTACGAGCGATTTGAATCCTGGGTTGGCGTTGACGAGGAGATGCAAAGTTATGGCAAGAGCAGCATTGATTTTCAGGTTTACGCGGATGGAAAAAAGCTATACGACAGCGGCATCATGCGCAACCCCACGCCCGCGAAATTCCTCGACGTCTCAGTCAAGGGGGCGAAGGAGTTAACGCTTGTGGTAACCGATGGCGGGGACGGCATCAATGACGATCATGCGGATTGGGCGGATGCGGTATTAATCGGTTATCCCACCACACCGCCGCCCGCCGTGGGCAAATACGTCGTAAAATCACCGGTTTTGACGGTTTCCCTCTCAAATGATGGGCAGATGGTGCTGCTCAGAATAGGTGCAAAAAAAATCGCCTGTCCGGTATCCAGTGTTTCGGAGATTCCAGGGAGCAAAGCCGATGGAAAATGCAAAGTTCGACGTCTCCCTAACGGAGCGTTGATTTTCACTCAGCCATTCATCTCATTTTTCAAGAAGCATCGTTTCATCATAACACAGGTATTTACCCCCACGAAGGATGGAGTGAGTTGGGAGGTGAACCTGAGAGGAAATGGGAAATATTGGTCCTCTCCGATTGTAACGGGATTGACTTGGAAAAAACCTGAAACCATTCGATTCTGGACCGCATGGCAGGATCCCATGACGGATCAATCAACACTGAATCAAACGTGGCATGACCCATTGATACCTCAACCCATGCGTAATCGTCTCTACTCCTTCGGTGAAACCCCGGATGGGTCTTACACTCAAGGCAATCTCATCACCCTTCCTCTCGCAACATTCCTACTAGAGAACCATGATTTGGGGTTGACCATGGCGGAATCGCCCAAGGACACGCTGCTCGACATGTCGCTGATGACGGGCAGCGATGGGGATATGAAATTCATTCAGACCAATCATCGCATGGGTGGCGGGAATGTGGTGAGTTTTCACTACGATTTGGTTGTTCACCCCAGGGATGTGCGCGGCGGCTTGGCATGGATGGTGAAGCGGTATCCGAAATACTTTAATCCTCCAAATCCCATGGCGGATGAGATGGGAGGGTGCGCAGCCTATTCGGGTAACGAGGACCCCATTGACGTGGGGCTTTATAAGCGGATGGCTTTTCGCGTAAACTGGAAACTCTCAGACGATTTTCCCTACATGGGTGAATTCCTTCCGCCTTTGAAGGAGCCGTATGATCGATGGAACAGAGCCAATGACGAACCACGTCCCCCTGGGAAGCCGCTCTGGACCAGCTTCGAACGATTGAATGACTACGCCAAATGGATGAAGGATCACGGTTTTTACGTTCTGGACTACTTCAACACCACCGAATTTGGGCGAAATATGAAGGACGAGCCGGTTGATCCATCTCTTGCATCGGATCCGAATCTTTGGCGGAACCCGGTTCAATATCTCAAAATCAAGATGCCTCACGCCTATATGCAACCCATTATCGGCACCTGTTACAACGCCTGGGTTGTGGATCCAGGCGATCCCGCATACCGAGAGCATCTTCTACGCCAAGCCAGACGAGACATCAAAATGATTCCGGATTCAGCGGGAATCTGCATCGACCGAACCGATTGGCTACGGTTATACAACCCGAATGCGGATGATGGAGTGAGTTGGACTGGCAAGCCGTGCCGCGCATTTGTGAATTCCTGGAAAACGCTGATGGCGAAACTAGGCCCCTTAATGCACGAGCATGGCAAGGTGATTTTCGCCAACTTCCAAGACTGCCGTCTCGACCTCGCACGTCATTTGGACGGAGTTTATGCGGAATTCGGCGGATATCCAACCGTTGCAAACGGAGTGAGCCTCATTTGCCTCCGAAAGCCAGCTCTTCTGTGGACATCGGATGACAACAAGCTCAGCGATGCCTTTTTTCAGTATCATCTTTTCCTCGGTGCATATCCCACCGCACCGTATCCCACGAATAACCACTGCATTACTCCCTCGGCGGAGAAAATCCAATGGTATGTGGAATACGGACCGTTGATGGATGCGATGAGAGCGAAAAAATGGGTTCTCACGCCGCATTGTATCGAGATGAAACGCGGTTCCGCGCTGGTCAATCTGTTTTCCACACCATTGGGATACATCATACCGGTCGTCTTCGGAGGTCAAGCGAAGGAGGTTGTGGTGTCGCTGCTACGATTACCGGGTATGCCGAAACGCGTAAGCGCGGAATCGATCACTCCTGGTGGGGATATGTGGTATCCTTGCAACGTTAAGAACGATGCCGACAGAGTGGATATAACGGTTCCTTTGGCGCACGGTTGCGCGATGGTGCGTGTTAGCCCCATGGATTCCAACTGATATGTCTGATTGGACCGATCCCCTGGATAATTAATGTGGAGGTATTTCATGCGTATTCGTATCGCTATTATTTTATGTATGATTATGTCCTATGGCATAGCAGCCCGAGCCCAGCAAATATCCCAAGGCGATGTGCGATTGGTTGCTGTGAAAGAAGGAGAACACTGGACCGGTTTCAACCTCTATCACAACAATCATCTTATCACTCAGGTGAAACTAAGCTCCAATGGATTGCTGACCGCAGGCGCATGCAAAATAATGTATTCTCCAAAAAGGTTGTTGTTCACCTCCTTGCAATCGCTAAAAGGAAGCGGTTTGTCATTAGGTGGAAAGGATTTCATTGAGATCGCGTTGACGCCAGGTGATTCTTATCCGCAAGTGAAATTTCGCATCACTGTGCGCTCCTTCAACACTAAAGCTTGGCTGAAGATGGTGGGTAAATCCCCATTCCACTTCCTATCCCTTTACATGCCGGAGGCAATGGCGTGGCATATTCAAGGGTGGTTAAACGCAACGCCTTATACGGATCCATTTCCGCTGCTAATAGACCCTCATGGTGGTACCCCTGAAATATCCGGTTACACGTATAATCGCAATTGGAGTTATACCCCGCCGTTAGGAGCGCAATCCGTACCGATCATTGGGTTATGGGAGCCGCAGAAATCCCTTTACGCGGGGTTTGAATTCGCCACCACGCGGCTGGAGGATAACACCGAAAAGAACATCGCCACAGCCTATTGTTGGAAGGAATCGCTTCCCGGAGCACCGGGAAGACTGAATAAACAATTCGTCAGCTTGGTGTATCCCTACGGCGGACCAGGCTTTCAACAATTGGTTTTCCCACTTGCAGGCGATGTACTCTATTCGCATTGTCGATTGATATGGAGCGATCAGCTTCCCGGTACGAAGGACCCGAACGAACTTTTGTGGAAGTACGTTTGGCACCGTGACAAATCCTTATTACCAAGCGTCCCCCTCAGAGTGGACATGTCCTGGATGCCCGGACAGGATCTATTAACTCAGTTCCAAGGGCCTCCAACCGGGGGGATCATCTACAGGTCTGTTACTGGAGATACGTTTCACACTCCGGGAACCACCGGTCTAAGCGGCTGGGACACCCACAATGAAAGCATGGTGGATGCGCCAGTGAAAAACAACGACATTGCACGCTTGGATCGCTTGGAGAACGAAGCACGGGAACTCGTGGGCATGGCGAAGTGGTTTCGAATCACGGCGGCGGGGGAATCCCCAAAACACTTCATCCCACCCTACAGCGGAACCGGAGTTCCTCCGGATAATATTGGGGTCTATTGGGACCAGCCTGTCACCGGAAGTTGGACCGAGAATTTTGGCGGGAAAGCGGTGGCGTCCTATCATAACTCCGATGGCTGGGCGGCAGGAAGATTGATGATTGATCTCTATCGCGATCGCCATGACACCCAATATCTGCCCTATATTGACGGTGTTTTCAATTGGACTCGATCCATTGTATGGACTCGTAACGAATTCCCGGACGTTCCCTCGTCACCGTTCGCTATCGGAGGTACGCTTTCAGCGGCGTTCTGTTTGGATTATTATCATACATTTCGACACGACCCCCTGCGAGCGAAACGAGCCGAGGAGGCGTTGCAGATGGCGCGCTCCTTCGTGTATCGCTATCTCACTATGTGGGCTGGAGATAACAACAGGGTTGACAATTTGGATTCCTCTTTCCTCTGGGAGCCTAACTCCGGTAGGGATTGGACCGGCGCGGCCTGTGCAAACGAAGTGATGTGGGACCTCGACACTTTGGCGCAAACCGCAGTGGATACCGGAGATCCTATTCTCATGTATGCTTTGCAGGGGTCTCTCAGTCGATGGCATGTCCTTTATAGAGACGAATACTATCCCTCCATCAAGGACTATCCCGCAGGTGACATGGCGGAGTGTTATGGTTTATATAAAGGATGCAACGTTGGACCGGGCAATCGAACCGCATACGGTTTCGCCTCGCCTCTAGCAATGACATTCCCCGTGGGGGATACCATGGTGCGCGTACTGGCGGGTGACAAGGCAGCGATGGCGTTCGACAAGGATGGAGCGCATACCTATATTGACCAATACAGATATCAGACATCCGGCAACTTCTCTTTCAGAATGCGAAGCTCTATAGACACTCCTTTCAATGTCTCCATCACCTGCCCATATGTGGACCTGAGCGAGAAACCGGTCCAACGTTGCATCCTTTATAT
>JAJZOL010000033.1 GCA_021811565.1 bacterium | reverse complement strand
GGGAACCGCCATCGCGGAGGCCCTCTTCGGGGACTACAACCCGGGAGGCAAGCTGCCATGCACCTGGTACCGCTCTCTGGATCAACTGCCTCCCTTCCACGACTACGACATTCGCAAGGGCCGCACCTACATGTACTTCACGGGGGATCCCCTCTACCCGTTCGGTCACGGGCTGAGTTACACGACCTTCGAATTCAGCGGGCTCAAAATCAGCGCGGACACCCTCGGTCCGGAACAAGCGGTCACCGTCACGGCGACCGTCAAAAACACCGGAAAGAGGACGGGATCCGAGGTGGCGCAGCTTTACGTCACCGCTCCGCAGGGCAAGGTGCAAAAGCCGATCAAGCAACTCGTCGGTTTCCAGAGGATGGATCTGAAGCCGGGACAGAGCAAGAGGGTCGTCTTCACGCTGCCCTACTCCGAGCAGGCGTTCTGGTACTGGGATGAAAACCGCAGGAAGTTCGCTCTCGATCCGGGGACCGCGAAGATACTGCTGGGCAACTCCTCGGCGAATATCTCGCTGACGGGCGAGGTGACCCTGCAGGCGGCTCCCGAGGAGATGGGAGAGCCGCAAACGCTGAATGGAATTAACATTCCTTCAAAGGTGATATAATCACACGTAAATCGGGCGCCGACATCTCTCCGCAAGAGTAAGTCGGCGCCCGATTCCTTTTTTACCGTCTATTCCAAAGGTTCCAAATAAAGTTCCGTGGTGGAGGCGATGCGTCGGAACCACTCACCCGAAGGATCCACCATCGGAATCCACCATGCCGCAGGACGATGCTGAGTGTGCACCAATCCCTTCCGGGTCAGAATGGCGTTTCGTATCATCTTCATTCTTTCCATCTCCGCATTGACTTCGATGGTTGTGATCCGATCCCTGATTAACGCCGCCTCGCCCTGTCGTTCCAGAGCCTCACGTTCTGATTTCACTTCGCGAATTCGAGATAGCGTTTCCTTCCTTCGTACAAGCAGTTCGGCGATATCCCTGTCATACTGCTCTCGACGTTGGGTCTCCTCCGATGTCCAATCGATGACGCTTCTAAAATGGTCGCCTTTGGCAAGTTCCGTATCCCGTATGGCGGCCTTGATCTCTTTCAATTCATCGTATAGTCTGTTTACGGTGCGTTGCAAAGTCAAACCCTGGCGGCTAAGCTCCCTTAACCTGATTTTCAGCTTGTTATATTCGTCTAATTGCTCCGACCATCCGTTCTGATTTCGGTCCACAAGATACTGCATAAGATCACACGGGGCGCGAAGTTCTCTCAGTTTTTTCAGCAACTCGCCTTGGGATTCCACCACACTATTCCAATTCCGCGCGAACTCCACGGCGGGAATGATCTCCCTGCCAAAAGTCGATGATAGAAAACTCGGCAACCGTAACCTGACCTTTTCAACTTCCAATGCATCCCAAGTGAAATATCGCATACGCAATAGTGGGTGTACCTTATGCTCGATGCCCTTCTCACGCAGGATCTGGTGCATCTTGCGAGTACGGTATACATAGCTGGACCCTTCTTCGTTGAATACGAAGATGAACTCGCTCGATAACATCGAAATCAATGCGACGGCTTTCCCAACCAGGGTTACATGGTCTCCCAATTCGCGCGTTAGGATCTCCGCCAACTCTTGTATGCAATGGATCGGTTCTTTCAATGGAATGCGAATTGGCGTGGGCGTCTCGACATGGATTGCGCGCAGCGTTATGCGCAAAGTGCCGCGACCGTGTCCGGGCAACACCAAATCAAAAGGCAGCGCCCCCAAACCGAAACGGTCCAGAGTGTACATCTCGCTACCCGCGACGGCATCGTTATACGCCTTGACCGCTATGGATCGAGTTTTTTCGTTGAGGAAGAGGTCCACAAATCTGAAACGAGGGAGTGACGCCGTTTCCGGGTTTAAAATCAGCATGTGCGCGGTGCAAGCCACATCAAGTTCCCGAGGCATGTCTCCAAGCAGGAGATCATAGAGAAGCGGAAGAACATGCTGGTACAATTCGGAGAGTGTCGCTTTGGGATGATTCGCTGCAAAGTCCCGCACCCACCCCATCATTTGATCCGCCGCGCGCTCCATTCGCTTGCAAACGCCGTTATCCGCGATGCTCTCCTCCGTCCCGGTGAAACCCCATTCAAGCATTCGCTCGACGGAGCCTTCCATGTCGTGGAGCGGCATGCTATGAACAATGAGATTGCGAGAACCTGTGTACACCAAGCCGCGCCATCCCCACGCCTCGGTAATCTCATTCAAAAACTCAAGACGGTCCTTCGGTTGACACCGTATAAGCTTTCTTAAGGGAACGCCATAGTGCGTGAAATTATGACGGGTTGGATAAGATTCACTGCCGAAAAATCGAGAGATCTCCCCCGCAGCGGACCATAAGTCCTGCGTGGAACCGTCGTTATGCGGGAGAAGCTCCCATCTGGACTGACCGGGTAAACGAACGCTCACCTTCGCAAAATAATCCGTGTCGTGCACGCCGATCGTCATTTTACCGCCGAGACCGAGTTCGTGCAGCATGAGGGGTAAAATCGCCTTCATCGGCTCGTCCCACCACACGGTCTGCCCCAATGCGATAAAAGGGGTGTCAGGATATCTATTGCGTAAATCAAGCAGGATTTCCCGCACGGAAAGATGAAATATACTCACAGGTTTCGTTTGTTTCTCTTCTGAACAGGTATGAAGTGTGTTCAATAGTTTACCCCGCGCCGGCGCCCGTATTAAATTCGCGATGCGAATCCGTTTGAGTAGGATGTTTTTATGTAACGAAACGAAATGACCAACTTGACGGATACATCATAAATATGGAGATTAGTAACGGTTGACGGATAGACGCTTATCAAATGCATATAATAAACATACGGCATCCAAGGTTTTGCAAAACTGACGATTCAGGAAAACTCATGAAACTTCATTAGCGCATGAGAAGCCTGATAATTTCGTTTTGCAATTACATCGGAATCCATCAAATCTTTTATACGCTAAATTCATGCTGATGTTCCCTCTATCGAGGGGAACAGAAAGGATTGGATCGATGAATACGCTCTTTTCAATGTCGAACCCAATACATATACGGAGGGAAAGCGACGGATCGCAAATACGATACTGCGCTTGGATCCCTTTTATGACAACGCTTATCCTCCTGAGCTTACTCTCTCTCCTCGCCTCCAAATCGCTGGCGCAAAGCGGGGAGTTGCTCGCAGATCCGGGTTTTGAGGGAATTAAGAACTCGGAAAAAGCGGCGTGGGCTCCGTATGGCATGGGGTTCGTAGTGGATCATTCGGTCTTCCATAGCGGATCATCCTCCATCAGATGCGTTAACACGAGCGACCAGGATCACCGGGGAGCGATGGCGAATATCCTCCTCAATCAAAAGACCCCCGCTCCCATACTGGTGACAGGATGGAGCAAGGCGGAGAACGTATCGGGAAACACAAACTCGGACTACTCTATCTATGTGGATTTGACATACATGGACGGCACGCCTTTATGGGGGCAGATCACGCCTTTCGATGCGGGAACGCATAACTGGCAGAAACGGGAGGTCTTCATAACCCCATCGAAACCCTTGAAATCCGCCACGGTCTATGCGCTGTTTCGGAATCACACGGGAACGGTATGGTTCGACGATTTTAGCGTGCGAGAGATGAATCCTCATGATATCTTCGATAGTCAGCCCATCCCTCCGCCTATTCTTCCAAGAGGCGTGCAATCGGGATGGTTTGTTCGGGATGTCGCAGCGAACACGGCTCCCGTTCTTTTCACTCAGCACAACGAAATCAATCGCAAGCTGCAACTGGAGCTTACAAACCTGCCAAAAGAGAAGGCTTGGACCAAGGCGTATCCGGTGATAACAGATCTGTCCGGAAAAAATCGCGCCCTCACCGTTTATTACGTGGAGCGATTCAATGACCGCGATCCGATTTGGTGGAACGACATTCGACAATCCCTGCCCGCCGTAAATGGGGAATACTCCAACCTTACTCACCTTGGAGTAGGGGCCACCGGGTCTCAATCTCTCTATCCGTTCGGATGCGTGAGCGGCAAGCGTACTGCGTTAGCGTTGGGAGTGGACCAACTGATCGGTCCGAGAGTGGTTCGTATCGCGTACAATGCGAATCTCAGGCTTTTTTATATCGCCGAGGATGTGGCGTTGACCACGGAAAACATCGAAAACAGAAACGCAGACGGTCGAGCCACCGCCACCATTGGCATTGCGCGCTTCAACGCGGACCCGGCTTGGGGTTTTCGTTCCGCCGCAGCAAAATTCTACAAGCTTTTCCCGTCGGCTTATGATAATCGCATCAAGCAACGAGGCATCTGGATTCCCTTCACCGCTCCGGACACCGTCCAACACGAACAGGATTTCGGTTTTGCATTTCATGAAGGGGATAACAGTCTGAACTCGGACGCCAAACTTGGAATCATGAGTTTCCGATACACCGAGCCTATGACTTGGTGGATGCCGATGGCGGTCACCGTTCCGAGAACCTACGACGCCGCACTCGCCATGGTCCATCAGGACGCCGAGAACCCGAAAAGCCCCTATTACCAATGGGCGCAGGCGGTTCTTAACTCCGGCACGGAGGATTCCTCGGGACGGTTCAATGTGATTTTCGCAAACGCCCCCTGGACCAACGGCGCGGTCTGGCTGCTAAATCCAAACCCTCTTCTGCCATCCTCCGACACCGAATGGACCAAGGCGCGCCTAAGTTACACGAAAAAATACGCCGACAAACGCTACGCCACCACTTCGCAATCCGGAGAGTATCTGGATTCCATCGAGGGTTGGGCGGACACACTGGATTATCGCAAGCGCAGCATCGAGTATTCTCAGGTTCCTCCAGTATACACTCCGGCGGATTATCAGCCGGTCATTCCCCTCTGGTTCAGCGTATGGGAATTGACGAAGAAGATGCATGATGACCTCCGATCTCGAGGCAAATATCTGATGGCCAACTCAACCCCATGGAGATTGAACGTCTTTCTTCCTCTATTGGATGTCTCCGGCACGGAGACAAACTGGATGGATGGAACCATCTGGCGTCCCGACTCCGACGCCATCTTCAATTTGCGCCGCACTCTCTCCTATCGAAAATGCTATCTCCTGCTTCAGAACACCAACTTCAACATCTTCGGTTACAAGCAGGCGGAGATGTATTTCCAGAGATGCATGTTCTACGACGTTTTTCCCAGCATGTTCAGTGCAAACGCCGCCACCAATCCCTTTTGGGAAACGCCCAAATGGTACAATCAGGATCGCCCCCTCTTTTTAAAATACATACCGGTAATCAAGGAGCTTGCAAACGAGGGATGGGATCCGATCACCGACGCACGGTCCAGCGATCCGAAGGTTTGGGTGGAACGTTACGGACACTGCCTCACCGTGATGAACAGCACGGATTCGTCTCAAATCGCCACCATCCGGGTGGATATTCACGCCATTGGGATGATGAAATCCCCCTTGCCAAGCCGAATGGAGGATATGTTGGATCACACCGTCATCCCCGCCCGTCGGATTGGAAACACCCTGGAATTCCAAATCTCCTTGCCGTCTCAAGCCACAATGGCTTTGAGAATGGAGTGAGCGGAGGTTTTAATGTGCGTATCCAACGGAGGAAAATAAAACGATCTGTCCGGGATATCCACAGATACGGTTTTGTCAAACAAGAACGATAGAGGAGAATCATGCACTATGAAGAGAGATGTGATATCAAGACGGACAATGTTGAAGGGCTTGGTCGGATCCCTATGTTTATTGCCGACGAAATCAATTTTGACTTGCCTTCGAATTTCGATGTCTTAAACGCATGCTATCGTCAATGGTTGTGGTCAAAGAATAAATCCTATGTCAACAATTCGTCGCTCTTTACGGGGGCTGGCGGCGCAGTTGAAACACTATCCTATCTGCCGTATATTTTTTACAAGTAAGGAAGAACCGAAGAGGCGTATCGAGTACTCCTGAAATTGACGGATCCAAACCTCAAACGCCGATCCTACCCGGAGCTCTCTTTCACAGTGGTGGGCAATATTGGCTCGGGTCTGATGGGAATTCATCCCCTGATGAGCCGGCGCACACTTCAGACATTACCTCAATTACCCGAACATAAGGAAGAAGAGGCATGGGCGGAGTTGCGCAACGTACCGATCGGGGAGAACGTTATCGCGGTAACGCACAGAGGGAATAAGAAGACACGGCAGATAAACCAAAGCGGACCGGATTTGCTATGGCGAGCCAGTTTCATGGGAAATGCCGAAAAAATATTCGTTGATAACAAGCCCGTTGTTCCGAAAAAGAGTACCACCGAGGGGGGAATTCGGGAGGTCTGGATCGACATCGCAGTAAAACAGGGTCAGGCAAGAGAGTCCCAATGCTAGAACAATCCACCTGCGGTATAACGTAATTCCATAAATTTCGGGCAGTGGATACGCGGCGGTCAAATTCATCCTCCAAACTCAATCCGCCATTTTAAAAGCCAGAAGCGCTGAATCGGGATGGATATTGATCCGCCAACCGCGCGCGCAACCGAAGAATCGAGATTATCTATGAAAAAAAATGACGCCTTGGATCATCCCCTTTCGGATTAAAGCTCCCGCCGCCTTGCCCCCTACCGGTCGCATCCAAAAAAAAGTACTGCTGCGCCCAGCCGGCGTACTCCCCAAACCTGCCCTGAAACTCCTCCGCGATCCGCTTGTAGGTTTTCGGGGTGAGACTTTTGCTCGCCATCTCCGGAAGGTATAGCTCTGTGACAACCTTACGGATATGGGTGTCCACCGGCACCGCGTTATTTACCCCTAGCGCAAAGAGACAGATGCAATCCGCGATCTTCTCTCCAATCCCGAACTCCCCCGTCAATAACACTTTGGAGTCCGGGTAAGGCAAACGCAGAAGCTCCTCCACCCATCCCTCTCCGTGAGCGGCGATTTTTTCGGCAAGTCGTATCACTCTTGGAGCTCGAAACCCCCAAAGGTCCTTGCGCAGCGCATCCTCGCTCGCAGCCGCCAAGGCGGACACCTTGGGGAAGGCGCATACCCGCATCCCATCACACGAATACAGAGGTTCGCCGTATCTCTCCGCAAGCGCATTTACGGAGCGTGAGATTTTCGACATGGTGTTGCAGCAGGCGCAAAGGAAGGTGAAGACGGCCTCAATCGGATCCTGCCGCAGTATCCGCAAGCCCGCGAAGCGTTCCAGTATCGGCGCGATGCGCGGTTCCGCAACGATCCACTCGTCGTAGAGCCTCTCCAAGGGGACATCCAGTTGAAAATAGCGTTGAATTACATCCCATCGATACGGCTCCGGGTGGGTTTGCCACCAAAATCCCTGGGCGCTCGGTGCGAGAAAAATCGCGGTGTCCCCCGCCGCTCCGAACCATACTCCGTCATGCGATTTCGACCAACGAAACGCTTGTCCGCTCGTTAGCGTAAGCGGAATGTTTAATACATAGGACGGAATATCGGCGTAATTGGCAAGGCGCATTTCATACCTCCGAAACAGTATACCCGGGAACACATTGGCGCTTTCAGGGCGGTTTCTCCTCGATTCCAAACGTTAAGACAATCAGCAGTTGACGAAACCGCGCTGTTGTGTTAAACTTTCCGTACAAGCGGATAAACTTCCGCACATCTCATTCTCTGAAAGTGATCATTCCAACGCGATGTTCGCCCTCAACTTTTACACCGATCTTTACGAAGAAATTTTACGCAGCGGCAGGAAAAGCGCTACCATTAGACTTGGAGATAAATCCGACAAGTATCAAACAGGACAATTGGTGTGGGTAACCGTTGGTCAGAAGTACGGTAGACGCCAAAAACTTTTCACCGCCATTATCGATAGCGTCGACGTCAAGCTCCTCTCCGATCTCTCGCCTAGGGATATAAGCAAGGAGAATCCGGAGTTTCGCACAATTGAGGAAGTGTTGCATTTTCTGCAACGCCTGTATGGCCCCGAGATATCCATGGAGGATACTGTCACCATCATCTACTTCTCTCCCGTAAGCGAGTACTAGTGCGCATGCATAAATTAAATGTTCGCTCATTCCAAATGTTTGTGGCTCTTATCGCCCTCGCCCTGTGCGCCGTCTCAAACGCACAGGTTCTGGGGCAGTTCACGGATCGCACCGGCTCCATTCACCCATGGAGCATCAACTCAGCCCATACTCTCATTTGGGATAACGCCCCATACATCCCAGTTGGGGGAGTGTTTGTTCCGAAGTATCTTGCGAACGGTGCAACCGACGCCAATTGGAAGAGCGACACCCAAGCTTTGGATCTTCTGAAACAAAAAGGGCTCACCGACATCATCATCGACCCCTATGTATCCGCAACGGATGTCACATCCGCCGCATGGCAGAAATTAATAGACTATCTCGATTCCAACGGCTTCCGCTATGGCATCGCATTCGGCATGGGGATAGACAGGCCTCTCACTGGCACGCTGATCAAGCCCTCCGTCTATAGGACCGACAACGTGAACTCCTACGGAGAGGCGTCTTGGAGAGTGGCTGCGTCGGACAAGGCGCACTATTATCTCGTGGACACGCAGGATGGCTCCCAGATTTTTCGCGAGGGGGAGATATCGGTAAACGGAGGCGTGGCGACTGCCCCCGCAGGCGACAAAATAGTCGGTCCTATAGACGGAG
>JAJZOL010000003.1 GCA_021811565.1 bacterium | reverse complement strand
GTGAATGTGATCCATGCTGCGTTGGTACATTCCCCAAGCGTATAAAATAGCGTTTGCGCTCATAAACAATAGGGTATCCGCTCTTCCATATGAACAACATTCTTCCATTACTTCAGGCGCGAAAAAAAAATCATTTGAGTCGCGACTTATCCTATGGGGGAAACCGAAAAACCAAGGATTTATGCTTAATAAAGGCGGTACTCCATTTAATCTATCGAACGCCGGCCTCTCCATAAGGAAAAGCTCAGCCAATTTATGGGCGATCTTCCTTGTCTTCTCCTTAGTCATGGCCAGGATAAAAAGGCTAACGACGGTAAACGGACAGATATCCTGGAGTGGGAATACCTCATTTTTGCTCGATCGATCTGTTAAAAAAGCCCTCCATATTCTCGTCTGACTTGAATATTTCGTGCAACTTCGCCACCAATTCAGGGCGTTTGTTTCGGTATGGCAAGAGCTTGATGGCAAAAGATTCGTAAAAGCGGGTCCAATCGAAACGATGGGCGTCGTCTTTGAAATTCATCATCCGTTCTCCTTCTTGATATTCCAGAATCCTCATAGCCTCTTTGCCAACATGGACTCAGGCGGATGATGCTCCTGCATTTCTACAGGAGCATATAGAGTTGTTCAAGTTTCAGCAGGGGGATGCGGGTTCTTTTCTGTCAGTGCACAGCATTACCCGTCGTTATCACTTCACACTTCTAATGATAGTTTTGAGATCATGAAGATGCGTCTCCACGAAACGGATGCTGGTTCTTTCATTCCCCAAAGATACTGGTATTTCTTGTGTTGTGGCGGTGGTAATCGTATCCATTATCCCCGACATTTCTTGTTCGTCGGTTTTTATAAATTCCTTGTATTTAGCGGCGCAAATCGGACAAAGAGCCAGATATTGCGCTTCATGCTCTTTAGGGAAAAACTCTCTTGAGAGAATCTCAGTTTTTTCAAAGTAGTGCGTTCCATCACGTTTACGAAAAGGCATCTCCTCCTTGCATATCTGGCAGATCATCTGATTTTCATCATTGGTATATTGATTTCTAAGCCATGTGACCGGGTCGATAGCGTCGCTGGTAATACGGACACTTCTGTCACGTATTTCATACTCTCTATCAGGTGCCTCGGATATCTGCTCATGGATACGCTCTTCACGTCGAACAGGATTTGCTACAGGTTTGCTTGGAAAAACAGGGCTTTGTTTGCGAGCAACGGAACGTGTCAATAAAAATGAGACAGTCCAGTCAATTTATTTTTCTAGCGTTAGCCTATCATCATTGTTACCCGTAGGTCTGTTAATCCAGACGCACTGTGGAAGGACGAGCTGCTTGGGCGGACCATTGACATACCTCTCCGGATGGCTCATGTAAGCCCGCTCCAGCGTCTCGGCTCGTCGTCTCTGAATCTCCTCGACACGATTGTAATGAACATCCTCCGGTGTCATCATGGCGATACCCGAATGATGATGCCGTTTGTTGTACCATTCGAAAAATCGCGTGCAGAATTCCCTCGCATCCTCGATGCTTCCAAATCTCTCGGGAAAGTCCGAGGCATACTTCATTGTTTTGAACTGACTTTCAGAATACGGGTTGTCGTTCGAGACGTGAGGGCGACTGTGAGTTCTTCTTACTCCCAGATCGGATAGGAGCATGGAAACGCTGCGTGATCTCATGGACGCCCCCCTGTCCGCATGAATGGTCAGTCCTCCCCTCTCCACGCCCTGCCTCCATACTGTTTCGGCTATCAGATCGCACGCCAGTTCCGCATTCTCCGCGTAGGCGATCATCCAACCCACCACGTAACGACTGAAGACATCAAGGATCACGTAAAGATAATAGTAGGTCCATTTGACCGGACCCTTCAATTTGGTTATGTCCCAACTCCACAACTCGTTGGGACGGGTGGCGAGAAGCTCCGGCTTGGCGTATTTTACATGATGCATCTGTTTTCCGCGCAATGCGATCTCGTTTCTGCAAGCCAGCATGCGATAGAGGGTGCGCACGGAGCAAAGAATCTTTCCATGGTCCAAAAGAGTGGCGTGAACCTCCGCAGGGGATTTGTCCACGAACTCCTCCGAGTGAAGAATTGTCAATGCTTCGTCCTTCTCGGCGAGGGAGAGAGCGCGATGGGAGGCGCCGCCTCCGGAACGAGCGGATCGCCCTTCCGAGTGATTGGATATCTTCAACTTGCGATACAAGGAGGCGCGCGACACGCCAAGGGATCGGCAAGCCTTGCTTACGCCGACCATCTCCGAAAGACCCAGAGCGACCTCGATCATCCCCTTGCCTCCGTCCCGATGCCCGCCGGGGAGATTTCGAGCATCTCGCATAAGTTTTTTTGGAACTCTATGATCATCTCGGCCTGAAGAAGTTTGAGTTTGGTGCGCTCCAATTCGCTTCTGAGCCTGGAATTCTCCTCGTCAAGAGGATTTTTGGCGGGCTTTCGACCACGTTTGTTGTCCTCCAGGGCCGCTTCGCCGCCACGCGAGTATTCCCGTCTCCAGTGTGAGAGTTGGGAGGAATACAAACCCTCGCGTCGAAGCAAGGCGCCTATTTCACCTTGCGAGGAGCACATATCAGCCTCTCTTATGATACGAGCCTTGTAAGATGGCGAGAAACGCCTGTGTACGTTTCGAGCCCTAACCTCCGTATCGTGAGGAGCCGGGGAGGATGCGAGCGGGCCCGAATTTGGCGGACATTCGCTTGGCTCGGCTTCGCTACGCTCAGCCTCGCCGCGCTTCTGTCCGCCAAATCCATCCTTTTGTGTTTCCACTTGCCAGTGTTTCATACTTTCAGTCTCCTTGTCTTGTAGTGTAATTTTGACATGAAGGCTGTCTCACTTTATATTGGCACACAGGGCTTACGCACCAGATTATCGCCGCACTTATGGAAAGACGGTAATGAGGAACACCAAAGAAAACATAAACTGAAAAAAGATGAAAACTCCCATGGCGATATTCCTGTATTTCGGAGGGAACGCCGAGAGATATCCTAATGAAAGGAACACCGCAATGGGCAAAATGGCGGGATATAGGTACCTTCCCTGAGCTTGAAACCATGTCCAGGTAAAACCGAGAAATGAGAAAAGAACAAGACCGAACAGAAACACGCAGAGATAGAATGCGTGTTTTTGCGCCTTCTTCAGATTCTTCGCCTCGGTAAAATGAAACCTCGCCAAGCCATACAACGCTACCATTACGAATATAATCTCCACAAAGTATAGGGTCGGGGAGAGAAACAGAGGGATGCCCATGGAAGCCAATCGCGGAGGCGTCCACGCTGCCCAAAAAGTGCGCCAGGACCAATCCGTTAACAACATCAGATAGCCCATGCGTGTCATCGTTTCGCCTGGTTCCAACGCTCCCGACCACCAACTAACCCACAATGGCCTTCCGATCCAATCAGTCGCCTTGCTTGTCCCGGAGAATTCCTGCTGAAAAGCGCGAAATGGCACAATCTCCCTAGTCTCCTGATATCGTGCGATATAGAATGGCGAGGCGATGACGAAAGCGACTACAAGGATTAGCAAAGCCCCTCGCCCAATGGATTCCCAAGTCTCTCCTTCGCATCTCAAAAAGTAGAGAGCGACAATTAGGAGTGGGAAAAGGAGCAGTGTTGTGAGCTTTGTTAGCAGCGCCAATCCCAAGCAAACCCCTATCATGACAGCGCGCGGGGTGTTAAATCCCTTCCGCATGGAGAGGAAAATCAAGCTCATTATCGATGTAAAAAACACCTCAAGCAATGCGTCGTTTCCCACGGATGCGGTCGTAGCCTGCCGCATGGGAAGCAGTGCAGTGAAAGCGAGAGCTAAAATCGCGATTGAGGGATCATTGGGAAAGAAATGGCGCACCGTTTGGTAAACAAGAAAAACCCCTATCAAGCCGATGAATAACGTTAGAATTCGCATGACGAGAATTCCAGAGTCGTAAAACGGTGTCATCAGAAAATAGTATAGAGGTGGCTGATGCCATTCGTAAGTCGGATATTTCGGATCATTGCGCAGAGGCAGTCTATGCCCCACAGCCAAAGCTCGCACATAGCCGATATGCGCAGCCTCGTCAGGGGCTTGTATGAAACTTCCGGAGGTCAGCCGAGAGGTTGCCACGACATGCCCTATCCCGAAGAGCACGTAAATGACGAAAAAGAAAATGACCGCCCATTTTTGAAAAGTGGAAAGCGTAATGGGCTGATCGGGCAACGGGGAAAGCGGAGGAGGCTCCTGTTCCACGTACTTTTTTCGGCTCATAGTCCATTTCCATTCGTCGGCTGAAACTGCAACACCACCGTCGCGTCCGCGGATGCGGCAGGTATCAGTACGGCTTCTCCATCACGATACGCCTCGCCCAAAAAGCCGCGCCATTTCTCGCCGGACTCTCCAGGGTAATACCACCGCAACAGCAGTCGCCCCTCCGTGCCGGTTTGCACGGCTCTCGCCAAATCGCGCATTCCATCAGGACTTTGACTTTGCGGCGCGAACTGCAGGTTTAGCAATGCGTACTGATAACCATGATCTACAAACCATCTCACCATCTGATGTCCATTTCGGAAAGAAGAGTATGGGATATACAGCGAGTGTCCTTGATTTCCCCATAGATATCGCCGATTAAGATAATACCCTCTGGTCTCCTCGTAAAGTATGACACCGGCGTTACGCGGAGTGTTCCGATTAATCCATTTATCCGATCGATACGAATTTACGTTCCCTCGGAGGTATCTTGATCTCGCATCTTCATTCGTCACAACCGCCCACATCCCCGGCAATCGCCCGTCGGAAAGGATTTTCGGGATGTAGTAAGAGAGTGACAACCCAGTTTGCAAGATGATTGCGAAAATCACCAAATACTTGACGGGACTCCATCGCCGAACCGTCAGCACCGCCCCCTCGCCGCCGATTAGTCCTATCACTGGAAGCATCGGCAGGATATAACGCACGTACTGCATGCTTATCGCCCATCCCAGAAACCACCCTCCCACCAACACAAGACTGGTCTTCGCAGCAAACGACGTTTCAGGCGCGAGAAAGATAAGGGGCGCCAACGAAAGAAATAGAAACCCTAATTGAGTGAATATACCCGGGTCATTGTAATTGTAATAGATATGCGGAATGGATACAAGCTTAAACGGAGCGTCAATCCAGCTTCTCAGCCTCTCCAATAAACTGGGAGCCTTGTATGGCGGACGGGTTAAATTCACATCCTGAGCCACGGTATCCGTCTCGCCGCTCTCGCCAAAACTGCGCTGCTCCGTGGAATAGGTATGCGCAAGCTCGGCGTTCCAGTATTTACCGCCAAATATACTATATGCGAAAGGATACACCGGATTACCCGTCATAACTGCCGATTTCACGTAGAAGGGACATCCGAACAGCACCCCGAGAATCACGGCGGCGGTCAAAGGTTTCCATGGCGCCTTGCGAACGAGCATCATCAGCAGCAAAATGAAAGCGGGAATCAGGGAAAGGTCCTTTACTCCAAGTCCGAGACCCATGCATATTCCAGCTACGTAAAGCCAGTTATCATGAGAGGATTTCCAGTATTCCAAGCACGCCGCCGTGGCGAGCAATGCGTAGAGCGCCATTCCTATCTCAATATAGGCGCAACTCGCTTCCCAGATCGCAAGAGGCGAGGTGACGAAAACCAACGCGGCGAGCAATCCTGCGGATGAGCTAAAGTGCCTTTCGCCGATATTCAGCAGTGCGACCACGCAAAGAGCGGCGAATACGAAATGAAAGAGATTCGCAAGCGCATACCCATTCCACAACAACCCCAGCATATATAGCATCTCCATGAGAAAAGGAAAGTCGCTGTGTGAATCAGTGGGTAGAAAAACGATGCGATGATCAATGATCCAAATCTTCGGATCCGCCAAATGGTAGGAGAGAGCGTCCCACTCATGCGCTCCGGGGGGAACGAAACAATAGAAAACCACGAGGCATCCGATAAAAACAAGCAAGATCACAGACGCCCATTTATACGCTTTCGCGGTGTTGGATCGTGGATGCTCCGGACAGGATATCGTTTCGTTTTTTGAAGCGAAGTTTCGACTCCTAATTAGCAGGGTCGCAATAGATATTACCGTCAGAGCGAATAGGCTTATCGTAAGAGCGAATGAACTAACTCCTCCCAGCAAACCCACGCAGAGGATAAGGTAGGAGAATATCCCGAGACCGATCGCCAACGCGAAGACTCCACGGTAAATACGCTCACGGCAATTTAGACCGAGTAAGGAAGTGACCAACCACCCTACCGGAAGAGCCGCAGCCAACACTATCAATAATTCCGCGAATGCCATCACAAATTCGATTTTCTTGCTCCTGACCCCTGCCGCCGCATACGCTTACATTTTCCGCCCTTTTCCGTACTTAGCTTATCGAATTACTTTGCATCGATTCATATGCGTTTTTCGATGACGTGAAGGTAAAAAAATTCTCTTTCAAGACACTGCTTAGCGCTTGTAACGAGCGATCTTCACCATATATTATCAATCATACGAATACATCATCGATAAACGAAATAAAATCATACCCTGTATTGAGTACGTGCGAAAAGTTTTCAGGATATCATCACCTAATGAAAAAAACGTCATTGAAAAAAATGAAGATTTGATCGGCGAAGCATGGAACCAGTTGGAAAGTTACATCATCACGAGTGGATTTTCGATGAGGCAACGATCCCCTTTTGTGTGGTTTTTTGATGAGGCAATTCGCGAGCTTGCAAATAATTCATGTTTACGGTATAATTTTAATCCGTTCGGGGCTGTAGCGCAGTTGGAAGCGCGTCTCAATGGCATTGAGAAGGTCAGGGGTTCGAATCCCCTCAGCTCCATTCCTCTTTCTCAACGGAGCGATACCATGGATGAGCGCTTCCGAAGATCCATCGTATGGTTTCGTCGTGACTTGAGATTGCACGACAACCCATCGCTATGGAACGCCGTTCAAGAATCAATTGAAGTGATTCCCCTGTACATACGGGATGACCCCAATTCTCTTCCTTTCCCCATCTCGCCCGGAAAACGTCAGCTGATTGATGAGTGCCTATGGGCATTGGATCGACAGCTTAATGCTTGTGGAACACGATTGGTGATTCTCTCCGGAGAGCCAACCGAACTTTTCACAATGATAAAACATATCCTGCCGTTCGAAGCGATCCATTATCAGGAGCAAGTCGAACCCAACGAAATCGCCTTGGAAGAGAGAGTTTCGTTATGGGCAAAGGATAACGGCTTGAGGATGATTCCATCGGACGGATTGACAGTGCAACATGTGCGAGAGGTGTTAAAATCGAGCGGCGCTCCCTACACGGTGTTCAGTCCTTATTACAGAGCATGGAGCGGTTTGCATATATCCCAACCACTTCCAAGTCCGCATCATATCCCTTCGCCGGTCAATCTTTCCAAGATCATGGGAAATGATATCCCTACGCCTGTCAACGCTTCCGCCAAGGAGGTCGGGGAGTTATCCGCATTAAAGACAATGGATGTTTTTTTTGAAAAAGGGCTTGATACATACCCCACTCATCGCGATAATCCCGGCATTGATGGCACCTCTCGTTTATCCGCATTCTTGAACCTGGGAGCTGTTTCTCCAAGGCTGGTGGCTTGGCGGTGTCTGAATGAGCAAAACAGCACAATGGAAGGTCGAATTTCGCCCGCTGCGGTCTTCCTGAGGCAAATTGCGTGGAGAGATTTCTATTATTCCATCCTCCATCATTTTCCCCATGTACTTTCAAATGATTTCAAGATGACGAGGAATACTATCCCCTGGGAGAACGATCAAACGTTGATCGATGCTTGGCGGCAAGGGGAAACAGGATACCCCATTGTGGATGCAGGCATGCGTCAGCTTCTTCAAGAGGGCTGGATGCATAATCGCGTCCGGATGATCACAGCCTCGTTTTTGACCAAAAGTCTTTTGACGCACTGGCGTGTGGGTGAGAAACATTTTATGACTCATCTGTCCGATGGCGACATTTCCTGCAACAACGGCGGATGGCAATGGGCGGCATCCACCGGCACGGATGCTCAGCCTTGGTTTCGTATTTTCAATCCCACTCTTCAAGGCGAGAAGTTTGATGCGGATGGAACCTACGTAAAGCGATACCTACCGGAGTTAAACAATATCCCATCTTCACTCATTCACAAACCATGGATGATACCCCACGACGATCAAATGAAATGCGGAGTGATCCTGGGGCGGACTTACCCTCTTCCCATCGTGGATCATGCGCTTCAAAGAGCGAGATACCTGAACATGATGCGTCCAAGTGAGATGCAGCGAAATCCAGCCCCGTGATCCATTCCTGTAAGCGTATGGTATATAATAAATAGTGACATATCACTGAAAGACAATGATGGAACCGATTTGCGCCTCTTTTTCCCATTAATGATTGATATTCGAAAGCGTTGCAATACCTATAAACAGGGACAGTGGTTGATAAAAGTGTTTTTCCCTATCGTCCTTGTACTCCTTTGTGTGCTCTATGTGATTGCACCGGCACGGTCGCAAAACAACTCCTATCCCTCCGATGTGATCATTCTTATCGTTCCAAACCAACCGCACGCCATCATCTCCGTCACTTTTTCGAAGCGGATTCCCAAACAGGAGGTTAAGCAGCGACTTAATTACCTGATCAGTTTTACGGGCTGGCGCGTACTCTCCGTGGAGATTCATGACGACCAACTAAAGGGGATGACACCGGGATCGACCACCATACAAACATCAGCCACACTCCTATTGGATCATCCGTTACTTAAGGAAAATGGAGCGTTCATATTGCAACCATTCCTTAACACATTCTCGGACTTCGACACATTCGAAGTGATTTACATGGAGCAGATGGATACTCATTTCGACGGACTTTTCGATTTTACCGCCCCCGGGATGTCCGTGAAATTGATCCAATATGGCAGTCCTTATCGCTATCTTTTTCGCATCACCAATCACTCAGACCCGCTTCCCACTCTTCCGCTCATCCAACATCTCATTACAAAAACACAACAAACACAGCACGGTTTTGGCTCTCTCGCCCCTTTTGCGCTTTGGATGATTATTGGCGGATGCGTTGGGCTTGCAATGCTCGCATTTTACATCCTTCGTTTTTCTCGAAAAGGCGTGCGTAAGGAATAGGCGTCACAGTGTTGAACTCGCTTGAGCGAGATGAACGAGTTTGCATATATGATTGCGTCAACAGGGTAACCGCGTTTAATGCAAAAAAGTGTTTGGACTACCGATGCGATTCAGCAATGATTTTCATTTTAAATGAAAACGAATCAGCCAACATATTTTTGCAGGTAGAATATCTAAGATTAAATGAAGGAGTGATAGAATGCTCACCGTTGATGAATTATTACTTGCGGCTCATGAAGTTGAGGCTTCCGATCTGTTTGTTCGCGCCAACGCAAAGCCGGCAATTCGGGTTCACGGCAAAATTGTTCCCCTTGAACAGTTCCCCATGCTCACGGAGGATGATTCGCGCAATCTGGCGTATTCGAAGATGACGGGGCGTCAGATAGAGGAATTCGAGCGGCATCATGAAATGGATCTCTCCTTCACCCTTGAAGGTGTTGTGCGAATACGAGCTAGTATCTACATGCAGCGAAACTCGGTGGGATTTGTGCTTCGTTTAATTCCGTTGCGTATCCGCCCCTTGGAGGAGTTAGGAGTGCCAACATCCATTGGTGATTTCACCAAGCAACGCAATGGGCTTGTCTTGGTAACTGGTCCCACCGGATCGGGTAAAACAACCACCCTTGCCGCGATGATAGACATGATCAACTCCAGTCGACCGGTTAACATCGTCACCATTGAGGATCCCGTGGAATATGTTCACTCCGATAAGATGGCGATCATCTCCCAACGCGAGGTTGGAATTGATACGGATAATTTCCAGGAGGCTTTAAGACGTGTTTTGCGACAAGCTCCGGACGTGATTCTCGTGGGAGAGATGCGCGATATCGAAACGATGAACGTCGCATTGCAAGCTGCGGAAACGGGTCACCTTGTTTTCGCCACGGTGCACACATCCAGCGCGGCGGAAACATTGGACCGCCTCTCCAATATGTTCCCCCCTCACGAGCGACCGCTTCTCTGGTTGCGCCTATCAGTCTCCTTGAGAGGCGTCGTCTCTCAAAAGCTCATCCCCAAGGCTGACGGCACGGGCCGAGTAGCCGGAGTGGAGGTGATGATCGTCACCCCGACCATCTCCAAGATGCTCGAGGAGGGAAAATCCGAGGACATATACGCACAGATACGGCAGGCGGGTCTTGAAACCTATTGGGGCATGCAAACAATGAACCAGTGCCTTATCAAATATTTTAAGGCGGGTGTTATCACTCAGGAGGAGGCCCTCGCCAATTCGGGCAACCTTACCGAGATGCGTCAAATGCTTCGAAGATAACCCGTCGCCCCCGACGCGCATCCCCTCGTTTCATTGCGAGGGGTTATTTTTTGCGAATCGAATTGCGGAGAGGAAGAGTTCAAATATCTCCTGATTCTTTTGCCGCATGATATTCTCCACATCCTCATGCCGTATCGCCTTCGCATCCAGTCCCGCCGCGTAATTCGTCACCACGGCGACGCAGGCGTACCTCATGTTCGCCTCTCTGGCAAGATACGCCTCGGGCAATCCCGTCATCCCCACCACGTCGGCGCCCCACTCGCCGAACAACCGCACCTCGGCGGGAGATTCGTATCTTGGCCCGTTGGTGCACAGATAGACCGCGCGCGGAAAAAGAGGCGTGCCGATCTCCGCCGATGTTTCCAATAGAGTGGTTCTCAATTCGGCGGAATAGGGTTCGGAGCAATCCGTATGCGTCATCTTACTTGTCTCCCCTAGGTCTAACGGACGTCCATGGGTGAAATCGATGAAATCACTGAGCAAAATGAGCGATTCCGGGGGGAGATCAATCCGCAAGGATCCGACGGCGTTAGCTGCAAATACATCCGTTACACCATGATTTCGCAATGCGAGGATGTTCGCTCGATAGTTGATGAGGTGAGGCGGATATTGATGCTGTTCGCCGTGACGCAAAAGGAGTGTCAGTTTCTCGCCTTCAAAATCGGCTTCCTTCAAAAGAACATCACCATATGGCGTGGAGATCAGAATATCCTCCCATTCCGCAGAGGATAGAAGATGTTCGGCGCCGGTTCCACCTATGATGGCATACTTGTTCATGCTTATTCGCCTCGTTTCTGTCATGCTTAAATATTATATTGTCAGTATGATAAAATTATTTGACAATAATATTATAATAGATGACACATTTATGATATAATAGGTATCTATACATTGAAAGGTGTGGCAACGTTGAGCGATAAAACGGATTCGAGACGAATGCGTCTCCTACATCAATTATACACTGAACCGGTTGGGATTGAACTCGCTGAATGCGCATCGAAATTCAAGGTGGATGAGCGCTCAATACGGCGGGACATAGATTTTTTGCATAATCTTCTGGCTGATGTCGAGCAGATTGAGATCCACAGGGGCAGAGTGGTGTTGCTCCGCAAAGGTTTCGGCGCAAGCTATTTCACCTCGCAACTCAACCGCAATGAGGCTTGCAAACTCGGCATCGCCAAAGCGGTGGTCAAAGTCATCCCCGACAATTCCGCCATTCTTCTTACTGCTGGGACCACCACCTATTTCGTGGCGAAGGAGATTCACCGCGCACATCTTAACAACGAAAGCCCAAAAGGATTGATCGCCTTCACCAACAGCCTTCCCGCCCTTTTAGAGTTCACCTCCGCAGGGATCAAAACGGGTATCGTGGGGGATGTTTACAACGATGAGGATTGCGCTTTCCACTCTCAGGAAACTCTTAGCAATTTCCACCCTTCTCTCCTGATTCTCGGTTGCAGCGGAATTGCGCCGAATGCGGATTCGGGCTTATTGGAGCTTTACTCACAGAGAGCCGAGGAGGCAGCTTTTCTCAAGCAACTTATCTCCCGCGCCCCTGAGATCATTCTTGCGGCGGACTCATCCAAGCTGGGTGCGCGTCATCCCTGGGCATTCACATCGGAAACGCTGCTAAAGGGGAAGAAAATTCATCTTTTTACCAGTGAGTTGCAGCATTCCCAAATCGAAACGCTCAATCTTCTCACTCAAAGAGCGAGTTTTGTGTTCGAATACACCCAAACCAATCCCGATTTTAGTGGTATCCACACAGAAGATGCGGACGGGGTCGAATAGAACGAATTGAGCGTTAGGATCGGATATCGGTCATGTTACGGAAAAAGAAGGAGCAATAAATGTGCGGAATCACCGGTTATGTAGGTCAGGGGGATGCGGTCCCCATCGCCCTCGCCAATTTGAAGCGTTTGGAGTATCGGGGTTATGACAGCTCCGGTGTAGCGTATCCATTGGCAGATAGGGTGCATGTGCATAAGGCCGTGGGGAAGATCGCCAATTTGGAGCGTAGCATTAACGGAGGAATGCATAATCTCACCTCCAATGTCGCCGTGGCGCATACCCGATGGGCGACTCACGGCCGACCAAACGAAGCCAACGCGCATCCGCACTGCGATTGCACCGGTCGCATAGCCGTGGTTCACAACGGCATCGTCGAAAATTATGCGGAGTTGCGTTCCGAACTTCAGGAAGCGGGTCACATTTTCAACTCCGAGACGGACACGGAGGTGATCGCGCATCTCATCGAAGCAGCTTTGCCCTCGGTATCCCCCACCTCGGAGGAATTCGTGCAAGCCTGTCGGATAGCCCTGAAGAAGGTCTCCGGTTCGTTCGCGGTGGGCATCGTCTCAGCGCTGATTCCGGATTCTCTCTTCGTGTCGCGTAAGGATTCCCCACTTGTCATCGGATTGGGAGAGGAGGAAAACTTCCTCGCGTCGGATATCCCCGCTGTGATGTCCTTCACCCGAAAGGTAATCGTTCTGGAGGATGGCGACTGCGCCTTGATCACATCGAAGAGCGTGCGGATTTTCGATCTAGACGGGAATCCTTTGAACAGGAGCATTCTCGATGTCACTTGGGATGACCAATCGGCTGAAAAGGGCGGTTTCGATCATTTCATGCTAAAGGAGATAAATGAGGAGCCTCGCACCGTTCGCGACACGCTCAGAGGAAGGATCACCGAAGATTCAAGAGTGGTCTTGCCGGATGTGAACTTCACTTCGGAGCAATGGAACCGAATCCGACGGATAAGCATTGTGGCATGCGGCACAGCGTATCACGCGGGATTGGTGGGCAAGAGACTATTGGAAAAGACGCTCAAACGACCTGTTGACGCCACTGTCGCCTCGGAGTTTCGCTACTCAGACCCGTTAGTGGATGAAGAGACGCTTGTATTGCTGATCAGTCAAAGCGGGGAGACAGCCGATACGCTGGCGGCGATGCGTGAGGCGCGGCGCAAGAGAGCCGCAACACTCGCCATCGTGAATGTGGTGGGGAGCACGCTTGCACGGGAGGCTGACGCGGTACTCTACACTCAGGCGGGGCCGGAGATCGGCGTAGCATCCACCAAGGCTTATCTTGCGCAACTCACCGCCCTCTCCCTGCTTTCCATCTATCTTTCGCAAGATCATGGCTTGGCTGAGGAAGAGCGCATCAAAATGATTTCCGCATTGCGCGTCTTGCCAGATCAGGTGAATGATATTCTCTCCCAATGCGATCAAATCCACGACCTCGCCTTACGATTGAGGGATCACAATTGCTTCTTCTATCTCGGGCGCGGATACGATTACGCTGCGTCAATGGAGGCGGCGTTGAAGATGAAGGAGATATCGTACATACATGCGGAGGCGTACGCCGCAGGCGAGATGAAACATGGTCCCTTGGCGCTTGTGGAGCCCAGCGTGGCGGTAATCGGGTTCTGTACACAACCTCATACGAATGAGAAGATGATCAGTAACCTGAAGGAGGTGAAGGCAAGGGAGGGGTTCGTAGTGGCTCTGTTACGCGAGGATGTTCCCGCTCCCGACTGCGCGGATGCGGTGATCTCCGTCCCGGTCACGTTGGAGCCGTTCATGCCGATCCTATCCATGGTACCAATGCAGTTGCTGGCGTATTATGTCGCGAAGGAGAAGGGTTGCTCCATAGATCAGCCGCGCAACCTTGCGAAAAGCGTTACGGTGGAGTAGGCTCGACCATAGTGGTTGCCCGCTCCATTCGCCGAACATATTTTGAACTTGATTTCAATAAGAACGGAATGTCGAAAAGAGAGTTGCATCTTTGAGTGTGATCATCGCCTTTATGCATGAGATAATCGCCTTGCAATACGCTGCAAACCCATCCAGAAAAGCGAGTCGGTAATCAGAAACAGGCTCATGAAGAAGCATAGTGGCCCTCCTATCCATCCGATCTTGTTGTAAAATGTTCTTGCGCTAATCATCTCGACCTCTCCCGCGAGTACACCGGGTTGCATCATTGGAAGGAAACCGTGCATTCTTCCATCCGGATCAATGATCTCCGTCAACCCTGAACTGGAAGCGACCAGCATCCATCTCCTATTCTCGGCAGCGCGAAGACGGAATTGAAGCGCATGCTGAAGATGTTCCGTGCGTGACCAAGATGCCTCGTCCATGCTGGGGGCAAGCAACAATTGAGCGCCCTTCGCCACCATTTTCCGATCAATCTCCTCGAAGTCGTTATCGAAACATATTGGCGTTCCGATAGTTCCCATGGGCGTGGATATGGGCTCGGCATGGGTTCCAGGAATGCCTTCCTGAAACAATGGAACCGGTCGGTTTTTATAATAACGACCAAGTTCGCCATGCGGATTTACGACAAGCGCAGTGTTTCTCCAATCTCCTAGCCGGTTACCGGTATCCGTCCTGGTGCCAAACACGAGAACTGTTTTCATATCACGCACCATCTGCATAATCTTCTTTTCATCCGTACGCACCCGTCTAATATCCTCCGGTATGGCATATTCCGGCCATACCACGAATTCTGGATGATAGAACCTCCATTTGCGTGTCGCGGTAATGTAATCCTCCAGAGGAGCGTCCTCCTTCTGAACTGCTATGACCCTGACTGGATTAACAGGATATTTTTTCGGTAAAGGGAAATAAAGTAAAATGCAGACAAGAACAGCGAAGGTCTGATTCCATAACGGTATATCCCGAATCCTGGAAAATAATACACCTGCGAAAACAATGAGAAAACTCACACCGTATGCTCCCACATAGGGGGTGAACCAGTCCGGACCGACAGTCACGCCAGGTGTCGCCCACGAAAAGTGCAAAGGAAACCATTCGGAGCGATAATATTCGATGCCCGTCCATAATGTCGCCATCAGCATAGCGTCAATCAATGGGTGACGCATGCGCCATTTCAGAGCGCAAGCAATAAGACAAAACAGCGCTACAAAGAACGCGAGGATAGCGAAAAGCGATATCGCCGCCAGACCGAAAATGCGGGTGAACCAAATCAGAGTGGAACCGTAATAGAGAAAGCCCTGCAACATGCCGAAATAGAAGGATTGCCGCATCGTACCTTTGTGAATGATAATGAACAGAGAACCCACGCTAGAAAAGCGAAAACCTTGAAACCAAACGGTGGAAGACTGAATGTTGCCAAAAATGCGCTAAGAACCGCAAGCACCAAAGCGTGAGGATTTGCGATTTGCGATGATTTGATGTCACTATTCTTAGTATGCGGCGAATTGGTTTTCATGGGATATCTTAAATGGATAATGAGTCATGACCGCATCTTCAATATACCATCCAAATCTTTTTCCTAAGTGGTGCGATCCTAAAGTTACAACATCTAAATGTTCCGAAGGGGCTAACACATCAAATGGAAATGGAGGCATGACGTGAATATTCGGAAATCATCAGTCCTTATATTGACTTTGATATTCTTCCGCACTGCTTCCATTGTCGCATACGCGCGACCGATCTACACCACGCATTTCTTTGATTGGTATCATGTCAATCAACAGCGCTCCTTCTCTTCTTACCAGCAACAGTGGACCTATCACCCCGAATGGCAAAGATACGGCATCCAACCGGATGAGATCGGTGAAACCGAACCCTATTACGCCATTCAAATGCGGATGATCCATCAGGCTGGGTTCGACGGCATCCATTACGAGTGGTACGGAGTGCAGCCCTCGAATGCGTTCGTCTCCGCAATCAAAGCGACCCATATGAAGACAGCGATGTTCTACGACATGGAGATCCGTCACGGCGGCGCAGCCAATTACATTCAGCCGACAGACGCTTTCCGTGATTTCGTCATTCATGACATCGTTTCGTTTTATGACCGAATTCCCCGCAACCTTTGGCTGCGAGAGGAGGACGGGGCACTCCCTATCATCTTCTACGCCTACCAGTTCGACACAGCCTTTAATAACATCGCCCAATGGGATCACTTTTACAAAACCCTCCTTAGCGGATTGCAATCGCAACTCAACGCGCCCGTACACATCTATTGGACCTCCACGAACGCGCTTCCTCAGATATACGCCTTTCAGCATTTCCCCCAAATCAGTTCATACACATTCGGCTGGTGGGGAAACCAAATACAGATTGGCGCGAAATCGGTTACCCTGATTGCCTCTTACGATGATGCGGGCGCCGTGGCGGGTGGACGCCCGGCGAGAACGATCAATGATGATCTGCGATATTTGGAAACAGACCTCCGGCTTGCCGAAGTAGGCAATCCGGAGCTTGTCTTCAATTACGGCTGGAACGAATTTTACGAGGGCGAGCACATCTTCCCCGATACCACATGGGGCGATTGGCGGTATCGGGCTTTATCCGCCATAGTGAAACACTTAAAGGCGGAAAAAACCTTGAACCCCTTGCCAAAAGCCATCATCATCGCCGATGACCTGTATCCCGATAGCCAAAAACGCCCCAATGCCTGGTATGATTCGGAGATTAATCTCCTGAACTATTACCGCTATCTCTTCCCGCAAGCGGATGTGATTCTGCCGGCTCAGGCGAATGAACCGCGCCTAAATTCCGCCAAAATCCTGATCGTCACCGCTCTGAATATAAGCCAGTCACTCCAACAACGACTCATTCGAATTGCCAACCAAAAGAAAACACATGTGTTATTTTTTGCTCCGGACGCCTCCCAATCGAACCCACTCACTCGCCTTTTCACAACAGGCAAGCGTATCCAGCCTCTTGCAGGATCCCCGCCGCCGCCAGGTAATCAGTGGGTAGGCGCGGTGCAAAAGGTGGAGGTTGACCCGAACAAATATCCTATTGTCCATATCCGAGTGCGCAACAGTCTGAATACTTTCTACATGGTTCGATTTCAGGGTGTTGATGCGGATGGCAATATCTATGAAAACCACGACAACGGAAGCCCCTTGGATTGGCAGGTGACCGGCGATAAATGGACGGAACGAACAGGGAACGCCAAGGAGATACTGGAGGCTTACGCCCATAAGCCTATCGTGAAGATCACTGGAATCACGCTGATTCTGAACGCCACCGGCGTGCCTGGAAACTTCCAAGGGGATTTCGCCGACGCCACCTTCACCGACAAGAATGGCAACGTGGGCGCTCGCGTCAACTTTAACTCCGCAAAGTTCTGGGAGTACCGTTCCAGTTTTCAAAACGGTCCGAACTCCACATGGCCGCAGGGATCATTGAAAGTTCTATCAGAGCAAGGCGGAGTTTTGAGGCTGTCCCTAAATGCGCGATATTCTCAATCACCCGTAGACACCACTTCCCAAATCTTCCCTATCCTACCTGAGGCGAAGGTGTTATCATGGACGACATGGGCGAAAAGTCGTGTTCCTTTGTCGCTTCAGCGGGGAAACATCATCTGGATCAACAGCGCCTCTCCCACGTTGTCGGTTTATCGTCCGGTGATGGCGAAACTAGGAATGCCTGCCCCATATGAGGCTCGATTCAAAATGTTTACCGAAGTGAAAGGCGTCGCGGCTCCCACCATCACCGCCAATCCCGCACCTGCGATCATCCTGTATCCCGCGAAACTCCCAATCAACTGGATTCGCATGGTGCATCCGCCCCACTTTCCAATGAACGTCTCCTACCCCTTCCCTGTCACAACGAAGCCGCTTGCGGAGATTTTGGTGAAGAGCGGCAAGCCGGTCTCCATCCCTGTGGTGAATAGGTGCAAATTGAATGACAAGGTAACCGCTCTAGGCTCGGTTATCCTCAAAGAAAACGAGGTAGCCGATATCTATCGAGTGCCCATTGCGGTCAAACCCCTCGGAAAAACGGGAGTGGTGACAATCAAAGTGATAAGCTATGCTGTCAATGGAGCGCTCCTCTATTTAGGCGGCAAGGGCGTATGCGAGATCAAGACCACCGCTTCATCTTTGCGTTTGCGGGAAGGAGGGCGTCCCGCTCCAAAGCGCCTGCTTTTGCCGTGCGAACTTCGCTTAATCGGCAAATTGGAGTGGCATTCAAAATAGTCTTAAACCAATTCGAAGTCATGCTTTCTGCAACGAAAATAAAAAATGCGCCCTTTGTCACTTTTACGTGATATTAAAAAAAGACCCATTCGTTCATAATTCAGGCATGACGAGGCTGACGGAATGGATAATCAGCCGTATTTCCATTTGAACATTTTCAATTCTCTTCAAGGAGCGACCCGGATGCGTTTACTTATTCCACTGACATTTGCAGCCATTTTTTTATCGTTTGTCCTCCAAGCCCCAAAGGCGGATATTTCCTGGTACATTGAAAACGGACAACCCGTCGAGAATGGTATCCGCTCCCTTAGCGGAGCGGACGGAGTGACCCTGTTGAACGAAAAGGCGGGTGTAATCTGCCTCACAAACAAACCCGGAGAAACACCCGCGTCCCAATACCTCTACTTTCAGATCGACCCTGCTAACCCATCGTTATCGAAGAATCCCGTCTTTGTAGTGGTACGATACCTTGACACGGAGTTCGGGGGAGGCATCGCCTTGGATTACGACAGCGACACAGGCGAATCGCTTCAGGCTAGATACTTACCCGCGGATGACCAGGCGGGAGGCATGCATTTCGGTAGCGGCAAATGGGAGACCGTGATTTTCAAGCTCGACAAACCCCGTTTTTTGCGAGGGGAGAATGGCGGCGCGGATTTCCGTCTTCATGGATCGGATTTGGAAATCGCATCCGTAAAGGTTTCAAACACCAAACCTCAATTGTGGGACACGTTGCAAAACACGTCCCAAAGGAGTTATCCCAAAATGGTGACAATCGGCGAAGGAAAGCAAATGATTTTCGGCGGATTTGATCCGACATCCTTGGCGACCGCCAAAGCGAACATCAAGACGCTCGCTCAGAGAATCCCCGCCTTCAAATCGGTGGGATTCACCAGCCACGAGGTGTACGTGCGCTGGAACCTCTGCGAGCCGGAGGAGGGAAAATACGACTGGAGCATCTACGACGGGTATGTGAACCTCTACAAAAAGGAGCACATCAAATGGGTGCCGTTTCTCATCGTAGGCAGCGCTTACTCGATTCCGGATTGGTTTTACAAGAAAAAGGGATATCAGGGATACGTCTGCTTGGAGCATCACGAGGAGTGCGACGTACAATCCCTCTGGAACCCAGCCATGCGTGAACAGGTGGCGAAGTTCATCCGGGCTTTTTGCGAGCATTATGGCGACAGCGGGGTGATTGAATCCATCCTGTTGGGAATCACGGGAAACTATGGAGAGGCGATATATCCCGCGACTGGCAACGACTGGACAGCGGATATCCATGGTCCTTATCACACGCATATGGGCTTCTGGGCGGGTGATCCCTACGCCATCAAGAGTTTTCGGGAGTGGCTGACGAAAAAATACAAGGATGACGCCCATATTCAGGCGGCCTGGAACGATCCCAATGTTCATCTCGCCTCAGTGCAACCTATGCTTCAGGCGGAGGCTCCGAACGATCGCGCTTGGCTCGATTTCATGCACTGGTACGTGGGTTCCATGACGGACTGGGCGAGTTTCTGGCTTCAAACCACTCGAAAATACTTCCCCAAAGGGGATATATACCTATGCACCGGTGGAGATTCCAATCCCATGCTGGGATCCGATTTTGGAGAGCAGTCGAAAGTCGCAGCGGAATCGGGAGCGGGAGTGCGGATCACCAACGAAGGGAGCAATTATCGGCTAAACGTAGCCATCACGCGATGGGTCGCCTCCGCATGCAATCAATACGGAGCCTACTTCTCCTTCGAGCCTGCGGGAGGGGTGGATCAAAACGGAGTGGTTGCGCGCATCTACAACGCAGAAGCGTCTGGTGCGCTCGGCTTGCATTACTATCAGGATAATGTCTTCAACGCCAACCCGCAAAACCTGCAGAATTTTATCAAGTACGCCCATTACTTCACCGATCAAACACCTGTCGTACAGATCGCCGTGTATTATCCCGAAACGGATGTCATGCATCACGGTCTGCATAGCCTGCAGTATTATGAGCCGCTCTTCGATCGCTTCAACTTCGATTACATGAGCGACGGTCAGATTCGAGATGGCGGTCTGAAAAACATCAAAGCCTTGATCCTGATGAACGGTTCCACCGCCGAGGCGGACACCTGGAAAAGAATCGCGGATTGGAGGACGCAGGGCGGAGTTATTCTGTATCCAACCAGCATGGGGAAGCTGCGTACCGTGGAAGGAAAGGGTATGGATGATCTCGTCTTAAAGGGCGATGGCGGAAGGGTTCTGACCTTCAATGGTGATGCGAGCGGATCGGCATACCGAGATTTTATTGTGAATCAACTTCGCGACGCCCCGGAACTCTCCCCAGAGACCAAAACGATGATAAAGGCGGATGGCGTGGAAGATCAAGTGTACTGCACACTCCTGGCTTCCGATAAACTGCTGTGGCTCAACTACACGGATCAAACGGTCAAAAAGAATGGAATATCCCTTCCCCCGCGTAGCATTGAACTGCAAACCATCAAATAGGATATCTTGGATTCGAAAAGGCGTTTCACGCGGGTCGCTCGAATTGGCGACCCGTTTTTTAACCTCTGTAAGATGGAGGACCTATGGCTCTTAAGATGAACTGGAAAATACTTGGTTTCGCGTATTCCGAAGCAAAATTAGTGTACATGCCGTATTTGGAAGTAAGCTGACATGTGTTACGATGCTTCAAAGAATTACAAATTCCACCAACCGACATCGCTTCTATGGGATAATTGTTGGCGTCAGCCTTTTACTTGCAATGGGAAGGAAACCCAACGAATGCTTCTGCAGTCTAACGATTCGCTTGCCACGAAAATCGTGACTGCGATCCAACTCGGTGACATCGATTCAGTGAGGCGTCTGCTACATTCTAATCGGAATTTGGCTACCGCTAGAATCCACGACGGAAAAGGTTCAAGGACGCTTTTGCATATCGCAACCGATTGGCCCGGACACTTTCCCAATGTGGCGGTAACCATCAGGCTACTAGTTGCGTCCGGAGCCGAGGTGAACTCCCCCACGGGAGGCGATGTGGGAGAAACCCCGCTACACTGGGCGGCGAGTTCCGACGACGTGGATGCGATTGACGCATTGCTTGATTGCGGCGCTGACATCGATGCGCAAGGCGCCGTAATTGGAGGTGGCTCTCCATTGAGTGATGCGGTCGGTTTCGGTCAATGGAAGGCGGCTAGACGCCTGGTCGAGAGAGGCGCCTTTACGGATATTCACCATTCCGCCGCGCTCGGTTTGATGGACCGGTTGGATGCGCGTTTTAACCGTAATCCCCCACCCACCCCGGATAATATTAATCACGCCTTTTGGTATGCCTGTCACGGTGGTCAAAGAACAGCCGCCAAATATCTCCTTGATCACGGCGCTGATTTGAATTGGTTGCCGCCGTGGGAGCAACTCACCCCTTTGGACACGGCTCGACGCGAAGTTGCGATGGAATTAGCGGATTGGCTGCAAAGCATCGGCGCGAGATCAGCCAACGAGATTAAGGAATAGGGAATATTCGTTCTTTCGCGATGAATTTCGAACCAACTTACCCTCGAGAATCGCACACATAGTAATACGCTTATCGTCTCCGTTCTTTAGGGAGAGCGGTTCATTCGCACCCGTCCTTTGAACCCCATCACTTTCCCGCTGGCGCTTAGCGATTGCATAGTTCGATATTTTCTTCTCACTCATACGCTCATACGCTACTCCTTTAAAAGCGGAATGGGTATAATGGGATATGGTTTCCATTGAGACCGTTCGGTGTGACGAAATGGATGGTCCATGCAAACATGCATAGATAAAGAAGGAGAGCTATTATGCCCAAATCAAAATTGCGAGTGGGTATTATCGGTTGCGGAGGCATCGCCGAAGGGAAACATCTTCCCAGCCTGTCACGACTTAAGGATGTGGAGTTGGTATCTTTCTGCGACATCATCAAGGAGAGGGCGGATAAAGCCGCAGCGCAGTACGGCGTGAAAGGTTCCACCGTTTACCTTGATTACGAAAAGATGCTATCCAAGGAGAACCTTGATGTCGTTCACGTTTTAACGCCAAACAATCTGCATTCGCCCATTACAGTCGCCGCCTTGGAATCCGGAGCGCATGTAATGTGTGAAAAACCGATGGCGAAAACCTCCGAAGAGGCAAGAGCGATGCTCGCCGCCGCACAAAAAACCGGCAAGAAACTTACGATCGGATATCAAACCCGCCAGGCGGCTGAGATGCAGTACGCGAAAAAAATCTGCGAGCGAGGGGAACTGGGGGATATTTACTACGCGCGCGCGGAGGCTGTCCGACGCAGGGCTGTTCCCACATGGGGTGTGTTTCTGGACGAGGAAAAACAGGGCGGGGGACCTCTGATCGACATCGGAACCCATGCTTTGGACCTGACAATGTGGCTAATGAACAACTACGAGCCAAAAATGGCTGTTGGAACCACCTATCGCAAACTCGCCCCACGAAAGAATGCGGCGAACGCATGGGGACCTTGGGATCCCAAGAAGTTCACCGTTGAGGATGCGGCTTTCGGTTTCATCACTTTCAAGAATGGCGCTACCATCAATCTGGAAGCCACTTGGGCGATCAACTACCTGCATGTGGGAGAGGCGCGATGCGTACTTTGCGGTTCTGAAGCGGGCATCGATTTTCATGATGGATTACGCATCAACGGTGAAAAGGACAGCCGCCTATATATCACCAAGCCGGACTTCTCCGCCGGCGGCGTTGCGTTCTACGAGGGCGCCAGCACCCGACCCGAGCATGAGGAAGCACGCCAGTGGATTGAAGCCGTCATCAAGGACAAGAACCCAACCGTTCTCCCCGAACAGGCTTTGAAGGTCACTGAAATTCTGGAGGCGATCTACACTTCCTCCAGAACGGGTGAGCCCGTCTATTTCAAATAGAGGTCGAATCTACCATTCAGCGCGTTGCGACCACGCCAGCCGCAACGCGCCGTTTCTTAATGTTTTCCAATCCGAGATGGGGATGATTTCTTGCTAAAGAGAGATGCAATGTGATAAAATGGATTGGCAATCTGAAAGATTTGCCGCCACAACTCGAACCAAACGTCTTGAACGCTCTCCGAGTTTCCCTGTTCGATAATCGTGTACAAGGAGGGGGCATGTTTTTTTTGAAGAGATACGGAATGTTAGCGAGCGCAGCCTTTTTCACTGCATTCGCGATGGTAATTGTCAATTTTCTATACATGGTGGCCGGCAACATTCCCGAATATGAGGGATGTGTTTTTTTAAACGGAAATTCCGGCTCGTTCCTTTTGTTTTTTCCCCTTGCAGCTTTCATCGTCTCATCCATTCACACTCATTTCGCTATCCGTAATAACCCTGACAAGAAGGATATGATATTGCGCTCGATGCGTCAGGGAGCATTAACGGGGGCGGCAATTTACTTTGTGATAGGCTCATGTTGCGCGGGGGAGTCCTTCATCGCCTATTCCGGCGACCTGTGCGTCCTGATGACGATTTACACACTATTGATGATGGTTTTCGCGCAATTCGGCTCAATGTTCGCCATTCAAAAAGCGATGAGGCTCAAAATCTATTGAATATCGGAATAACACACTTCTGAAAGGCAATTCCATAAGCAAAGGAGATAATCCGTTGGCGAAAAAGAAAAAGAAGATTGGAATAGGCGTTATTGGAACAGGAGGAATTGCAAACGGCGCACATCTGCCAGGATATTCGGCAATTCCGGATATGTGCGAAATCGTAGCCCTCTGCGATATTGACCCCGCAGCGTTGAAACGCACCGCTGAAAAGTACAATGTCAAGAACACGTTCGAAGATTACAAGGATCTACTAGCGATGGAGGAGGTGGATGCGGTATCCGTGTGCACACCGAATTACGTGCATATGGACCCCACCGTTCTCGCTCTGAAAGCCGGAAAACACGTGATTTGCGAGAAACCCATCGCCATGAACGCCGCCGAAGCCAAACTGATGGTGGATGCGTCGAAAAAGGCGAAAAAAATCCTTCAAATCGGATACTGCAGTCGATTTTCACGATCCAATCAGTTGCTGAAGAAATACATCGACAACGGAGAGCTTGGCGACATCTACTGGGCGAGAGCCCAATCGCTTCGAAGGAGAGGGATTCCCGGCTGGGGTGTGTTCATAGATAAAAGCAAACAAGGCGGAGGACCGTTGATCGATATCGGCGTGCATATTCTTGATCTCACGCTTTGGATGATGGGGCATCCCAAGCCAATCGCAGCCAGCGGAGTAACCTACGCCAAATTCGGCAAGCGAAGCGATATCGTTGGCTTCATGGGGCAATGGGATTACAAGAATTTCACGGTTGAGGATTTTGCATCCGCCATCATCCGACTGGATAATGGCGCTGCAATCATGCTTGAATCCAGTTTTGTCGCCAACATCCCCGAAGAGGTGCATAACTCCACATTATGCGGCACGGAAGGGGGTGCTATCACAAACCCCTTGACAATAGTCAAGGAAAAACTCGGATCATTGCAGACGTTCAAGCCGGAATACCCAGGCGGGGATATAAACGTCTACCACGCCGAAATCAAGGACTTTGTGGAATGTATCCTGCATGACAAGGAACCACTTGTCACCGGAGAGCAAGGAATGATGGTTGCTCAATGCATGGATGCCATCTACGCATCTGCGGAAGCTGGGTGCGAGGTGAAGATAGACTGATCGTATTGAATTGTGGGGAGAGTGCGTATGACGTTCTCCCAATCGCGGAATCTCGAATTCACCATGCAATCTTTGACCCAAATGACACCAAAAGATAAAAAACCGGTCAACGCTCAATCCACTATTTTCGCTATCGCAATCGTGGCGGGGCTTGCGGAACTCAGTTACGCCATGATGAACGTATCGGCGATGCCTGTGTATCTCTACTATAGCATGGGGTACCAAGCTAGCTCCGTAGCCGCAATCGGAACGGCGTTCTTATTATGCGAAGGGTTGGCGAAAAGCCCGCTTGGGGTTCTGGGGGATCGCATTGGCCGTAAGAAACTTATCGTTGCCGGACCCTTGGTAAGTACTGTCACATCCCTCCTCACTTTGCTTGTTCACCCCACACAGATATACTATTTTTTCATTCTCCGCGCATTGGACGGACTCGGCGCCGCAGCTCTGTGGCCCTCCGCATTGGCACTCATAGCCGATGTTGTGGAGGAGGAGCGCAGGTCTCAGGCAATGAGCATGTTCAATGTGACCTATCTCATCGGAATCGCCCTCGGGCCGTTTCTTGGGGGCGCCGCCAACGACCTCACGGCTATTTTCACGGAGCGAGTGCCGAAATTGGTGCAGTCGCACGGCCCCAAATTATTCGCCGCTCATCTGCATGAGCATGTGATTGACCCAAGAGAAGCCTCCTTTTACATCATCAGTTTTATGTTTCTTATGACCTCCCTTTTTGCGCTATGGAAGATACCCTCGGTCAAACCGCACCATGAGAACAACCCAAATCCCTTGGAACCGCATTTCAGCTTCAAAGATATGATTCACAGCCTAAAGCAGATTCCCGATATGTTATTGATGGCGTTTGTCACGTTTTTCGGGATTGGGTTGATTATGCTGATCGTCAAGCTATTCGCCATGTCGGAGTTGGATATGTCAGAAGTTCAGTTTGGTGCGCTCCTTCTTGTTCCTTGCCTGATCATCGCCTCAATATCCGTGCCTCTAGGCACTATCGGGGACCGTATCGGGAAAGCCAAGGCGGTGCGTTACGGAGTGGGTATATGCGCAATATCGATGTGGTTTCTCATTCTGATGCATAGTGAGATATCGTTGATCATAGGCGGGTCGCTCATCGGCATTGGGTTCGTTATCGCCTTCCCGTCCTGGATGGCGTATCTCAGCGCCAGTTGCGATCCAAGACAGCGAGGAGCGATCATGGGGGCTGTAGGCACGGCTCAAGGGCTTGGCGCCATGCTCGGCGCACCGATCGGAGGGGTTCTTTATGAGCATATGCCCATACACATCTCCTTCCTCCCATGGCTCAACTCTCATTACTCCCCATTCATTCTGTGCGCCTTTTGTTTGATGATATCCTGGGTGATCACTATTCTCTCCATCAAGGATAACCGTCAGCCATGCGGCAAAATCAAGTGATGGCGTCATGGGACCGCAAAACGCTTTTGAGACATTAAATTGTCAGTAAAAGAGCTATCCACCATTCAGTCCCCAGTCTCCGTTTTTCAGTCACTTCATTACGATTCTCCATCAAATAAGGGGCGGCGATGAATTCGCACACCCCTTATTGCTCTTTTATGAACGCAAACTTATATGGTCCATGGCTTTCGCATCGGACGGCGCAGATAGTGATTCGCCTCACCGTCATTGACGAAGTGCTCTTTTTTCGGATCCCAATGGAGCTTCCGCTGCAGAACCATGGATATATTCCCCAAATGACACACTGTGGCGGACCTATGCCCTATCTCCGCGTCGCATATGGTATCCTCTCCCGTGCGGATGCAGTCGAGGAAATTACCCATGTGGTCGTTCGATACATACAATTTAATATGGTCTGGCGGCAGAGGCTCATCCAGCAATTTTTGATCGCTAGCCTTTATTTCGGACCGACTTACAAATATCCATCCCGCCTCTCCGGTGAACAAAACCCCATTATCACCGACATTGGATGTGATTAACTGCACGCCATTGTCATAGGTGTATACAACACGGAATTCAGGGTAGTTATCGAACCAGTTGTTATGATCGGCGGGTAGCGATTCCTTTTTGCCGTATATGCGGGTGTCTTGCCAAGCTTTGCGATAGGGATCGTAATCATCGAACGGGAGCTTGGTGGCGGTTCCTTCTATTTCCACTGGTCCAGATCGATCATAGCCCAATCCCCATTGAGCGATATCGTTGTGATGGGCGCCCCAGTCCGTCATCATTCCGCCGGAATAATCCATGTATTGTCGGAAATTGCCGAAACAGCGAACTTGATTGTAATCCACCTGAGGGCGCGGACCGAGCCACATCTCGAAATCGAAATCACTGGGCACCGGTTCCGCGTTATACGGACCCCCGGTGGGTCCGGTAGGAAGATGCGCCTCCACGGTGGATATCTTGCCCAGTCTGCCATTTCTCACTAACTCGCAGGCAAGACGGAACCGCGGATCGGAGCGTTGCTGGCTTCCCACTTGAAACGTACGCCCAGACTCCTTCCACACCTTAACGAGTTTTTTACCTTCATCGATTGTCAACGTTAACGGTTTCTCGCAATAGACATCCTTCCCTGCTTTCAACGCCGCCGTCGCCACAAGAACATGCCAATGATCCGGTGTTCCTATAACCACCGCATCAATATCCTTCCTTGCCAACACATCCCGAAAATCCTTGTATTTAGCCACGTCCGGGCCAAATCCAGCCGCCGCTTCATCCAAATGCAATCCGCACAGATCACACAACGCCATTAATTTTGTTCCCGGATGATTTGCCGCCGCATGTGTGTCGTTAAGCCCCTGACAGAACCCGCCGCGACTGCCACCAAGCCCTATGCCTGCGAACTGGATGGTGTCATTCGGTCCGATCTTACGAGTCGCTTTCGATGCCGTCTCGTTTTCATCCGCCATAGCCTCCTTCACGAACCAATCCGGCAGCCCCGCCAGTCCCAATCCGACCATGGATGTGGCGAGAAAATCTCTGCGAGAGAAACCCCGTGCTTGTTTCCGTTGCATTACTATCTCCTTGTAATTTGATAATATGAGGAAATGAATGGAATTCTACTCTTCCTGTTATCCTGTTATGACTTCTGCGTCCATTTGGAAGATTCCTGCATCATTCTGAAACATTTTTTGGATTTCTTGCAACGTGCTCTTTGAAGTCATCTCCAATCACACCCCAGCACCCACACGAATCTAGGCGTAATGGGTTTATCCGGTAGAAATGAAAATGCGTCAAAATATGATGCCCCGGAGGAGCGTAGAAACGGGCGGAAAAGACAATATCCCTATTTGCATGCGCCGACAATGTCGTTGCGAGCCAAAAACAGATCGCCATCAAAAAAAGTATGCTTTTTAATGTGAAGGGTACGTTGCGATCTAAGATAGACATGGATCCCCCCGATCAATTACCACTTACTTTTGGATTATACCAATTTCATCCTCCGCAGGGAAACCTTTACCCCATCGCAATCCGATATAATATGATGAAAGGAGATGATATTGCGCAAGAAAAAGTTAATTATCGCCATCATCGCACTAGCGATTCTGGCTCCGTCGTTATGGTGGTGGAATCAAACTCGCAAGGAAAGCATCGCGGACGCTATCAATCCCATGTATTGGATAAGGCGATGGAGAGGAGAGGACCTTTTCGATTACAACAAGTACATCCTGTATCATGGGAATCGATCGTTGAAAGAGGTCGCCATCACAATAGACGATGGTCCTCACGTTCCCATGGAACCTCAGCTCTTATCGATATTCGAGAAGAATCACATCCATGCCACGTTCTTCCTTGTAGGGATAAAAATGAAGAAACATCCCAATATCATCAGGAGGATGGTACAGGATGGGGATGAATTAGCAAATCACACTATGGACCATTACCGACTATCCTATCTGTCTCCATGGGATATCCATAACGAAATACTCAACAATGACATCAACCTTTATCGAATCACCGGTTTGCGATTTCATCTGTTGCGCCCGCCGGGGATGAATTACAACGACAAAGTGCTTAAAGTGGCGAAGAATATGGGATACGTCACCGTGTCCTGGGATTGTGCGGCGGAGGATTATGAAAACAAGTCGCCCGATTTCATCTACGATCGAATTATGCGGCGTGTTGAAAACGGAAGCATTATTCTGCTGCACGATGATATGGAAAACACGGTTATCGCCATGCCGAGAATTATCTCCGCATTGAAAGAACAGGGTTATCAGTTTGTCACCATTTCACAGATGCTGGAGCATCTCCCCCATCCGGTGTATGCGGATCGATTGAAATCCGTACCTTTGCCGGCATATGTGCTCAATGAATCGCCAACAGGCGGGTCGTTGACTAACGTGCCCTCAAAAGCCATCGCATCCAAAACAAAAGTGACAAAAGATCAGACGATTCGTATAAAGTGACGGTTGCCCACTTGAACCACTCTGCCTTTCAACTCCTCCTCGGAAAACTCATCGGAGGAGGAGTTGATTTTCTTGCCGTCCACTTTAACACCGCCTTGCTCTATTAATCTCCTCGCCTCGCCCGTTCCCTTCGCAAGTCCGATGGATGGAAGTAGTTTGCATACCCAGAGTTTCCCATCTTTCATCTCCTCTTTCGGGAAAGGCATCTCGGGGATATCATCGGGTTGCTCCTTTCTGGCGTGCACTCGCTCGAACTCCATATCGGCTTTATTCGCATCTTCGGCGGAGTGATATATCGAGACTATCTCCTTTGCCAAAATGCGCTTCGCATCCTTGGGGTTCATCGCGCCTCGATCGCAACTGGTCACCATCTCCTCCACCTGTTGCATGGGAATCTCGGTGGCAAGCTCAAAGTAGGTGCGCATCGCGCTATCGGGGATGGACATTAACTTGCCGAAAATAGCATCAGGGGATTCGGATATGCCGACATAATTGCCAAGCGACTTGGACATTTTTTGCACGCCATCCAACCCTACCAGAAGGGGGGTGAAGAGTGCGGTTTGAGGATCTTGCCCATATTGCGTCTGTAAAACGCGGCCTGCGAGAATATTGAACATCTGGTCCGTGCCACCCATTTCGATGTCCGCCTTAAGCTCAACGGAATCGTAGGCTTGGCAAAGAGGATAGAGAAGTTCATGCAAGCCGATCGGTCTGCCTTCACGGAAGCGATTTGCAAAGTCATCACGTTCGAGAATTTGAGCCACCGTCATACGAGCGGATAGTTGAATGACTTGGAAGAAATCCATCTTCCCAAGCCATTCGCTGTTGAACCGCACTTGTGTCCGGTTTGGATCCAATATTTTGTGATACTGCGCCTCGTATGTCGCCGCGTTCACCCGCACATCCTCCGGTGACAACTGTTTTCGGGTTTCGCTTTTGCCGGAAGGGTCCCCGATCATGGCGGTGAAATCGCCAATAATCACGATAACCTCATGACCGAGGTTCTGGAACTGGCGCAATTTGCGTAACACCACCGCCGTTCCAAGATGGATATCCGGAGCCGTCGGGTCCAATCCCAATTTAATGCGGAGCGGTTTTCCTGTCTTCGCGGACATTTCAAGTTTCCGCTCCAGTCCTCCCTCGGGAATGATTCCCGTAGTTCCTCGTTTTAATATATCCGCTTGATCCTTGATATCCAAATTCCCAGCCCTTCCCTATCCTCAATTTGATTGCATTTCATAGTTGATCGCACCATATCTTCATAAGTATAGCACGCAAAACGGACAAGGATGGGCAGGATACTTGAAAAACGATGTCTATTGCAGGCAATACCATAGGGTGATTTTCAGTAATTCGACATGTAAGAGGCATGACGGGAAATGTGGTTATCACCGGGAGGGAATTGATTTACCGTTCAAGCCGCACACGAACACCCTATACCCACAAATCCCGGAAATATAGGGCACCATCACCTTGAAAGGCGACTCTCCATTTCTATTCAATGGGTTGATGTATATCGGTTGCAATTCCACATCCCTGAGATAACCTTTTGAATCTATCAACTCCACATACACGGCGACATTTCTCAAGGCGCAGTTTGAAACATTTCTGCAAACTCCGCTGAACTCAAAGAAATCACCCCTACGTTCACCATTCACGGAAAGAAATTCAATAACCGGATGAACCGTCGATGCGCATGAGGGCAAACGTGTAAGGCTGTCTGAAGAATCGAATACGGAAAACGATTGCCCAATGCCCCATAAGATGGCTCCTAATAACATTATGCACATTGCACGCCAAACGACACCGGAAGCGCGAGGAAATCTGCATTCTCGTACAGAGGAATGACAAGGCGTGGCGATCATAAGTAACCTCCTTGATATAACAGAATAAAATATACCTTATTTTATACGCCATATAGTATATACATTTATCCCATAAATTGTGGAAATTATTTTTCCGTGTTTTTTTTCAAGGAATCACGCAGGCATCCATTCAAGCCATGATTCGCGCGGATTCATCATTCGAAGTTAGAAATCCGTCTGATAGTACGGGGTATCTGGAACGACAACATTGAATATTCTCACACCAAGCAAAAAGCCGATCCTCAAGAAGAGGATCGGCTCCAACTTTGATATCTAACAAACAATATCAATAGTGGTTTGCGCCTTGCAGCGGCAACGGCAGAATCCAAACGTTACGGTATTCAACCGAGTTGTTATGATACTGCAACAACAACGGACCGGGTTGATCGTAATTTTCATCCAACTGTAAGCCGGTGGCTCCGTTGATCGACTGATTGTTTTGAATGCAAACTCCATTCAACAACACCGTGACGTGCGCCTTCTCGATCATCTTGCCGGAAGCGTCAAATCTGGGCGCTCGGAACATGATATCATAGGTTTGCCATGCGCGCGGCGGTTTGTAAGCGATGAGTAATGGGGCGTGCTCGCCATACACCGCTCCGCAATCGCCCGAACCTGGGCTGGCGAGCCCGTAGGAATCCAGCACCTGGATTTCATAGCGTCCCTGTAGCCCCACTCCGCTGTTACCTCTCGCCTGACCTTGCGCATTTGGCATGTAAGGCTCTCTGAATTCCAAATGCAACTGAAAATCCGTAAACTTTTGCTTGGTAATGATGTCGGTTTGTGACGATGTCATCACCCCGTTCGCCACTGGCCAAGGAGCGGGTTTGCTGGGATCGCGGGCGGTCCAATATTTTTGCAAATCCGACTCTTTGCCTGTGAATAGGGGTATGGCTCCATTTGGCATTCCCGATAATCCCGTAGTCACAACAGGTTGTGCAGGATTTACACGCTCCTGGGCACATGCGGCTGGAGTGAACATAATGACCCCGATTGCGAAACTGAACAGACCGATTGCCGAGACTTTACCCAGCCGTTTTGTACGGTTACTGATACGAAAGTGCATAAAACTCCTCCTGATGGATGTGTATATCTTTTGGGTCAAATCGATTTAAACGGACCGATCGCCGCCAGTGTCATATTCTCTTCATTAAATAAATTCTCGGCGGTCATGATGATATCCTTGGATGTCACAGCTTGAATCTTTCCAAGTATCTCGTTCAAACTCACAAAGCGATCATAATAGAGCATGGATTTCCCCATTCTCATCATTCGGGAACTCATGTTCTCCATACCGAGGGTCATCGCTCCCTTGATTTGGGTCTTCGCCTTGGTAATCTCTTGTTCTGTCAATCCCTCTTTTCGAACTTTATTCAGTTCCAGACGTGTCAACTCCACAACTTGATCGAAAGTATCCGGGCTCGTGCCTCCGTAAACGGTGAACAGCCCCCCGTCTCCGTAGGAAACGCCATATGATCCAATCGCATAAGCTAAACCGCGTTTCTCCCTGATTTCCTGAAACAGCCGAGAACTCATATTGCCGCCCAGCACAGTATCCAATATCACAAGGGGATATCTAGTCTCATCCGTTTCCCTGAAACCCTGGCATCCAAGACAAAAATGCACCTGTTCCGTGCTTTTTCGCTGCAACTTGTTCTTTCGGGTATATTGCGGGCTTTTTCCATACTTTCGACTTGAACTACCCGTCATCTCCCCCAAGCGTGTTTCCGCTAACTCGACAACCTTGTCGAATTCCACATTCCCCGCGACGGATAGCACGGTTCTATCCGGGGTGTAATTGTTTTGGATATACTCCACAAGGTGCTCGCGTTCCAACCCCCGCACGGTTTTATCCATACCAATTACTGACCGCCCCAACGGATGTCCCGCCCAAATGGTTTGGGCGAAAAGATCGTGAACCGTATCATCGGGAGTATCCTTATAACGTTTGATCTCCTCCAGCACTACGTTCCTCTCCCGCGCCAATTCCTCGGGGTCATGCTTCGAATGAAGGATCATATCGGAGAGCACGTCCACCACGATATCCGCATGCTCCGCAAGCGCTTTCGCGTAATAGCAGGTGTACTCCTTATCCGTGAAGGCGTTTAGGTTTCCGCCGCGGGATTCTATTTCATCCGCAATGGTTTTCGCATCTCTTCGCTCCGTACCCTTGAACATCATGTGCTCAATAAAATGGGATATGCCTTGATATTGCTTTTGTTCATCACGAGATCCCACCTTCACCCATATGCCAATGGATATGGAATCCACATACCCGACCTGTTCCGATATAACTCTCACTCCATTGGAGAGTGTTCTTGTCCGTACGCGATCTTCAAACATTTTTATCCGTCTTTCCACCCATTAATAGGATCAAGTAGCTATAATGAAACCTGTGACGATGATAACTCCTGCATTTCATTTTACCGAAATATTCGAGGAAATACCTTAGTATCCGGTTGCAATTTTAAATTCGGCTTCTTAAGGGTGTTGATTTTAGACCGGTCGTTCAACCACAAACACGCGATAATGCATCGCTTACATGCTGTCCCAGAGTCTAATGGATTGGACAAGCAGACTCATCTGGCGGGCGGTGGCGTAAATATCCATTTGACCAATGGAATAATTCCTGAGGGCTTCAAGTGTCATATGCATATTCACCAAGGCGCAACATGCCGCAACTGACTTCCCCCAGAGCGACATTTTGCCAAACAGAGGTTGAAACTGTTTGAGGTAGGAACTCCTCACTCGCTCCATCATTTCACGTTCTCGAAGATAATGAGTTGAAGGCAGAAGAAGTTCCTCGATTCCCAACAGTACGGGAGCGAGATAGGCGGACCCCCAATCGAGAAAACTTACATAGTCTCCACTCGAATCGCAAGCGATATTGCCGGCGTGCAGATCGCCATGAATGAGACTGCATGGTATGCTACACGCATCCCTGGCAAGCTCATCCACATTCCATAATAAGCGATACAAGTCTCCTTGAAACTTCATGATCAACGGATCAGACACAATATCTATTATCTGTATGAGATGCAAGCCTATAATCTCCCACTCTTCAGCCATCATCATTTGCATGCCCAAATTCTGCAACGCCTGAACGTGATCCATTGCATCCATTTGCAATTTGGCCAATTTGGTGGCGACCTTAAGGAAATTATCAAGAGTGGGATGATTCAACAATCGATCCTCCCCGGCATCCCCTTCCAATATCCAATAAAGATGACGTTTTTCATCCTCCTCGTATCGGATGACAGGGCAGATACAAAATGGCGCGATTTCACTCAAATACGCAGTGAGGCGCAATTCCAGTTTCCCTGCTTCCGTAACGCATTTGAAAATGTAGTTGCCGCGCTCGCCGCATTCGATACGACAAACATCCAGTCCTTGCTTGCCACTCAGCCGAATAATACGAGATGGGGAAACCTTCACTCCCAAAGCGTATTCCACAAAGGCGCGTATTTGATCCTCGTCCATCGTCTCCACCCGTCAGGTCAGATAAATTGCCGTGATAGTAGTTACGCGTTACAGATCCTGCCGAAGCCAAATCCATGAAACACAAACTCACTTTTTGATCGTATAAAGACAGAATTCACTCTCCTTATTATCCATTACAGGTTTCAGATTGACAAACGATTGATCTCTCGCATATAATTCATGCGTGTTCGTTCAAATTATCCGGAGGATTCTCCTGTGATTCAGGTTGATATCTCTGCTGCGGAACTCGTTGTTGAGCCCGGCACAACGGCTCAGTTATCAGTTACAATAACAAACCAACAGGAAAATGATGATCATCTCTTCATAGAAATCGAAGGGATTGATATAGAATGGTACGCTATTCCCGTACCATCATTCACCATTGCTGCGGGACAGCAACAAACCGCTCGCGTGATGATTAAAATCGCGCGGGCATGCGAATCTTATGCTGGCACTTATCCGTTTGTAGTGCGAGTGCGCAGCATGGAATCGGGCGAATTCGGCATCCAGCAAGCGGTTCTCTCCATTAAACCCTTCAGTTCCCTGATGATGGATATCAATCCGAAAAGGGCGATATCCACCTTCATTCATCATGCAAACGTTTACGATATCTCCGTATCGAATTTGGGAAACCATGAAGAGACGCTTGATTTATACGCTTCGGATCCGGACGATGATTGCGCATACGAATTTGACAGGGATCGCATCACACTTAAGGCGGGACATATCGAAACCATTCCCCTGCTGATTGAGCCCGTTGCTCGTCCGTTCGTAGGATCCGGAAGATTGATCGGTTTTACCGTCACCGCGCGTTCCTCTCAGGATTCCTATGTTTCCGCCAGCGTCCATGGTCAGTTGGAGCGACGTCCGTTCTTATCCACTCTCACGGCTTTGATGCTCTCCATCATTGTGATAGGGGTATTAGGTTGGGCGCTATTTCATCCTCACCCTGCGGAGATATCTTCGTTCACAGCGGATAATATGAAGCCCGTAGCCGGCTCCACAATCCTTTTATCCTGGGCGGGAATGAATTTCGGACCGGACGCATATATCACGCCTGGAAATATTCCCGTGAAATCCTCCGTCGGAAGCGTACAGGTCACCGCACCTCAACCTGGGTTAACCATTTACACGTTACATATCCCTAGTGGCGGAAGAGAGATCACCCGTGATCTGCCTATCAACATCCAGCCCGCGCCAATACCGCCGAAAGCTCGCATTCGCTCTTTCACCGCT
>JAJZOL010000134.1 GCA_021811565.1 bacterium | reverse complement strand
GCCCGGCGACAACATCACGATTTCAGCGGAGTTGCTTCAGCCGATCGCGATGGAGGAGGGTCTTCGCTTTGCGGTTCGCGAGGGCGGACACACCGTGGGCGCCGGAGTGGTCAGCAAAATCATAGCTTAATAAAAGGTAATAGCGAGATTTGCAAATTGTTGAATTTCGCGATTATCTCCAATAACTTGGATGGCTCAGTTTGCGGCAAGTTTCAAACCTAATCCATCCGAAAAAAGGATTATTGAATGGCAGCGAAGGAAACTAGGATCGTGATAACGATGGCGTGCTCCGAATGCAGGTCGCGTAATTATGTCACATCAAAGAACCGTCAAAAACATCCAAACAGGATGGAATTGAAAAAGTATTGCTCCACTTGCCACCGGCACGTGCTGCATCGCGAAGCGAAGTAGGCATCCGGGGGCGTATGCGCGATAGATTTTATCGCGCAGAAGGGACGAAGGGGTGTAGCACAGTTGGTCAGTGCGCCCGCCTCCAAAGTGGGAGGTCGCGGGTTCGAATCCTGCCACCCCTGCACCTAAACTCAATGCGCGTTTTATCGATTAATGGGTTTATCCGAAGCGTGCTGAGTTCGTTATCGCGGAATATCCTGTAAACGCACCGATAAATTCGTTGCGCATATCGATTTTCCGGGATGATTCATTAGAAGCTGATTGACGTATTTCATACGAACGTCGTCAAGGATCGGGAAAGGGCTTTTATGGCAAACAACACGGATCTCACCCCATCCACCATGAACCGAGGAAAGGGTTTTCTGCATGAAGTATGGGTGGAGTTGAAAAAAACAACTTGGCCCACATGGGAGGAGGCGTGGAGACTCACCATGGTGGTCGTGGGGGTCATAATTGTCATCGCGATTTACATCGGCGTGATTGATTACGCGCTAACTTGGATCACCACACACTTTGGATTGCTGAAATAATAAATCGCCAGGCTTTCCGTCCATTTCGAATTCCCGACGGATCGAATAACTAACTATGCAGAGACATTGGTACGCCGTACATACATACTCCGGTCATGAAAACAAGGTAATGACCAATATACTGCGCCAAGCGGACGCGAGAAACCTTCGCGAAAAGATTTTCGACATCAAGGTGCCTACGGAGAATGAATTACGCACCCGTGACGGAAAACGTCAGTCTGTAAAACGCAAGGTCTTCCCCGGATATGTGCTTATTGATATGGTGCTCGACGAGGACACCTGGCATTTGGTGCGCTCCACCTCGGGAGTGACAGGGTTTGTTAGTTCCGGAAATAAACCCGTACCCCTTCAGGAGAAGGAGATACAACTCATCCTTCAATCCGAAGCGGGAACCGTCCCGAAGCCAAGAGTTCAGTGGAGCCGAGGTGATGTAATTCGAGTTATCACCGGACCGTTTACAGGTTTGACTGGCAAGATCGAGGAGGTCAAGCCGGACAAAGAGACGTTGAAAGTTCTCATTTCCATATTTGGTCGAGACACTCCAGTGGAGTTAAACTTCACTGAGGTTGAAAAAGCATAATCGGGGATCCACCGATCCCCATCCTCATAAAGGGAGGAAGTCGTGGCAAAGAAAGTCACAGCAGTAGTCAAATTACAGATTCCGGCGGGCAAGGCTACACCCGCTCCGCCAGTAGGGTCCACTTTGGGGCCTTACGGCATCAATATGATGGAATTCATCAAGGGATACAACGAACGAACCGCCTCCCAAGTGGGATCCATCATTCCGGTGGAGATCACTATTTTCGAGGATCGCTCCTTCACCTTCATCACCAAAACACCCCCCGCTGCGGACCTTATCAAGAAGGCGCTGAATATCAAAAGCGGATCGGGACAGCCCAACAAAGTCAAGGTTGGTAACCTAACGCGAGAGCAGGTGCGAGCCATAGCGGAAACAAAGATGCCCGACCTGAACGCCAACGATATCGACGCCGCGATGAAAATCATCGCCGGCACCGCGCGTTCCATGGGCGTCACGGTGGACTGATCCTCAACCGTTCGATTGTTCCATCCAACGAAATTTAGCAATTTACATGATTGTGGGAGGGCGTAAGCCCGTTCGCACCACAGGAGAGATATTATGCCAGGCGCAAAATTTTCCACCCGTCAGCGACGGGAAGCCAAGTTAGGAAAAATCAAGCACAGCAAGAGATACATGGCGAACGCCAAACAGGCGCCGAAAGGCTCCTTGTTAACCCCAGAAGAGGCTATCAATAAGATCAAATCCATCGCCAACGCCAAGTTTGACGAGACGATGGAGGTTGCGGTGAACCTCGGCGTGGATCCGCGGCACGGCGATCAAATGGTGCGCGGAACCGTGAACCTCCCCTATGGCACCGGAAAATCGCGAAAGGTCGCGGTTTTCGCCAAGGGAGAAAAGGCGGACGCTGCCCGCGAAGCCGGGGCTGATGAAGTGGGTGCGGAGGATCTTATCGAGAAAATCCAAAAGGGATGGACGGGATGGGCGGATTTCGACCTACTCGTCGCCTCTCCGGACATGATGCCCCTCGTCGGTAGGGTGGGAAGCATACTCAAGCAGAAGATGCCCAACCCCAAGGCCGGCACGGTATCGCCGAACGTCGCCCAAGTGGTCAAGGATATCAAAGGCGCGACCCGAGCGGAGTATCGCGTTGAGAAGGAAGGTATCATCCACTGCCCTATCGGCAAGGTCAGTTATCCTGCGGAGAATCTCCAAGCCAATTTGCTTACCTTGATCGGCGCCTTGTTGAAGGCGAAGCCCGCAGCGGCTAAAGGCAAATACCTCAAGAAGATATCGGTAACCTCCACTATGAGCCCCAGCCTGTCAATTGACACAACCGTGGCGCAAAAGATGGCGGAGAAATCCTAACCGACATCTATTTGACGGGTTTTTTGACCTCTCTCGTCTTTCGGGAGAGGTTTTTTGTTTAGGCCGCACCTTTTCACCGTTCCCTCGGTAATAGCCCATCCCCTTAACCACCTATTAACCCTATTTTTTCATTGATAAACGAGATGGCTGAACTCACACTTGATTATTTCCATCCGCTTCTCATTTTCCGAGGAAATGGTTACTATAATATATTCGGAATATCGCAAACAAGATATCCCAATCCAATCCAAAGGAAACGATCATGGACGTGACTTACCCAGTCAATTTGGAAAGAGAAGCGCGCGCTTCGTTCAACTATCTAGAAAACCTCATTGATCCTGAGACCGGTTTCACCTACTTTAACGTCTTCATCGACGATTTTGCGGACGCGGTGCACGATTGGCCCGATTTTCTGGATGTACCGGGAAGAACCGCCGAAACCTGCGTATTGCTTCGGCACATGACTGGGTCCGATGTCGCCACGGAGGAAGCGTGTTTTCGACGAATTTACGGATTTCAGGAAAAGAATGGACTTTTCCTCCGACCTGAAACCGACATAACACGTCGGGAGTACGTTCGCGAGGAGCAGGCGCTTGTGATGGGTGCCCTGCTGGCGAAGGCTATTGGCGACCAGGATGACGAGGCGATAGATCGACTTGAGCGCCTGATCATTGCCCTGAATCGGGACGACCCCGGAGCCGGATCGTTTCCAGCGATGCTGATTCGTCCGGTTACTCGCGCATATGAGCAGTTCGGATGGAGCGGGGCCGAACAACTGATGATCCGACTCATCGACGCAGCCTCCCACGCCAACCCGCTTTTCAGGGAGGATGGGGGGTTCAAAGGGCATGTACATTCCCATCTCTACGCAGCGGCGGGCTTGACGGAGGCAGGAAGAATAACGGGCGACTCAAGCTTGGTGTATCACATGGGAAGGGTCTTCGAATGGATTCGGGAACGCTCAACTTCCTTCGGATTCGTGCCAGAAGTGGCTGAGAGAGAGGATGATGTCATCGGATGCGAAACCTGTTGCCTGATGGATTTCATCCATCTCGCCCTAAGCCAGGCGAGGACGGGTAGAACAGAATACTACGACGATGCGGAGAGAGCGGTGCGCAACCATCTTCTTGAGAGCCGAGTGAAACATGGGAAGTGGCTCCCATCCCCACCCAACGCCGTTAACGACGTTCTCATCCGTCGCTCGGGCGTGGGCGATGCGACCGTGGGAGCATACGCGGGGTGGAGTTCCCCAAACCATATCCTCGCATACGACGAATGGCTGCCGGATCAGTGGATAAAGAGCCCTGAGCTTGCGCCGATATATCTGCACAAGGTACGGGCGTTGCAGAACTGCTGCGGTCCCTCCGGTCCAAAGGCTCTTCACCTAGCTTGGCAGCATGCCGCGCAGATCATCTTTACCGGCGGGGAGAAGGGATTAAGGGTGAACCTGTGGTTGGATCGCTCTTTGCCCGAGGCGGAGATCAGAAGCCATGAGCCCCTGGAAGGATGCGTGGAGATATACCCTCGCGAACCACTAACCACCGTGGCTTTGCGATGCCCTTCCTGGGTGAACCGAAAACTGATGACGGCAACCTTGAACGGAACGCACGTCCCTTTGCACATTGAGGATGGATATGCGGTGATCACCGATGTCAATGCCGCCAGTCGCCTTGTGATTCGCTATCCGCTCGAGGAGCGCGAAGAGCGTGCGTTGATTGGAAATCCGGGCAGGCAGTCGTATGGTTATCAGGTGAGATGGCGAGGAGGAACGGTCATCCGAATGACGCCCGAAGAAAACCCGGAGACTGGCGTATCCCATCTGATGCCCCGCCCCGTTCGCTTGTATTACGGTCGAAACGGCATGCACGAATTATACGCGAGGGAAAATATTCTCGTGAGACCAAAATCGCCACAACCTCTGCGCACAACGAGCGGTCCCCTCATCTGGTGACCCGAAAATGGAAAGTCCTCGCGCCGTCGGTGACGCAAGGACTTGATACTGGGGGACCAGGATTCGAACCTGGGTTAGCGGAACCAAAATCCGCGGTCCTGCCGCTGGACGATCCCCCATCGCAAATCAAATTATACCTTTAAGGAAGGGAAACGTCAAGCCGAAAATACGGGCGTGCGTGCATTCTCTTTTAATTTTAGCGGATGACCGGCAATGAACATGGCGGCGCTTTAGGAGCGCCGCCATGTCATTCCGTAACTTCAAATTCTCGAATCAATGTTTGGCATTGGGAGGCGGAATCATGTGTTGCATCATCTCCTTTTGCTGCTGCGCGGAGATATTCATCTTGTTCCCTCCCGTGTATTTCCAGATTACCACTCCGACGATCGCCAGCACAACGATGATGATGACAATCATGGTAGGGGTGTTGACCTCTTTGTTCATAATGGCATGCTCCTTTGTTAAACAGCTTCGTTCTAATTCATCTTCAATCAGATAATTGTAATATTCGTTTTCCGGGTCGATTGTCAAGTTTGAAAAGAGACAGAGCACATTCTCGTTTGTTTTGCAACCCTTTTAGCTTAGCGGGCCCCGGGCGGAATAGAGTTTAGCAAAGCGCTGATCTGGCTTGGTGTCCATTCACCGCCGGAGTTGTTGTCGGGTATCCACATAAAGGTGGGGGAAATCGTCTGGGCGATCTTCATCCACTTCACATGCCCGTCCGCGAAGCCCCAGTTACCGCCGCCGTTGTGCCAGAACGGCAGGGAACCGCCACCGTTGATGTAGTTCCATCCAACCGTCCAAGTACCCAAATCCGGCCAGAAATCCTCGGTTTCCAGAATATCAATCGTCGTGGAGGGATTTTGCATTGTGGCGTCCGTCACAGGGCCTCCGTCAAAGATATTGCCATTGTCTCCGTAATTCATCTCGCAATGCTTGTAGCCGTTGTTATAATCGGCAATCGTCATGTCGCCGTCGGCCAGACAGTTCGGGACATCCGGCCAGTCATAGCAGTTCCTGGTGAAATACGCCGAGGGGCAAACCCAAGCCTGTTCGCTTTTGACATACGGGTAAACAGCCGCGCGCCAGGTGATATACGGCCCGCTGGGCGAGTAAAAGCGATTCTCGGGAAAAACCTCGTCATAGTCCTGAATGTACATTTGGCGCGCCATTTCGATTTGATTCATGTTGCTGAGACACGATATTGTCCGCGCTTTTTCCCGCGCCTGAGCGAAAACCGGGAACAAGATGGCGGCGAGAATCGCTATTATCGCTATCACAACTAATAGCTCTATTAATGTAAAGCCATTTCTCCTACGATGTTCCATCACTTCAAAATCCTTTCTGATTATATGTTTACATTTCGGTTGATTGCATATAGGGATATCGTTATTCAATATTTTCAAGTTGTCAGTACGCTGATTCCCCCTTTCTCCGTGTCATCATTTAGTTCGCAAAGTAAATTGACGCAGTCGGCGATTTGATATGCGAATCGATGGGGTGCCTGCGTACAAACGGAAGGCGTGCGATTTGAAAAGGTCGGTTAATCAAAAAGGGGGATTTGAAGACGCCCTGCAACTGCGGGAAATCGTCGTTCGCGCGAAACGGAACGGAAAGGACGACCATATCGTGCCTATTGACGTCCTGAATTGTCGTTTCGCAGATAGCGCGCAGCATGAATGGATCATTCCAATGGAATGACATCTCGCCATGAGATGCCGCTTTCCCGGATGCCCTCATATCGCTTTCGGAGTGTGGTTTGGTTCTTAATAGTATCACTCCTCGTGCGACATCTTTTCCAAGAGTATCGACTTCCGCTTTCCATCTTGCAATTTGCATTGGTTGATAAAAGGTCTTTCCAAAACGATACTATATAAATATCATATTTACCATAAGATGTCAAGCAATTCATGAACAATTATGTTGTCAATTATGCTTTATGTTGGGATTGATGAATCCATACGAAAAACCAGGTCCGATTCCAGCCATATGCAGCCCATGCAACAATTATTGCGCCTAATGCGATGCGAAACGGATTTTACACGGGAATATACAAACCGAACTCAGTTGGGAGGTGGGAAATTGGAAATGCGATGTGAAGAACGAGGTTCATTTCGGTACGATCAACGGAAGTTCCCCCTTGCGCATATAACCTAGTTTGCGCGCTTGAATCTCCATGCCCATGGGGGTGTGCATCAGAGCCACAGTTTTCAACAGTTGCTGGTTGTGCATCCGGAGATGAGCTATTTGCTTCTTGGAGCGCGCGTTTTCCCGATTGATTTGGATCACCTCAAGAATAGGTTTGCTCGAAACACAACCGAAGATCAAAACACCGCCAAGAATAAGCCAAACCAGCATTTTTCCGCCAGGCTTTGAGGACGACTTCTGTTTTCCTCGTGATGATCGTGTGTGCATAGGTTTAATATAAATCCCGTGAACGGCGGATATGTCGTTCACGGGTGTAGCATACATGGATTAACGGATTACTTGCGGATGTTGTAAAACGCCTTCCACCCACCGAAAACCGCCACCTCGGAGAGCTCCTCTTCGATTCGCAGAAGTTGATTGTACTTAACGACGCGGTCCGTGCGGTTCGGAGCTCCGGTTTTGATCTGCCCAGCGTTGGTCGCGACCACGATGTCGGCGATGGTGCAATCCTCGGTCTCCCCGGATCGATGGGAAACCACCGCAGTGTATCCGGCTCTTTTCGCCATCTCAATGGCTTCCAGCGTCTCCGTGAGCGTTCCGATTTGGTTCACTTTAATCAGAATTGAGTTCGCCGTTTTGGTGCGGATCCCTTGGTCCAGCCGCTGGGTGTTGGTGACGAATAGGTCATCGCCCACCAATTGGACATGGTCTCCGAGCCGTTGGGTGAGCAACTTCCAGCCATCCCAGTCATCCTCCGCCAAGCCGTCCTCAATTGAAATGATAGGATATTTGTTCACCAAGGATGCGTAGTACTCCACCATCTCTTCGGAGGTGAGAACTCTTCCCTCTCCTTTGAGATTATACTTCCCATCCTCATAGATTTCGGAGCTTGCGGGATCCAAAGCGATATAGATGTCCTCGCCCGGGCGATAATTCGCCTTCTCAATCGCTTCGACAATCACCTGAATGGCCTCCTCATTGGAGCCGAGATTGGGAGCGAAACCACCTTCATCCCCATAAGAGGTGCTAAGTCCACGACCATGCAGCACTTTCTTCAAGGAGTGAAAAACTTCCGCCCCCATCCTTAACGCATCCGCGAAGGTTTCCGCTCCGACGGGCATGGCCATAAACTCCTGCAAATCCACATTGCTGTCCGCATGCTTGCCGCCGTTCAGAATATTCATCATCGGGATGGGCAGGGTGCACGCCGAACACCCTCCAATATAACGGTACAGAGGAACGCCGAGAGAATCCGCAGCCGCGTGCGCAACCGCCAAGGAGACACCGAGGATAGCGTTAGCCCCTAAATTCGCCTTGTTCGGGGTGCCATCCATTTCAATCATCAGATGGTCGATACCAATCTGATCGATAACATCCATGTCGATGATTTCAGGCGCGATTTTATCATTGACGTTCTCAACCGCATTCAATACACCTTTACCGAGATAGCGCGCTGAATCGCCATCCCGCATCTCCACCGCTTCATAAGCTCCCGTGGAAGCCCCTGACGGCACTGCTGCGCGCCCCATGGAACCATCTTCAAGGAATACATCCACCTCCACGGTGGGATTGCCGCGAGAATCGAGTATTTCACGCGCTATGACTTCGGATATCGTTGACATTGGGAAACTCCTGTTCGAGGGTATGATCACTGACTATAAGGAATTATAGCCGATTGTGAGTGTGTTGCGCAATTGCTTTTTTAAATTACCAACCGGACAAGTTATTTCATTGTGGAAGCTTGTAACTCCTTGTCATCCGATCGAAAAGCCCGTC
>JAJZOL010000141.1 GCA_021811565.1 bacterium | reverse complement strand
TCCTGCTCGACCCGATATCGCCACTCGAAACCCATTAAAAAAGGAAACTCTCTTTTTTTACCAAACGAACCCAAGGATTCTTCTGAGATAAAAAAAGTCATCCCGCCTTGGCTGAGAAGCCGATCTTATCAGATTCGTTTTTCATATATAGGTACGGCAGCACCCCGTTTTACTATCTTTTTTTTGAAGGCGAGGGCAAGAAATGAAAATTCAGGCTCCAGCGTCATCATGGCGACGCCCGAATGATGATGCCGCTTATTGTCCTCAAGCGCCGCTTCGCCGTCACGCGAGTATTCCATTCTTCAGTGTGAGAGCCGGGAGGGATACAAACCCTCGCGTCGCCTGAAGTCGGTTTGATTACCCCATGGGAAGCAATGATGGGGGGACGTGGATATGTATGTGAAGCTCTCCCTCGTCAAGGTTGAATTCCACCTTTTTCATCTGATATGGATGTGCAAGCCCAAGGCGGCCGTGAAAAGCTCATTCTCGTCGCACATTTTACTTTGTTCTTCATTTTGTTTGACTGAGGTGATGGCAACTCTCAACCATTGTAAATAATATTATCCACACACAACAGCGAGGAACCCGGGTTATTCGATCCCTCCAAAATAAGCCCATGGGGTAAAATTATAATAACCTGAGAGGAAGGGAATTATGGATGTGATAGAATTTGAAACTAATTGGATGATATCTGTAATGACCTCATACGACAAGATTCATGATTGACGGATATTACGCTGTTGATTACCATATGCACTCGATACGATCACATGATGGAAAAGCGACAATTCCGCAACAATGCATGCGCGCCATCGAGATCGGACTGGATGAGATATGCTTCACGGAGCACAAGGACTTCAACCCCGATGATCCTGTTGTGGACCACTTCGATTATAGCCTTTATGCGGATGAGATAGCATCCGCCCGTGAACTGTACGGCGACAAGCTTACCATTCGAATGGGAGTGGAACTGGACTATCAATCATGGTTCGAAGACTTAATTGGGGAGTATTTAGTTTCGCATGCGTTTGATCTTTTGGTCTCCTCGGTGCATCACACTCGTGACGGGATGGTCATGTCCTCGAAATACATCCAGGGTCGCGATGCGCGGGATTGTTATCGCCGATACTTTCAGGAGGTGATACGCTCCGCTCAAAGCGGATATGCGGATGTCATAGGACACCTTGAGTACGCAAATCGAAGAGGAGTGGGGATTTTCGGAGCCTATGTGCCGGAAGAGTACGAGGATATGCTTCGAGAACTTTTCTCGATCATGATTGCCAAAGGAATTGCCCTGGAAATCAACACTGCTGGATTGCGCCAAGGAATTGATATGACGTATCCATGCGAAAAAACCGTCTCACTTTACGCGTCATGCGGAGGGAAGCTATTAAATATCGGATCCGATGCGCATAAAACCGACGACCTTGGCGCAAACTACATTACGGCTGTGGATATCGCCCTAAGAAATGGCTTGAATGAGGTCTGTGTATGGGAAAACAGGAAACCGAGAGGAGTCAAACTCAAACGCGTAAGCTCTTGACAACGCCCTTCCCTCTCTCTCTCATTACGGATACCCTGCGGGAGCCCTGCCCAAGCGTACGGAGATGACCGTTCGCGAACCGTCCGTCCTAATGACTTTCATAGGTATTACATCCCCGATATGATGATTCCTCAGCGCATGCCTGATAGAGCTTTGATCTTTGACGGGCATCCCATCTATTGCAACGATAATATCACCGGGACGAATCCCCGCATCCTCCGCAGGGGTGAGGGGGCGTACTTCCACCACCTCCACGCCTACGCCTTTCGGAAGATGAAGCTGCTTTCCGAGTTCCGGCGGCAGGGTACGATAAACAATCCCGATAAAGGGTTTTGAAGGAGCCTGAGGTTCCGCACTCCCAGTTTCGATCAGTTGTTTGATGATGCCTCTGGCGGCATTGATTGGGATGGCGAATCCGATCCCGATATTTCCCCCGCCTCTCTCGGAGGCGATTGCGGAATTTATACCGATGAGTTGACCGGCGATATTCGCCAACGCTCCTCCGGAATTGCCTCGATTAATTGGCGCGTCGGTCTGTATCGCCTGCTTTAGAATTCTGTTATTCCCGACAACGAGATTGCGTCGGTTCGTGGCGGAGATGATTCCATGTGTGACGGTGGTGCCGATGCCCAACGGATTACCGATGGCTATCACATACTCCCCCACCTTTAGAATACTGGAATCGCCAAGTTCTGCGGTTGGAAGGTTATGAGCGTCGATTTTGACAACCGCTATGTCCGCATCTCTGTCAGCGCCTATTAACCTTCCATCGTACTGCTTTCCGTTCGTCATGGAAACGCGTATGATATTTGACCCCTCGATCACGTGCTCGTTGGTGACAATATATCCATCAGGGCTAATGATCACGCCCGAGCCTTTCCCCTCCATGATATAGGATCGTTCAACCGGTTCGCCGAATATATCGAACACCTCGGCTTTTCGTTCCCCCGCTACGTCTATGTTCACCACGGCAGGCTCTATTTTCGCCGCCGCCTTCACCAAGGCGTTGTCCGGTATATTCACGGCTATGGGTTTTTCATCAAGTATCCTCAGCACCTCCGCTTTATTAGCGCTCGTGTTGTAATGATGAAAAATATCCAACCTTATGATTAATGCACAGAAGATTATTCCCGCCACAAATATCAGGAAATAACCCAAAAACTTACGCATCCCATTCTCCGGGAAATTTATTCATTCGTTCCAAATTGCTTCATGAGATTAGACATCTCGATCGCCGCCATTGCCGCTTCGGAGCCTTTGTTGCCCGCTTTGCTCCCGGCGCGCTCGATCGCCTGCTCAAGGTTCTCCACTGTGATGACCCCATACGTAACCGGCAAGCCAGTTTCCAAGCTGATCTGCGCCAATCCCTTGGTCACCTCGGCGGCGAGATACTCGAAATGCGGAGTAGCTCCCCTGATAAGGCAACCCACGCAGACCACCGCATCGTAATGCCCCGATTTCGCCATCCGTTGCGCCGCAATGGCTATCTCCCAAGTGCCCGGAACTCTTGCGACATCGATTTTCGATTCATCCACACCATGACGAACCAACGCGTCCAATGCACCGGATAACATGCGCTCTGTGATGAATGAATTCCATCTGCTCACCACAACGCCAAAACGCAACCCTTCTCCAAGCAGTTTGCCTTCCAAATATCTTGGCATAGGAACCCTCCCCCTTGTTAGTCGACTTCACTCTCCTTCGGGGGGATTGTCCGTTTCCCCGAAGATGTGTCCCATTTTTGTATGTTTCGTATGAAGGTAACGCTGATTATGAGGGTTGGGCTTCACAACAATCGGAACCCACTCCACGATCTCCAAACCGTAACCCTCGAGTCCTTTCACCTTGGCGGGATTATTGGTCATCAAGCGAATTTTACTAAGTCCCAGATCCACCATGATCTGCGCGCCGATACCGTAATCGCGCAAGTCCGGTTTGAATCCCAACTCCAAGTTCGCCTCCACCGTATCCGCACCGTGATCTTGAAGGTGATACGCCCGCATCTTGTTGATGATCCCGATTCCTCTGCCCTCCTGTTCAAGGTATACCAGGACACCGCGTCCCTCTTCATGAATGCGACGCAGAGATTCATGTAATTGATCCCCGCAATCACAGCGAAGCGAACCGAGCAGATCCCCGGTCAGACAGGAGGAGTGCACGCGAACAAGAACCGGCTCACTTCCGGAGATGTCTCCTTTCACCAAGGCGATGGAGGGGGTGGGATCAACCGAGGAATCGTAGGCGATCACTTTGAAAGAACCATACTTGTCCGTCGGCAAGAACGTCTCCGCAGCGCGTTCTATCAATCTTTCGGTACGGCGTCGATATTTGATAAGATCGGCGATTGTGATGAGTTTCATGTTCCACTTCCCGGCGATCTCCATCAACTCGGGCAATCGAGCCATCCTGCCATCCTGCGACATGATTTCGCATAACACCCCGGCGGGATATAGACCCGCCAGCTTACAGAGGTCAACCGTCGCTTCGGTGTGCCCTGCGCGCTTCAGCGCTCCGCCCTCCTCAGCTCGAAGCGGGATAATATGACCTGGGCGAGCAATATCGGAAGGCTTCGACTTAGGATCCACGAAAACATGAACAGTCGCAGCACGATCATACGCCGATATCCCCGTCGTTGTTCCATGAACCGCGTCCACGGTCACCGTCATAGCGGTGCCCAAGCGCGCTGTATTATGACTCACCATCATCGGAAGTTGCAACTCAGCCAATCTTTTGGATGTCGTAGGTACACAGGGAATCCCTCCCCCATATTTGATCATGAAATTCATGGTCTCAGGCGTGCACTTTTCGGCGGCCATAATAAAATCGCCCTCGTTTTCACGATCCTCGTCATCCACCACGATGACCATCTTTCCCTGACGAATATCCTCTATCGCCTCTTCAATCGTATTGAAGTTTATTTCCATATCATTTATCCAATCGAATTCTCGCTGTCGTAATCATCCAAATAACCCAACTCGACAAGTTTAATCGTGTCAAGTCTCGACTGTGAATTTCCCGCAGCATATCGAGCGACATATTTGCCGATCAAATCGTTTTCAAGATTGAGCTTATCCCCAATTTTACGATAACGAAAAACTGTGTTATCGAAAGTGTGCGGTATGATCCACACTGTAAACGCGGAATCACTAATCCAATCCAATGTCAGACTCACCCCGTCCACAGCTACGGATCCCTTGGGAACCATGTATTTTAAAAGATCCACATCGGCTTGTATTGTCAGAAGCCGGGCGTTATCCTTTCGCTCCAACCCCTGCAAAACCCCGACGCCATCCACATGCCCCTGTACGAAGTGTCCTCCAATTCTATCACCCACACGCATCGCCCGCTCCAGATTGACCGGGGATCCTGGTATTAGATATTTCAAGGATGTGCGCTCGACCGTTTCCGGCACTGCATCGAAAGAGAGATGATTTCGGGCTTGTGAGCTTAACGTCAAGCATGCCCCGTTCACCGATACGCTATCTCCCAGCGCAATATCATTGGATATCAATGACGCGGCAATAGTTACCCGAATTGCGGCGCCGCTTCGCTGGACCTGTATTGTCTTGCCAATTTCCTCCACAATACCTGTGAACATCGTTAAAATCCGTAAAAGGAATTACACGCAATCCTGAATGGACCTTGCATTATTAATTGTACCCGAAGAAGGAAACCCGCCCGCCGACGCCACATATCATACGCTTAGATAACCTCGTTTAACTTGACCTTTGCCTTGTAAGCCGCATACTTTTCCTTCGCCCAGCGCACGGCGCACACACAGAACGCGGCATTCATTAACCCTAAAAACGCTGCGGGCCAATAGTAGTAGTGAGGTCCTCCATACTGCAAGATGGGAAAATAGACCAAATCCAGTGACACGCCGGCGAAAAGCCCCATCTCCGCATTGCGATACTTCCAAAAAAGCAGAATGCCGACAAGAAACAACATAACCCACATAAACTGTTCCAGGGAGCCCGAAACAAACAAAAGAGCCCACGTTCCGTTGGATCCGACGAATTGCGCGCATAATCCTATCACCAATACGCACACCAAAACCAGTATGCTGGTTTTCCATCTCATCCTCACGCCAACATAGGCGATTGCAAGCGTCAGAACGCTAGCCGCAATGGGCCACCATGTGCCGGATGCGCCTAAATACCACAAAGGACCAAGCCAAGCCAAACAGGCTTTGCGGAATATCACCCAGCGAAGCATTTGGGGATCCCATTGCACTGGCACGAATAATTTGCGAAGCCACCATAAGCACAATGCCACAATAAATAGCCACCCCATCTGTTTCCAACGCCATCCTGATCGGTAATAGATCAGCCACCACGCTATCGGAACAAGGATATACCCCATCTCCTTCGAGAACACCGAACAGATAAAGGCGGCATACGCAGATATAAGCAGCGGTTTTGAGTTTGAAAGCAGAGCGCGGTCTAATAACACGAGGAAGAGCAATCCAAACATCAGACACAAAACATCGTTCTGAGCTGGGAACCATGTCATCGCACGGCATACCGCAAAAAACAAGGAATTTCCTGCAAAAGCGAAAAAATAGACCGCAGAGAGTGCGTAAACACGCTTAAAACGATTATGATTGGAAAACAGAGACTCAGCGAACAGATACAAAAGACCGCAATTGACGCCGTGCATCACCCATGAGACATAATTATATTCGGTGAAATTATCCCCGAAGAGTCGGCATTCAAAAAAATAGAGCATGCTTGTTAAAGGGCGATAATATCCCACCCCGGGATAGATCCAGGGACCAAGCCACCAATGCCAAATATCATGCCAATGAGATGCGCGCGCGGCGTTGTAGATGTAAAAAACTTCATCCATCCTCGCCAAAGCCGCCTCGCTATTCACATGGATCCTCACGATCCCCCAAACCGCGTTCATTCCGTATGCCGCTGAGAGAAGAAAACAGATTGTGGTGAGGATAAAATTGCGCCATTTCACGGAAAATTTGTCCATTTAAGAATCCTAAATCAATTGCGCCTATCGAATAGGTTGGGCAAGCGCACTCAGTGCGCAAAAGTTGAAACGTCAAAAGCAATCGCCAAACACAATGGGTTTTTAGTATCCCGATGGAATCACCATTTTAATTGGATGTCCAAAGGATGGAGCGTCGCCCTATTCTTCCTGCTTCCTTAATGGCATCTCGAAGATGGAGTTATGGTCCATTCTCGCATACCAATCCCCGCCAAGTCTCGCCAAATAATCTATTTTCGAGGGGTCAATCACCCCATTGGGCATGATACTTCGTGACACATGGAAATAAATCACCTCTCCTATGACATAATTCGCCGAAAGCGGGCCCATACCGTGTTGCACTATCTTATACAGCCTGCATTCCATCCCTAACGGGCTCTCCAAAATACGGGGCGGAGCGACTTTGTCGGATGTGACCGGGGTGAATCCGGCATCCTTCCATTCACTCACGCCGAACGGATATTTCAAGGAACTCAAATTCATTCTTTCACGCATACCGTAAGTCACCACATTAATGACGAATTCACCCGTTACTTCAATATTGCGCAGAGTGTCCTTAGGCTCGCCCGCTTTTCCGGTGAGGGGCGAAATGACAACGGATGGAGGATTCGCGCCTCCGAGTGTAAAATAACTAAATGGCGCAAGATTCGGTATCCCATCGGGGGAAACGGTGGATGTGAATGCGATAGGACGCGGAGAGACACAATGGAGTAATAGACGATTGACATCCGACACTAAGAGTTCGGAGGGATCAATTCCGAGAAAACTATCCGCATTTTCCGGCTTATTCATTTTTATTGTTCCCCTTTGTATTCAGTGATGTTAATGATACCGTCCCGTGATTGCGAAAGGATGTGGCACCTCGTAAAGAAACGAGAGCGCAAACGCTCTTCGTTCAATGGTATGGAATGAAATGCTTTCCTGCGCCTAATGCGATGTACCCATTCTTTCACCGATAGACTAATACATTTACGATTGGAGGTTATGAAAATGTCCTTTCCCTTCCTCACATCCGAGGCAGCTCTCCTGGCGTATCTTGGTTCGTTCCTGTCCGTCTTTAAACATCACCAAGTCTCCCCCCTCTATGAAGGCGCAGCGCCACGATCGCTCGGTGATCAACCGGAGGACATCCCCACTCTCACCTGGTATCCCGTGAAATCCGGCAAAGCGCAAACCTCCGCAATTGTGGTTTGTCCCGGCGGCGGATACGGTGCGCTTGCGGATCATGAAGGGCGCCCCATTGCTGAATGGTTGAATACCCTGGGCATCTCCGCATTTGTGTTAAAATACCGCTTAGGTCCGGAATACCATCACCCTACAATGCTGGAGGATGCCGCGAGAGCCATACGCACCGTTCGCGCAAACTCGGAAACCTTCCAAGTGGATACGGATAAAATCGGCATCCTGGGCTTTTCCGCAGGCGGACATTTGGCATCATCCATCGCCACTCATTTCGACAACGGCAATCCTCAATCCTCCGACCCCGTGGAGAGAGTCAGCTCCAAACCGAACGCCGCAATATTAATTTACCCCGTAATATCCCTCACGCAACCATATACGCATCAAGGCACGTTAAACAACCTTTTGGGAGATAATCCCACGACGGAGCTGCTTGATTTCATGTCAAGTGAAAAGCAGGTAACATCGGAGACACCCCCGACCTTCCTAGTGACATCATTCGAAGATGAAGCGGTGCCCATGGAGAACAGTGTGATGTTCGCGGAAGCGTTGCGCCGTGAAGGGGTACCTTTGGAACTGCATGTGTATGAGCGCGGGCCTCATGGTTTCGGACTTGGCGACGGATCAGGTGAATACGGCACTTGGCCCATGCTCTGCGCCAATTGGCTAAGGATACGAGGTTTCCGAAAGTAACCCCTCATCCTTTCCATTTACAAAGGGCGAAGAGGCGTGATACAATTACACGTCACATGTAAACGTATTAGAGATGATAAGGCGGAGGGGGTGCGTCAATCACCTTTCCTTCGATATCATGGAGGGGAAGAGGCCCAAAATAACGACTGTCATCGGACACCTCCAAGTTATCTCCCAGCACAACAATATATCCCGGAGGAACCTTAATATCCACATGATCCCCATTCTTATCGGATTTAATATGTTTGTGAATGACATCGAAATATTTCCACACCCTTCGGAATGCCAAGGAGTAGGGATAAGGGATCACATCACCGGGGAGGTAAGCGATACGTTTGATCAGATCGTCGTGTCGGGTGTGGAGAATTACCACGTCACCTCTTTTCAGCGACTTTAAGTTTGTGGACAGCTTATTGACAATGACCACCTCGCCATTTTGAAAGGTGGGAAGCATGGATTGCCCTTGGACGATCGCTACTTTAAAAATGGACGCGAATGCAATGACGATTATCGCAAATATGGCGAGCAATATTATTTGTCTCTTCGTTTGATGTGACATGCAACGATCCTCGTTTGTTTACCTAATGTTACGAAATGAATTACTATAAAATACGTGACAGGTTTTTTTTCCGTTACCTGTTAGGAGGTTTTGAAGAGTTATGTTAAATCCATCCCATGTCGTCAGCGGTATCCCCCAAAATCTTGAGATTATTTTAGCGGTTCTTGGAGGCTTGGTCTTGGTGATGCTGGTCTGCCTTTTATATCTTCTAACAAAGGTATCCAAGCTTATTCGCCTCTACCAACGCTTGACTCGCGGAACCAGTGGAGGGATACTTGAAGAGATATTGGATCAATATATGGGTACGGTCAACAAAAACACCAATCGCATGGATCTAATTGAGAAAAAAATAGAGTCAATCGAAACCACCCTCGAAAATTGCCTTCAGCGAGTTGGGGTTGTACGATACGATGCGTTCGAGGACGTTGGCGGGGCGCAAAGCTTCGCATTGGCGATAATAGACTCAAAACGCAGTGGACTTGTGATGAGCAGCGTATTCAGCCGAAACAGTATTCGCGTGTACGCCAAGGGAATGTCCGAAGGGCAGCCATCCCATCCCCTTACCAAGGAGGAGCAGCAGGCTTTGGATCAGGCGGCGGCAAAAAAAGCGGGGCTTGGCGGGAACCGATAGCGCGTCATCCTTGCTACGCAAACGGTTCATCGTTTCACCCTCTCAATTCGGAGGCTTTGAGACCTTTTAACTCGGAAGGACACGGATTACGCGCGATCTCAGCGAAAAAAACATATTGGATTTATGCCGCAAAGGCAATCGTAACGCTTTTGATGAACTGATGCGCCGATACGAGAAGAAGGTCTATAACTTCGCTTATCGGCTATGCGGAAACTACGACGAGGCGAACGACATCGCTTCGGAATCCTTCGTGCGCGTCTACAACGCCATCTCCAATTTTCGGGGGGATAGCGCTTTTATAACATGGCTGTTTCGCATAGTGAACAACGTCTACCTCGACGAAAAGAAGCGCAAACGAAACCACCCGACGCAGTCCCTGGAGGAGTATATCCAGCTTGAGGAATCCTCTGTGAATATTCAGGTTGAGGATATGTCCCCGACGCCCTCTCAATTGGCGGAAAGGAAAATGGAATCGGAACTCATCCAATCCGCCATTAACAAACTACCGGATTACCAACGGCTAATGATTATACTTTATCACTTCGAAGAGCGATCCTACGAAGAGATTGCGGAAATCATGGGTCTGCCCTTAGGCACGGTGAAATCACGTCTCAATCGCGCCAGGCTCGCATTGAAAGATATTTTGGCCCCGATTAAGGAACATTTCACATCGTAAAAGCGTCGAATAAACGAGATCTTATTAATTTCGATCATTTAAATTTCAGTCAAGGATGTTGAAACGCATGTTAGTCGTCTTGCGTCATATCGGAAAAGGTATTATGCAATATCCTGATTGTATTAGATTGTAGACATAACGGAGCATCCAGATGCATTGCGATAAAATAAAAGAGCTGATATCGGATTATTGCGAGGGGAAAATAGCCCCGGCAATGCTTGTTCCGCTTGAAAACCATCTAGCCCAGTGCGAAGCGTGCCGAAGGGAAGTCCAGGAGATGAAAGAGGTCTGGAACATCTTGGACAATGCACCGGTGGCCGCCCCTCCCCCATCGTTGAGAACTCAAGTATGGAATAAGATAGATGCGGAGAGCGAGGAAATCCGTAAGCGCCCGCAACCGTCCCTCTCGGATCAATTGCGAAACCTTTTCAGACGTCCAGCGGTAATATGGTCCGGCGTCGCGCTTTTGTTAGTCCTTCTCGCAGGTGTCACTATACCTGGCAAATTCATGCCCGCCGGGTTCCCCACCCCGTTGACGTTCATTCATATGTTCCATTCCCATAACGCAAATCCTTTAACCGTCAAAATCGAAGGAATCACGCGGAACACAAACGGGGGGGAAACGAGCTATTATTTGAACGTCCAAGCGATTAACTCCGGAAGCATGGATATCCCGATGACTTTTTCATTAAATCAACAGGGGATGTTCTTGTCGGGAAATCAGTATGTGGCTCCTGCAAAAAGAGATTTCTCTTTCCGGATACCCATAAGTTTGGCGGAAAATCAAAATCGGATATCGGTAATCATCAGTTGGAATACGAACAAAAAGAGCATACGGCAAACAACATCGTTGCCTGTGCCATTGAATTAACACGAAAAAGGGGGAGGTCTTTTATGATTTCCACTCAATCATCTTCAGAAATTCCTCCTCGGTAAGCACGGTAACGCCCAACTCCTCGGCACGATTGAGCTTTGAACCAGCGTTTTCACCCGCCACAACGTAATCGGTCTTCTTGCTTACGCTTCCCGAAATTCTCCCGCCGTTTCTTTTGGCGATCTCCTCCGCCCCCTCGCGAGTGAAATGCTCAAGCGAACCCGTGAATACAAAACTTTTGCCTTCGAGTATGTTTGATCTGCCTTCGCGGCTCTCCGTCTCGGGATTCACTCCAGCCGCTTTCATTCGTTCCAAACGATTCAAATTCCGTTGATCTTGGAAAAAAAGATGCACGCTTCGTGCGATTACTGTGCCGATCTCATGAATCTGGGATAACTCCTCCTCGCCGCTCAGGGCTATCCGATCCAATGTGCCAAAGTGCTCGCATAAAACCTCCGCAGTGTGCTCCCCCACATGACGTATCCCCAAAGCGTATAGGAAATTCTTCAAAGGGCTTTTTTTGCTCGCTTCGATCGCGTTCAGGATGTTGCTCGCCAGCTTTTCGCCCATTCGATCCAATGGGAGCAAATCCTCCATTCTCAAACGATACAGATCCGCCTCGTCTCGTATCAAGCCTGCGTCTATCAACTGATCCAATCGCTTGCCGCCCAAAGCCTCGATATCCATCGCATTGCGGGAGACGAAATGCTGTAGCCTCTGACGCACCTTTTCAGGACAATCCGGATTGGGGCAACGAGTGACTGCCTCTCCTTCCGGTCGAACAACGGGAGCGCCGCAGAAAGGACACTCGACGGGCATTTGGAACTCCCTCTCCCCGCCTGTGCGTTCCTCCAAAACCACCTCGACCACTTCCGGTATCACCTCTCCCGCTCTCTGAATTATGACAGTGTCGCCGATGCGTACATCCTTGCGTCTGATCTCATCCTCGTTATGTAACGTGGCGCGGGACACAACAACCCCCGCCACGGCCACCGGTTTGAGAACTGCGACAGGTGTGAGTGCGCCGGTCATACCCTCCTGAATAAGGATATCCTCAATCACCGTGCGCACTTGTAGAGCGGGATATTTGTAAGCAATCGCCCATCGCGGACTCCTGCTTACATTGCCCAATTCGTTTTGCAAGGCGAAATCGTTCACCTTCACAACCACGCCATCCATATCGTAATTAAGTTTGCTCTTTCTCTCTGACCACTCCCGAATAAACTCCAGGCACTCATGGATATCATTGCAGAGCCGAATGTTCGGATTCGTACGCAATCCCCACTCCTTGAATGTTTGAAGAAGCTCATATTGCGATTGAAACCGCCATCCTTCGCAATATCCCACGGCATACAGGAACGTATCCAGTTTCCTGCCTGCGGTTATCCTAGGGTCCTTCTGCCTAACGGATCCTGCGGCCGCATTTCGGCAATTGGCGAAGGTGGAAGCCCCCCTTTCCTCGTTCTCGGAGTTGATTCGCGCAAACTCCTGATGCGTCAGAAATATCTCTCCCCTCACCTCGATCAGCACCGGATAGGATGGGGCATCCGAGGCGAAAAGGTCCAAATCCTCATTTCGCTTTGTTTTCAGAGGACGCAGGGAGAGTGGGATCGCAGGAATAGCGCGGATATTGGGTGTCACATCCTCGCCCGTAAGCCCGTTGCCTCTAGTGGCGGCGGATTCCAGCTTGCCTTCGCGGTAGGTGAGATTAATGGAGAGACCATCGATCTTCAACTCCGCCACATACTCCACGGCGGTATCCATGGGAAGGTGCAGAAACCTTTTCACCTTGCGATCCCATTCGAGCAGTTCCTCCTCGCCGAACGCGTTATCAAGGGATAGCATGGGGGCTTTGTGCGGCAATGAGGCGAATGTTGTGATTTGAGTGGTTCCAACCCGCTGAGTGGGGGAATCCGCTGTGATTAACTCGGGATACTCATCCTCGATGGTTCTCAGTTCCCGAAAGAGCGCATCGTATTCGGCATCCGATATTTCAGGCTGGTCCAAAGCATAGTAAAGGTAATTATGATGATCTATCCGCTCTCGCAGTTCCAACACACGCTGATGCGCTATCTCTATGGAGGGAGGTTTATCCATTTGCTATTCTTCTCGGAATCGTTTTATTTAACCCTTTGTCAACTGCATAATGACCTGGGTGGTGATCACAACCTCCATCGGGGTCCGGGCGGGTTTGCGATTGCCATACGGTCCAACGTGAATTTTGCCCGTACCGCTGATGACGGTTTTCAACATCTTGCCTTCGCGCACGGAAAAGAAAGTGGTGCGATGTATGATCATCTTTCCATTCGCCGTCATACCAGGTCCGACGCCGGACGGATCATTCACCTTGGCGGAGATGGGAATGTTATACAAGGAGGTCAAAACCGCGACCGGATTTTTGCTTGTGCCAAGAAGTTTCGTGAATTTGGTGGTGATCCTCCATGGAGGTGAATTACGTATGGGGTTCGGCTCCTCCAAACTCCAACTATCCCCCTGCTTGACCTTCCGCACGGGCAACAGCAGGGAATCGGTGGATAGAGCGTCAGGATTGATCGCCGACACCATAAAAGGGCTTCCCTTGGGGGATACGGGCAGCTTCACCGCGCTCATCCTCCCATTGGGAGACATCGTAAAATAGGTGGTTTTAACATTCCGCGCAGCGGGAGCTGTGGATCCTTGGAGGAGAAAATTCGGCGTGGTGGCATATATGCGCGCATCGCCGTTGGAGAGAATACGAGCAATCGTTATCGTGGTATCGCCATCCCCATGCACCGTGAACATCCCTTGTCCCGGCGGTTCACCCGGCAGACCCGTTTGCACCTGCATATGAGTCTGATAGACCCACTTGGCGCCCTTGACGAACTTGTAGCGCAGAATATATTGCGCATGCGCGATCCCTGAACTGAGGGCGAGCAACAACCACGCTGCAATTAATACGTTTATCCTTTTCATACTCATTTACTCGTCATTTGGTCAGCAATTGCCTGGTGTAGGTTATGGTCACATCGGAGATATTGGTGAACTTCGGACTGGTCAATTTGCCGGTTACGCTAATGGTCTTTCCCGTCACCGGGTCCACGTATGTCGTCGTCTCCAGTTTGAAGGATTGATCCTCGTTTTTCACCATGGATGGAATCATCTGATTGGGATGATTTGGATCGGGCTTATACACGTCGCCTACATGCGCCGCCACCACGCCGTTTCCCGTCAATTTCAATTCCACCGCCTTGCCTTTGTAATCCCCCACTTTGTCCACCAAGGCGACCATCTGGATGTTGCCCGTTATTTTTTGATCGTTTGTGAATCCGCATGCCAATTCAAAAGGAGCTTGGTCCCCAATTTTCATGGGATGCGGAAGTTTCAGATCAACTCCGGGGAGGGTGTCTAATTGAACGATCTGCGCGGCGGCGGCGGGATCGCCGGTCGGCTGGATGATTTTTCCGTCAGCTCCCCAACCGGTCACTACCGGTTTACCAATCGTATCGAGTTTAACCGTGCCCTGATCGGATTTCGTAACCCCGGAGATAATACGCGATTCCAAGATGATGGTGCCGTCCGGGCGCACCTCTTTTGTGTCCTCTTCTACAACGGCGTCGATCTCCTGCCGAACCTTCATAGGCTTGGCGAGGAGACCCTCCGGCTGGTATGTCCCCTCGACGACGATATTCACGTGATAACGGTCCTTGTCACCGGCATGATAGATGCGTTGGAGAGTGTAGGTGTCATCGGCGCGCGCCGTGTTCAGAGGCACAGCGAATGAACAGACCGTGATGAGTGAAATGAATAAAAAATGGCGTGCGAAACACATCTTCATTGAGTCTTCTCCGGGGCGGTCGCCGTTGTGGATGCCGGCGAACCGAGCAACTTGATCATCACTTTGGCTTGGATGTGACTGTTTGTAACCTTTGGAATATCCGGGGAAACCGGAACGCCCAGTATCTTATCCACAATTTGCGCCTTAATCAACATCTCGCCTTTGGTAAAAACCCCCGTCTTCTTATCATACGAGAAAATCCCCTCACCCATAATAAACCCGTTGCGAGTTTGATAGGGCGACACCCCCTCCGCAACAGGTTTCTTCGCCTGATCCAGCTTTTGATCGATCTTCAAACTGAATTGCTCGCCAAAATTGGCGTAATCCGTCGTATGCGGGATGAAGGGATCTTTAAGTAGATTCTCGCTTATGGCGGAGGTTGAGCCTTTTTGGGCGGGAAGGAAAACCGCATTTGTCACCGGCGGCGCACCCGTGTTGCCGAAGAAGGGGTTGTCGAATGTCCATGTATCACCGGGAGCGATCGAAGTCTGCGGAAAAACAATGGGCAACAGCAAGGAGTAAAACTTCGTGGGATCGACACCAGGAATGGTGATGCTGAAAGGCAATTTTTGCGATGGAGCCGTATCCACCACCTGCCCCGTTGGAGCCAAGGTGATCGACTGATTTAAAATAGCCGCCGCCTGCTGAGGATCTATTGGAAAGGGAATCTTCTCCACCTCCGCATCCGCAGAGACCACCTTGAACTGAAGGTTCGTATCATTGGATGTTGGCGCTGCACTGGGGATGGCGTCATATACCAATGTCAGGGTGGCGTCCATATCCTCGGAAGGGACGGAGTTAAGCACGGGGATAATTCCCTTGATAAACGCCACGATTTTATACCTCAGCGGTTTGTTAGCCGTGAATTTGTAGGTGTAAACCGTGGACGGTGCGCTCTGGGCAGGCTGGGGTGTTTGAGCGTATGTCGCGCCGCCAGCCAGAACGAAGCCTATGAGAATGGGAAGGATGGTTTTTACTTTCATTTTGATGTCCGATCAGGGTGATTTGCGCATGGATCTCTTGAACGGTATTATAGCATGCAAGTAAAGGATTGTCAAAAATGGGGATCGCTCAGTTCCTTATTCCATAGGGATAAAACGGTAGCCATATTCGACGACATTGCGTGTCACCGAAGCCCCCGAATTCCGAATTCAAATGCCGAATTTCCAAGAGAAAGCGATCCCAGCCTAATTAATCGCATATAAATAAAGGTCATCCATACCCGCATATCCGCAATGACCGTTCCATCCGGTGTGATAGCGAGAGAAGATGTCACCTTGCCTCCGGTTGCATGCTTCCATTTCAATGCCCGTTGGGATTTACCGCATGGAGATAATTATCCGCTGACCCCGCATAAATGGTTCCTTCCGACCCAATTGCGGGAGAAAAGTGCGCGACCCCACCAGTGACGTACTTCCACGCCGGTGTGCCATCGGGATTTATCGCGTAAAGATTGTGGTCTTCGGATCCAATATGAATGATTCCATTAGCACCGATAACCGGGGATGATAACAATCCATTCCCAATAACATTCTTCCATTTCAATGAGCCGTCTGGCATGAAAGCATGGAGCGTTTGTGCAAATGAACACACATAAATGATTCCATTCCTACTGACTTTTGGGGATGAAATCACGGTATGAACGATATTGAAAGTCCATTTCAGCATGCCGTCGGGACCAATCGCGTGAAGATTGCCATCAAATGATCCCAAATAGATGGTCCCGTCCGAACCTAAGGCGGGGGGGCATACCACCCAGTCATCCAAGCCGTATTTCCACTTCTCCGTTCCATCGGGGTTGATTGCGTGAAGTTAATCGGTTCCATGCTGGCAGATACCACATGGATTAATCGGCTCCTCGCTATATCGTGTGGATAATAATATTACCACTTCTCGCCTGTTTCATCCGGGCAACTCGAAGTTCAGCTTGCCGCTATAAGGTAAATGATTGTTTTAAAATAACTCGTGTTTCGATACCCCCTCGCCTTGGCCTTGGCAGCCTGTATCAGGGAGTTTATCCCCTCCATTAGACCGTTTGTCAGTCGATCCGGGAAATAATTAAGAATGCGCGAGGAGTACGCCTTTGCCGTTGAAAAGTTAAGCCTTTGCAGCATTTCGAGCTTGTCCTTCCGGCGCACAGTCGGATTTTCCGGTCGCTTCAGCCAGATGTGACGGCTGTTTTTCAGAAGATCGTTAACCTTGACTTCCTGACGACGAACCTGATCGGACGGCCTCGTTGGCAAGCTTGGCCACGTGAAACCGGTCAAACGTGATATTGGCATCGGGAAACTCGTTCAACGCACCCTCATCGAAAACAAGTTTTCTCATAAATGTACGCCGGGGACATGTCCATGCAAATCGTTTTAATGTTGGAAGGGAATCCGCGGCGCCTTCCGAACTCCTCGTTGAAACTCTCGAATGTGCGTTTGTCTTTTCCCTCGATAACGAACAGAACCTTTTTTCTTCTCACGTCCGCGAAAACGCTGACATAGTTGTGACCGGGCTTGACGGAGGTTTCATCCACGGTTCGACAAGCTCACCGACCACGCCCAATACGTCAACACCGTCCATATCCTCCTTCGAACGCGCCTGCTCCACGTAATGCGTAACAATGCGCCAAATGCGGGTGTCGTGAACGTTCAATATCCGGGCTACGGCTTTTACCGGGCATTGACCGACAAAGCATGATGACGATCGCCTCGAACAACAAGGTGAATCCACTTTCGGGACGGCTCCAGGGAACTCTTACCGTTTTCACGCCGCATCGCTTGCAATTAACGCGTGGAACCGGGGCGTGAGGAAATGTTCGATGCTCGAAGAAGTTCAGATGACGCCATTGTCGGACATTGCTGTCATACACGTTGGAGGAATCATTGCATTCGGGACAGGGAACCTCACTGCCCATTGGGTAATCAGATGGATGTGAAGCTCGCCTGTTTCAATATTAAAATCGACATTGGACACCTGATGGGGTGGTTGCAGTCAAAGCGCGGCGGAGAAAAGTGCGTTTTCGTTGTTCATTTTGATGTCTTTCCTATGGTGAAATGAGTTTGGAGATAGGATACTATGTCAACGTCCACCCACACAAAACAGCGAGGAACCAATATTATTGCCTTTAACTTTGAGTGACGGTGCATTGGCATAATTACGAGTCCATAGCTATTCCGGCTGTGAGCAAGCTCGAAACATCGGTTAGATTATTTAGGCCTATCTATTTATAATGACGTTTGTTAGGTGTTGTTCATCCTTTTTTGTCGTGTCAACGATGACTTGAATATGTGGAAGTTCATAGACTATCGGACGGTCTCGCTGTCATATATATTTACATTGAGTTGATCTTGGATATTTTTATTTTTATACATCACCGTTTGATGCAATATGGCGTTACACAACGCCGATGAACACAATATACAATTTGTTCTTTTGCTCCGGTTTCATTCCCTGTTCCACAAAGACCATTGCACTTTGATCTTGCTTCATGTTTTCCACGAGTTGCTTAGTGGCTATTCTGATTTTCGGTGTGTCCATCAGGACCAAAAATTTTAAACAATTATCTGGATCGATTCTTGCTTTACTCTTCCCATGCATGAGAGATCTGATATCTTTGAGGATTCCATCCCTCTGCGCCGATCCGTATACAATACCGCCATTTATCGGGATATTGCACTTGACCTCCGCAATCACATTGGTAGGTTCACAGACCTCTATATCGTACCCGTTTGCATTCGGTCGTCTTCGCAACATGGACTTTCTGATCTCCTCACGTTCACAATCGCATAGTTCGAGTATTTCTCCAAGCCAATTCACGAACTTGAGACCGATTTTCAGAGTAAAGATATTGTTAATTTCGCTTAGAATATTTTTCAGATCAATAAGACCTTGCATATCTAGACGCGAATAATAGTCGCTCGGTGGCAAACCAAATCTCTCATGGAAAAAGACATTTAAACGTGACTGCAATGTACTCTCCCGATCATATATGCTCAAAGTTGCACTCCCCTCCATATAACACCACCTCGATCCAACCTTCCGTGATATCAGGATACGAATTGGCGTATAGTGGATATACGTATTATGTGATATCTATTTAGTAGATCACGTTTCAAGCCATTTTTATGTTAGTACAATCTATTCAATTAGATGATTGCTCCATAGTGAGATAACTACATCCATTTGATTATTATGTTTTTTGTCTTTCTCAGTCACAACTTGAACCCAAAGTTCAACGGAAGTGATGGTACTCGCCGTATTTTGTTTTAGAATCCTGACTGCATCCAGAGCGTATTTCTTATTCTTTTTCGAGCGGGTATACATTCCTCTCGGTATACCTTTGATTAAACCTTCTTCACATAACCCCAGAAAAGCAACTTTGGGGCAACTCGTTTTTTGACTGGATGTCCCCATTCCAAATATTTCGACGGTTGCTTGATCCCATGCATTTTTTGGAGTTTCAACCTGATTGCTTATATATAATTTAACTGCTTTAATCGCTGCTTGCCCGTATTTATTCATAAAATATCTCCAACGGTTATGATGATCTGATATTCTGCTGCTAATAATGTATATCTGACCTTGGATGGCGACGTAAATCCGCCTAATGACTCGCACATCAGATGCTCTCTTGGGTAATGAGAATGCATGTAAGGTGCACGTATAGTTTGGGTTGGTTTAAAACCGCTATTGCTTAGGCAATTCGTCGAACATATTTTCGTTTTTGCAAAAACAGTCACTTTGCACTTCAATTTCACGATGGGATTCCTTACATCTGAAATGTCGCAGACCTAGCGACGAACCCAAGCGGAAACTCTGCAAGCGGTTTATATTTTCTGCAGGTGGGCACTCTTTTCCATTCACTTCACATTAATCTTCTTTAATAGCCATCTGACGCAGATTACTATGTTGGTTATCCTATTCAAAAGTCTGACTCCAAATTTAAATAAGCTGCAACGTATTAATTATATAATACATTCTTTCAGTTGTCAATGAATCTAATGATTTTTTGAAGAAATATGGTTCATTGCAGTTTGTGTGCGTGATGAATAGATGAGTAAAATGCGGCATGGAATATGACGTCGTTTATTATGGTTTCGCTCCTTGATCCCTTCGGAATGAGTCCCGAGGTTCGATATCCCAAGATACTTGAAAGCCATCCGCCAACCCCGTAGGGATTGAACATAAATAGCCCGGTCCGTCCTCATCTCAACCCACTTCGGGTTTTCCCAGCGTCTCGGCAAAATCCCTTAAGCATCTTTTGAGGGATGGAATGAGTTCAATGAGGAGATACTCGCCTATCGTTGACCCACACAAAACAGCAAGAAACCAACAATGACAGGGTTATCAACCAACCCATAGACTGAATATCTCCACCTAATGGGTCCGCTTGCCTCTGCTTGCGATGCACCACCGTCACCCTTCGAGACACTGTTACTTATGACCCCGAGATTATTCCGGGCGCTGGGTCTTGATGCCATCATTTGAGGATGATTTTTGTGGCTGTATTCAATATAGGTGCATCCGCCAATTCCCGCCGGATGCGCCAAGGAGATCAGCGCGAGCCAATATGATGTCCGATAACGCCTTGTCCCGTGGTTTCCCGGTGAATAAGTGCGCTTAGTATTCATTGCTTATTTTCCTCTGATTGCCTCGTACAGCCACACAATCCATTTAAATAACGAACCATGACTCATGCAGTATTCTAAAGCGCTTTTCCTGGTGATGATTAGCTCGGTAAGCCAAAGGGCGCTGCGTTAATTCAGCTTATCAACCTTTACTGCTCCCGGCGGCGGAGAGATTCTGAATGCATCCGCCGGCAGGCGGCCATTCTCGCCGGTAATTCTCGACCCTTTTCACCGCATTCATAGGACCCCCGCCGCCGCCGAAATCAATCGTTAACCGCATAATGCATCCAAGCATTTTTATCTTCGAGGTCGCTTTAACACACTGACTCATTAGATGGGTGGCGGAGACGTTAGTGACCGTAGTAGTCAATATCAAGCCTAGGAGAATTTTCAATCCAATCATTTTTATCACCTCGAATATTCATAAATCTCATTCGTTAATCAGGTATCCTGAATTTTTTCCTTGCTAAAAAAGTTTTACGGATAGACTACACTTTCATTTGTAGCAATGTCAACCTTACAGCCAAAGGTTGAATCGGGTGATCTTTATACCGGCACAGTCAATGGGTTTGACAAGGGCTTCGAGATGAGGAAAAACATTCAAAGATGCATATGGAGGGGAGGGAATTGAAGCCGGGTGCGGTGAAGACGAAGGTTTCATCGCACCCAAAATTCACAAATATCTCAGCGGCTCACCGACTGAATGGCGATTGCGAGTACGCCATGACTATTGAGCGTCACGCCGGTAACCGTCACTCCTGGTTGTCCCAGAGCGTCATACGCCGCATCAGGCAACGGCTTTCCGTCCTTGGCTGTCAACACCAAATATGTTCGCCCTCCGTGCAGAAATAGGATGGGGGTACCAGCAAACACACAGGCTTTGGAGCACAACGCGTGATTGTGACCGTGAAGTCCCGCGCTAAGGTAACAGTTGGCACCGGTCAGTTCGCCCTTCCATGTCACTGACTTTCCCTGTACCGGCATCCCTGCCATCAGCAGGACGTGGTTCTTTTTCGCCATTTGCATAGCTTTCATCGCCATGGATGGATCGGAAAGCGTCGCTTTGACCTTGGCGTAGGGCATATTGTTCATATCCATCATATTCATACCCTGTCCGCCGGACATCGCCCCGGAACTCACCGATTGAATTGCAATTGCATTCATTCCATGGCTCTTTAGTGTCACGCCGGTAATCGTCACACCGGGTTGCCCCAGATCGTCGTAAGCAGCCTCGGGCAACGCCATACCATCCTTTGCGGTGAGCACAACGTAGGTCTTACCACTGTGCAGGAAAAGGATGGGAGTTCCCGCATATACGCAGGCTTTGGAGCACAACGCGTGATTGTGACCGTGTAACCCCGAACTAAGATAGCAGTTGGCTCCGGTCAGTTCGCCCTTCCAAGTCACTGACTTCCCTTGAACCGGCATGCCGCTCATCATTAGTACGTGGTTCTTCTTGGCCATTTGCATCGCTTTCATCGCCATGGATGGATTTGAAAGCATCGACTTCACCTTGGCGTAGGGCATATTGTTCATATCCATAGTCTCGACCCCTTGCGCTCCGGCAATTACTCCGAGCGCGATAAAATACATCGCGGCTCCAATCAACAAAAACTTTTTTCCAAGCATTTACCTACCTCCTTCTTTCCCTTAGGGATGGTGTATAAAATATCCATTCTACATCACCCTACAATACTGCTTATCGCGTTCAAATTTATGTATCATAGGATACAATTAGGGTGGTTTGAAAAAATTTCCGGTGAGTGGGCGAGTGAAGGACGCTTGAAAAATGGCGATTAAGCGTGGGTATAAACCTGCAAACGAAGCCATATGGTATTTGCGACACTATAATTTCTTCCCCTGCCTGAACGAGGAAGACCTCATGCGCATGGCGACCAGCGCGAATATGGTGCGAGCGCCGAAGGGTAAGGTGATCTACTTCCCGGACGAGGTCGCCGACAGCATTTACCTCATCAAGGAGGGGCACGTGCGACTGTCTCGTTTGACGTCTATGGGGCGACGTTTGACGCTTGACATCCTGAAGCCTGGCGAGATATTCGGAGAGATGACAGTACTGGGCGAGGATACTCGTCAGGAGATGGCAGAGGCGCAGGACGATTGCCTCCTTTGCATCGTGCCGAAATCCTACTTGAGCAATTTGATCTCTCAAAATCCCGTCGCATCGTTGCATATCAGCAAGTTGATAGGATTGCGTCGAAGACGAATTGAAAATAAAATCGAAGACACGCTCTTTTATCCTGTTTCCGTGCGTCTTGCCCGGTTAATCCTTCGCCTTGCCGACGAATACCCGGGACGCACCAACCTAGGTCATCGATTAATACGATTGCGGCTAACCCATCAGGAGATCGCCGACCTTATTGGAGCCAATAGAGAAAGGGTCTCCAGCGTGCTCAGCCGAATGCATGACGAAGGGTTGATTCGCCCCGTACATCGCCTATTTTCATTACATAATGAAGAGGCATTAAAGTCGATGGCGATGGGAGAGCCTTCCGGCTACCATTTTGAGACATCCAGTTAGCAGCGTCATCCAATAAAGGGGATTGCAACATCAACATTATTTGATCGCGTTCAAGGATGCAATCTCCCTTCAATGCAACGTCTTACGGAAATCGCATACATACTCATTCGAGAGCAAAAGGAGGCTTACAATGGCCGAAAACAGAGTGCGCGTACTGGCGTGGGATGAGCATCCTTCCCACGCTCCCAAATCAATCTATCCAAACTCGTTGAACGGGGCTATCGCGGAAGGGATCGGCGCCATAGCTTCGGAAAAGATCGTCGTGAAAACCGCCAATCTGGATGAACCCGAACAGGGAATCACCCTAAAGGCTTTGGAGGAAGCGGATGTTCTCATGTGGTGGGGGCACGCCCGACACGGCGAAGTGAGCGACACCACGGTGCAGCGTGTGAAGGAGAGGGTGCATCACCATGGAATGGGACTCATTGTCCTACATTCCGGACACTACTCCAAGGTTTTCCGACAGACCGTGGGTGCGAACGGGCACCTGAAAGGCGGTTGGAGGGAGAACAATCCTCCCGAGGAGGAGCGTATTCGGGTGTGCGCCCCTTGGCATCCCATCGCGAAGGACATCTCCGATTTCACATTGGATCATGAGGAGATGTACGGTGCGCCATTTGATGTTCCAGCGCCTTTGATCACCATCTTCCAATCCTACTACCCGCTCTCCGGCGACACCTTCCCGAGCGGACTGTGCTGGACCGTGGGGGATGGAATTGATCCCAACTTCACATCCGGACCGGGAGGGGGAAAAGGACAGGGAGAGGGTATTGGAAGAGTGTTTTACTTCCGCCCCGGGCATGAATCGGTGCCCACATTCCACAACCCGACCGTGCATCGCATTCTCGCAAACGCGATCCTTTGGTGCGGCAAAAGAAGCTAATCCGCTATAAATCACAAAGAGGAGGGAGTTGTCTCCCTCTTCTTTTTTGAGCTTCGCCATTATCCAGCGATTCTGATGGCTTTGCCTATCATAAAACCATAGGTCAAGCAAGAGTAGCAGCTCTTACGTCGCCATGTCGCATGAGGAAATGAACGTTTGAGACGCGTAGGCGCTGGGTTCGGGTATGATTACTGAAACATGCTTTCGAGGCGAACGGGAATATTTCGCCGATAGTAAGCGTCGAATAGCGTGTTTAAACGATGGATATCCATTCCTCATTTGGGAGAACGAAATGTTGATGATGGCAGCCTCGATTTATTTTGTCCTAATCGGGCTATTTTATCTATACCTCTATCTCAAGGACAGAAACGGAAATCGGATCACATATATCATCATCTATATGATCGCAGGCTACGGCTTTTACACCCAGAGGGGTTATCAATTTCCGACCATCTTTAACATCGTTATAACCATTATGCTGATATTCGGCGTAGCCATGCGCATCTCCAAGATATTAAAAAAGCAATATTGAGCCATGCTATGCACGGAGAGCGTTCCAGCGGTCATGGAGATGACACTTCTTGGGATATTTATAAAGCTCTCGTATAAGCGTTATGTATGGATGCCCTTTTTGGTCTCCCGCGCGGTATCGACAATCCATCATGTTTCAATTTTTGTCGGTTGTTGCATCACCGTGTCGTTTTCCTTCCTCTACCTTCCCTCCGCCTTTTTTATCCACTCCAACGCCCCTGCAATGAGGGGTGGTCCGTATTTCGGATCGGATGTGAGTACATCCGATATATAGAGGATTCTCCCCCCTCCTGGATAGCTCATCATCGCCGACGCGACTCCGTAACTCTTGCCGCTTGCGCCCACTACGCGATAGATTGGCTGATAAACCACCCCGGTGGGAAAATGGGTTTTCACAAGCGCCCTCAATCGGGGATCGCCCGCAGGATAAGGGAACGATTTCGCAAGGTTCGGAATCACGGTCTGTCCGGGTATCTCCTCCACGGTAAGCTTGTCGTTTGGGAGCGTCTCGATGGTGTTTTCCAGCGGGAAATCCATCCGGTTGGTCAGCGGCGCGGGTATTGTCTGGATGTATCCGTTCGGTCCTGTTCCATACGCCATAGGCGAGGGACCGCCAACCATATAGACCAGCATCCCTCCGTTTTTCACGTAATTCACCACGGCATCAGCGGCGTCATCGGGTGTTTTTACCGTCTGGATGTAGTCTTCTCCACCGTCCACGAAAAATGCGATGGGAAACTTTTTCGGGTTGAAGTAATTGGGGTCCACCAACTCATCCGGCGTGAGGATATCCGCCTTGTCGTAGGAAAGGCCGGTGGCTCCGAACAACGCCGCGGCAGCGGACGACCCGATGGGCGGAATGATGGCGAAGCTGTTACGGGGGACATCGGCGAGACTGGAGCGGATATCGGAAACAAACCGGTCAAATGACTTCAATCGCCTCAAATCCGCAACACAATAATCCAAATCCACCTTATTGATACGATCCATTCTGACGCCGGTGCATGCAAATATCAATCGGGATCGAGCATCCACCGCCACTACCTCATCATTGCTCATGGAAGCCCAGCCCATCAGAAGTCTTGCCGTATAGATGGGGGGCCACGCTCGCCACGCCAATCCGGTGTGATCGGATGAGACTGCCACTCTTTTCCCACTGCGTAAAATCAGCTCCGGCGCGGGACCGGATCCGTCACTGAAAAGCAGGAAGACTGCATCCGCTTTCAAGGGGTAAAGCAGTCTTCTCCGACCCTTCATCGCGCTTTTTTTGCTTGCGGGGGCGAGTTCGAAAGGAACGCCGCATACCCATCGCACTCCCCGCCATAATCCGGACCATGAATTCAAGCGGCTCCAGGAGGTATCCGGAACAACGTTGAACCTCAAACGCGCGAATTGGAATCCGGATGGAGGCGCATAGGAGGGAAGCGGACGGGTCAAAGGCGGCTCTGAGGGAAGCGCTGGAAGACCGGCTTTCGGATTTCCAATTACGACCTCGTCACCGCAGGACACGTTGTTGATTGTCAGCGACCAAAGGGCTTGCGGAGGTCTGATGAAATCCGTTCCCGCATGAAGTTCCGTTCTCTTGCCTGCTTTGATGATCGCCACCTGCTTATCGCTGATATCCACGAACGGGCAGGTGAGGGAGACGGAAAACGGGGTTTTAACCGAACCCGTAACCTTAAAAAGGAGGTTGCCGGCGGGTTGATATCGGTATCCGGTCACGCCGGTATCGGCTCCGTCCTTGTCGAAAGCCATCGCCGCCTTCTCCCCGCACAATATCCGCATTTTGGTGGTTCCAACAGGCCATTCCATCGGGAAAGGCTGGGAGAATCCGTAATTGGATCGCTTCCCCTCCCAATACGGATTGCCCGGGAAGAGCCCGTATTGCTCCACCATCTCCGAGGAAGGATAGTCCTCGATGGAACGATGATACGTGTCCTGATAAAGCACCGACCACCGATCAAAGGAACCTTGCAACGCATACATTAAAATCGGGTCTCCGGTCTCCACCGCCACCATTCCCAAAGTGTCCAGATCCTCGCATATCTCGTTCGCCGAGGGCGTGCCGATCCAGTCGCAACCCGAATTCCCCGACCAAAGGAACGCGGAATCCATGTTATCATCGCGATTGTTATCCGAGGGCCACATCGTCATGTAGCGATAGGCGAAGCTTCGCGCGAGCCGCAACGCCTCCTTCGCATCCGAAGCGTAGAGGGGATTGTTTTTGAAGGTGAAGTAGTAATCCAGGCAGAAGGATTCGCACACGGAGCCGTCTATGGCGAAAGGCGACGAGGGCACGTCGGCGAAGCCGTTTCGCTCCCACGCCCAATCCCTCGCCCAGTGAAACGCCCCTTGCACGAAAGGAAGATATTGAGCATCCCCTTCGTCCCGATACAAGTCCATCAGCAATCTTCCCGCTACCAAACCGTTGCAGTTGTGCAGAGTGGTCACCGCAGCGCCTCCCCAATCGGGGGTCCAGCTTCCAGTTAGCGGCTTCTCCCAGTAGCAGGCGATATCCGAAGGGAGGGGTTTACCGTGCGTCGCGGGCGGACCGGGGAGGAAACGGGTGGGATTGGTTCCGATCTCCGGGATACGAAACCATTTGGCGTAACCGACAAGCTCATTCGCCACTTGATGCAGGTGATTCAATTGCGTGGTATCGTTATCCCGATACGGGACATCCACCATACTCTCGTCCACGGTATTCCAACCGTAAATCAGCCTGGACCCGTGCGTCTGAAATTGCTTTTCCACGCCCCCTATGAAATCCCAGTCCGGAGGTCCGTTGAAATCCTTCAAACGATCGCCGCCTGGAATCCAGGAGAGATCGACACGCTTCGGGACCTGCGGCAGATAGGCGCGGTATCTTTTCCAGAGGAAACTCCAGAGCATTTCATTGGGGTCCTTGTAAGCGGGAAGAGATTGGCTCCAAATCAAATAGCAGTGCGAAGCGATGTAATCCCCCGGCTTTGGAAAGACCAGATACTGATACCTCACCCCGCCATAGGGATAGACCAGGCTGACAAACTGTCGATCGTATGCGACTGTCTTTCCTGCCAACGCCTCCTTCCAGCAGTAGCCTGTCGCCACGAACTTCTCGCTGTTGTCTGTCATGCGGGTGGATTGAAACTCATATCCGGCGTATAGACTTTTTTGCGGAGCCCATAATCCGATAACCGGGACCGGCTGTGCGCCGAGTGCGGGAGTATAGCTCCAGTTTCGATTATAATGGTAGGCGGATAACTCCGGCGAGCCAATATGCACATCCTCCAGCAGCGGGAAACGGTCGGCCAATGGAGTGGCGTTTAGCCATCCCATAGCGTGCCATGCCATCGCTTGAGGCATGTATAATGACAGGAAATGGAAGGGGGATTTGCCCACAACAGCGAGCCATTTCGATGAATTGAACCGGCGTACGGTGATATGAAAGGCTAAGCGAGGATAGCGAATTTTTGGAACCAAGGTGACGGAGATGTTATCCCGCTTCCCTAACTCCAGACCACATCCGGGTAAGGCTTGCAGAGAGGAGAAAACAAGGCGCGCGGGATTGCGTTCCACCTTGCAGAATTTGGCGATGATGATCCTGTTGCTGCTCAAGCGCACCGGTGCGACCAACCTGCCATGAGCGTACAGATTGAACCCAACCCAATTCGCGCCTTGCCGAACAGCAGATATCCTTAGAGAACCGGAGGATATCTCCATTGCGGCGTGAGATGACATCGCTTCGCATGTCATCATGATCAGAATTGGAAAAAACAGCCATACTCGTTTCATTTCGTCCCCCCTGCAAAAAGAAACTCTCTTCATCCCCAATCCACAATCAAAAAATCCACAATCCCTACATCTCCAATACCGCCACCCAATCCCGCTCACAAAATTCCGGAGGATGACAAACATACTTTCCATTAGAATCAGGTAGGAAAAGGCCGACGTCCCAACTCTCACCACTCTCAGGATCGAATAAGGACATGCGATACTTCACGTTCGGCTCGATTCCCCTCACCTCAATTGGTTTGCGTTGCGGGACATATATCATTCGCACTTTCATCGGAATTCCCGCCGCATAAGGCACCTCGAATTTCGCAATCTCATCCGGTTCGTTCTCTTCCTTAGTTACTTCCTCTTTGGCATAAGCCACCCATTCCGGATGAGGCTCGAAATCGAACCAGGGGTATTTGGTCAGCAAACTCTTCGCCATCGCCAATTGGCGCGATCCCGGTAGATTCATCGCATCTTCCCAAGGGAGATGACCGTAATCCCCGCCGTGAGGAGAAGCACCGTGCGGCAGGTCGCGCCGATTTACCTGCCAGATGCCGTTCGCACCGTATGTGTGCCCCGCAGCGCCGTTTAAAATGCACCCCCAGAACATAAGCCGCTGAATATCCGCAGGTATTTTGTCCAGCAACGCCTCGTAACAGACCTCGCTATTGATCACAGGCATGATCGGCGAGGAGTGATAGGATTCTCTCACAGTGCGAATGGTTGGAGGCAAAACCTCGCGTAACCCGTGTCCGGTTTGGAGCATATCGAAATCCAGCAGGGTTTCATCATCAATCGCCCCCCGTGCGCTAAGCCTTCCCAAGCCCGTCGGATGAATGGAAAGCGGACGATGAAAAGGATCGATTTCCCGCACATATCGCGCCACTTCGCTCCACTTCTTCACCTGCTCTCGATCGTCGAAAGGAAAGCCCTCCGTTAGATAATAGGGAAGATTCGCCTCCCCCGCCACGCACCATATGACAGGCAACGCCCCGTATCTCGCAATAAGATTTCGCCAATGTCGCTTGAGCTTATCCACTCCCATCCAGCTCATGAAATAGCCCCATGCCCCCACAATACAAGGAACTAATCCGGACTCAACAAGATGAAACAACCGTCGATCCGCAGCGCGAAAATACTCCGGACGGATATGAACATAACCTTCGTCCCAAGGAAACCCTTCCTCGTTCGCGCCTCGTTCGTCGAAAGGAGGCATATCCGGATAGAGTCCTGCGACAATTTGGACAACAGTAAACCCCTTCCTTTTTCGATCCTCCGTTAGGAACTGAAACCCCTCCCAGGAAAGCCTGTTGCAAAGCCCCATCCACCACGTATCCCCGAGCCAGAAAAACGGCTCCCCGTCTACATGCTGAAAACACCGGTGGTTCGAGGATATCTGCACGGGACCATGAAGGTAAAGAGGATGCTCGCCGGAATAGGGAGTGATCGTAATTTCACCGCCAATATCGTGAAGCCCAGCGTCATCCGGATCGGCGCATCGGGTGCGGAAAGTGTGAACGCCTAACTCCGACGACGCGTAACGAAACCCCCAGTTCCGCTCTCCGTCCCAAAAGCAGGGAACTGTCAGAACCGACCCGTTCGGTTTTGTGACGATAGCGTCGAGTTGCGTTTGTTGAGAAAGCTTCGATTCCGTTTTTGCGGAAAGGAAGCGGATGTCCATCAGACTGTTACACGGTATCTGTATTTGATATTGGTAAGAGCTCATGTGATTTGGATTTCATGCCGGCTCATTGTTGGCGATAATCGCACTGGCGCCGATGTCGTTTTGAATAACGACCCCTTTCACTCCGTTATTGTCCGTCACAATGGCATGCTGCAGTCCCGTCTTTAGATGAATGGATGGTTCCGGAGTCCCGAAACTGCACCCTCTCACCTGTAGTTTCCCGTTATCCGCCTCAATCAGAGCTTTGGTGTTCCCGTTACGCCCGCTGCTGAAGAAGCAGTTGGAAAGCGAAACGTAGCTTTGGCTATGCGAGAGAACGTTTTGCACGGACGGTCCCCAAAAGGCGCAGTTCTCCAGACGCACAGAACCGGTGCAGGTTGGGTTGATGATGATCTCCGTGGGATCGGTGCCGTTGAAAGCGACAAACTGTCCGTTAGTGATGAGAAGTCCCATATACTGAATTTGATCCACCACGATACATCTCTGGGTTGCGTCCGAACCGATGCCACAAAGCTGACCATTCATGGAGCCGTTTTTCGTCTCGATAAAATGGTAGCCGATATTCGTTGGAAAGATGAAGGTATTCGTAATGTACTCCCAATCGGATCGCGCCAGGATAAACCCCTCACAGTTCTTCCACATGAACTCGAAAACAGGGTCCCACGCTCCGTTGGTGGAGGGGTCGGACCACCAGTGGCAGTGCCAGTGAACGTTGTCGATGCGCCCGATGTCGGTACAATTATCCAGCGAAAGCCCTCTTCTAAGGACGCATCCATACACACTGCGGATGCGGTGTCGCACGTTTGGCTCAGGTCCAATGCGAATCCCGTTGTAACTGTTGATGAGGGTGACATCCTCCACCGTATTGTCTCCGCCCTGCAGATGGAAGGTCCAAGCATACGGATGGATATCCTTGACGGATTGTTCCGGATAGAAGACAGTAAGTCCACGCACATCGGACGAATCCCCCATCTCGAAAAGCGCTGGAGCTTCTTCCTTGTCCCGACCGCCAATCGCCAGGATCACCGTTCCGATAAGCGGCTTGATATATTGCGGAGAGTGCGCCACACCCTGAAATGAAACGCCGACGGGTATTTTAAGGCTTCCCTCAACTCGATATTGTCCCCCAGGTGCAAAAACGATGCCGCCTTTCACTCCCGCCTCATCCAAGGCGTTCTGAATGGCTGCGGTGTCGTCCGTTTTACCATCTGCTTTTGCGCCAAAAGCCATTACGTTCAGCATCTCCCCACCTCCCGATAATTTGGGTGCGGCGTGCGCGGATGCGGTTAGTAAGCCCGCCCCCGCCGCCAGCGCTGCGTTCTGTAAGAATTGCCTTCTTGGATTATTCGATTTCGACATTCTCGCATCCTCCCGTCGTTTATATATGGTTTCACGTCCTACAGAATACATCATGTAAGATATGGATGCAACAGCCAATATTTCATTCGCTATCCTCAACTCTATATGAGCTGCTGACGACTACAAGCGGGTAGCAACCCGCTGGCATCGTCGTTAGCGTGCATCCATTCCCCCATACTCTACACACGACCAATTCGCATTCCTAAAAGACGGTGAAGACTTCATTCACGGTTTGGATACTATCACCCCACAAATTTTGACAAATCGTCCCCTTTACCGTTATAATAACAGGTAATTGCAAAATTCGATTTCTAAGTACATCACCGAACGTGAAATGAGCGATAATAGCCACATTTCCTGAATTTTGCAATTACCTCATAATTCAACACAATATTTTTCAGGCTATGATGAGGAGGAGTAGACGCTCCATCCCACTCAGAGAGGACGGAAAAGGTGCGAGCCGTCCGTGGAGATTGCGTCGAACGTCGCCTCTGAGCCGCCGCCGCAGATTCATCGCTATGGATGGAAGCAAGGCGAGCTGGGTACGCCCGTTACAGCGTCCGAGTGTCCAATGCGCAGCATTGGGAATGAAGGTGGCACCGCGCAGTTTTACAGCCTGCGTCCTTTATGGACGCAGGCTTGTTTGTTTATACATATGATAAAGTGAGGTCAAGGAGAAACCAATGGCATACGAACCCAAATCGGTTGAGGATAAATGGTACGCGGAATGGATGAGCAAGGGATATTTCCACCCCACTCCTGGAAAAGGAAAGCCCTATTGCATCACCATCCCGCCGCCAAACATCACCGGAAGTCTGCATATCGGACATGCGCTCAACAACACCATCCTCGACACCATGACCCGCTGGCGACGGATGCAGGGGGAAAACACCCTCTGCCTGCCTGGCACCGATCACGCAGGCATTGCCACGCAGAACGTTGTGGAGCGCAACCTTGCATCCGAAGGGCTTTCGCGGCACGATTTGGGGCGAGAAAAGTTCATCGAGAAATGCTGGGAGTGGCGCAAGGAGTACGGAGATCGAATTTACGCGCAGTTTCAGAAGCTTGGTCTTTCCTACGATTGGGAACGAGCCCGCTTCACAATGGATCAATCCTACGTGGACGCCATTTACGAGGAGTTCTTGCAATGGTGGGATAGAGGACTCATCTATCGTGGCGCGCGCGTGGTGAACTGGTGCCCGCGCTGCCGATCCGCCATCTCGGATATCGAGGTGAACTCGGAGGAACGCGCAGGAAATCTCTATTACTTTAAATACCCCTTCACGGACGGTTCCGGCGCCATCACCGTCGCCACCACGCGCCCGGAAACGATGCTCGGGGACACCGCCGTAGCGGTGCATCCGGATGATGAGAGATACCGAAATTGGATCGGCAAAAGGTTGCATCTGCCGTTGACCGACAGAGAAATCCCCCTCATTGCTGACGAATTCGTTAAAATGGAGTTCGGCACCGGTGCGGTGAAGGTCACACCTGCGCATGACTTGGACGACTTTGAAACAGGACAGAGGCATCACCTCGAACAGATTGTGGTGATAGGCGAGGATGGATGCATGACCGAAGCGGCGGGATCGGCTTATGCGGGATTGGATCGCTTCGAATGTCGGAATAAAGTGTTATCCGATTTGGAGAAGGCGGGACTTCTGGTGAAAATAGAGGATTACTCATTGAAAGCCCCGTTATGCGACCGCTGCAAGACCATCCTGGAACCGCTTCTCTCCGAGCAGTGGTTTGTGAAGATGAAGCCTCTCGCGAAGAGGGCTATAGAGGTGGTGGAGGAGGATAAGATTCGAATCATTCCGGAGAGATACAAGCGCATATATCTGGACTGGATGAATAACATCAGGGACTGGTGCATCTCGCGGCAACTTTGGTGGGGGCATCGTATTCCCGTATGGTGGACAGAAGACGGACGCTATATGGCTGCGAGAAACGAGCAAGACGCCGCCGAAAAGTTAGGGGTTCCGGTTCAAACCCTCCGCCAGGACGAAGATGTGCTTGACACTTGGTTCTCCTCCGCGCTATGGCCGCACGCCACGCTTGGGTGGCCGCGAAAAACCGATGATTTGGCTTTCTGGTACCCTACCGATCTGCTTTCCACTGCACAGGAAATTCTCTTCCTCTGGGTGGCGAGGATGATTATGACGGGAATGGATTTCCTCGGAGACATCCCCTTCAAGGATGTGTATATCCACGCCACCGTATTGGACGAGAAGGGCGATCGAATGTCCAAAAGCAAGGGCAACGGCGTGGATCCGTTGGAGATGATCGACAAGTATGGCGCGGACGCTTTAAGATTTTCCCTTTTGCAGCAAGCGGGAATGAATCAGGATATCAAGTTCAGCGAGGATAGAGTACGCATAGCCGGTCAGTTTTGCAATAAGCTTTGGAACGCCAGTCGATTTGTTTTAATGAATCTCGATCCCCATATCAAGGAGAACGGTGTCGGTTTCCTCGCCATGCTGGATGACAAGGAATCGTTGCTCGTGCAGGATCGCTGGATATTGTCGCGCCTGAACCGCACGCTGGAGGATGTCAACCTCAATCTTGCATCCTATAACATGGATGATGCGATGCGCTCCATCTACTCATTCCTCTGGGACGATTTTTGCGATTGGTACTTGGAGCTATCCAAACCGCGACTTCGCTCTTCCGGCGAAGACAAGGATCGAGTTTGCGCCGTTCTCACTCATACGCTGGATGCTATCCTACGCATGCTGCATCCCATGACTCCCTTCATCACGGAGGAGATTTGGTCGGAATTGATGCGCACTCTGGGCAAGGACAAGGACCACGATACAATTATGTTCGCCCCATATCCTCTCCCGAACAAGGAACTCTGTGATGACAACGCGGAAAAACAGATTGAGATACTGATCGAAACCATCCGCTCCATTCGAAACTTGCGAGCGGAGATAGGGATTGCCCCCTCTGCAAAGGTCAAAGCCGCAATCGTGCCCGCCAATCGATTCGCCGCGTTGGCGCTGACAGATCACGCAGACTTCCTTCAGATTCTGTCCCGTTGCGAGGATGTGCATTTTCGTGACTCCGCTCCTCAAAAGGACGGCAAGTGGATCGGCGCAACGGGTACCCATGCCGATATCTTCATCGAGATCGGTGACGCAATGGATATGGAAAAAGAGCTTGCACGTATAGAGAAGGAATTGGAGGCTATTTCCAAAGATCAAGCAAAAATCGAAGCGAAGCTATCCAATGCACAGTTCCTGGAGAAGGCGCCTGAGCAAATCGTGAACCAGGAAAAGGAGCGCCTCACCGCCCTCTTGGAGAAAAAACAGAAGTTGACCTCTCGTTGGGGATTGCTGACCAAGTGAATAATACCGATAGCGGAATTCTCGTTATCGCGGTAGGATATTGCATATGGAAAAAGGAGCGATGGATTCATGATAGAGAGATATACCACACCGGAAATGAAATCCCTTTGGGATCCGCAACATAAGACACAACGCTGGCTCGACGTGGAGATAGCGGTATGCGAAGGCTTGGAGCATTATCAATACATACCCGCTGGAACCACAGAGAAGATTCGCGCGGGAGCCAAATTCGACTTGAAGCGAATCGCGGAGTTGGAAAAGGAAACACGGCACGACGTAATGGCGTTCGTGAAAAACGTGCAGGAAAATCTCGGCGAAGAGGGCAGATTCGTTCATTACGGCATCACCTCCTACGATGTGGTGGACACTGCCCTTTCCATGCTTCTGAGGGATTCCATCGACATCATTTTCAAACGCTCGAAAAAGCTTCGAGAAACCATCATCCAGATTGCCCGCAAACACAAGGACACCCTCCAAATCGGCAGAACCCACGGAATTCATGCCGAGCCGATCACGTTCGGATTCAAGTTGGCGGGCTGGGTGGATGAGATGAACCACAACCTTCTGCGCTTGGATCAGACGCGCGAGATGATCGCCGTCGGCAAGATATCCGGCGCCGTGGGCACGCACGCCAACATAGACCCCAAAGTGGAGGAGTACGTTTGCCGCACCCTAGGGCTTGGGGTCGCGCCGGTGTCCACCCAGATCATCTCCCGCGACCGTCATGCGCAACTTGTCGCAACCTTGGCCATCCTCGCTGGGTCCTTGGAACGTTTTTCCACCGAACTGCGCAACCTGCAGCGCACGGAGATACTGGAGGTGCAGGAGTATTTCGCGCAAGGGCAGAAAGGCTCTTCCGCCATGCCTCATAAACGCAATCCATGGAACTCCGAAACGGTCACCGGCCTTGCGAGAGTTGTGAGGGGATACGTGGTGCCGATGCTGGAATGCATCACCACCTGGCATGAGCGCGATTTGGCGAACTCCTCCGTGGAGAGAATCGCCCTGCCCGATTCAATCACCCTCACTGATTGGATGCTGGTGAAATTCAACGCCATTCTCGAAGGGCTGAACGTCTACCCCGAGAACATGAAGCGAAATCTGGAGAAGATGGGCGGATTGGTGTGCTCCGAGCAAGTGATGCTGCAACTCATCGCCGCCGGATTATCCCGAGAGGAGGCATACGCGACGGTTCAAAGAAATGCGGCGAAGGCTTGGGACGGCGCGAACTTCGAGCAAGCGGTTCGAGAGGATCCTGTGGTTTGCGAAAAGCTGACATCGGAACAGTTGGATCACTGCTTCGATATGCGATACCACCTGAAGAACCTTTCCGCCACCTTTGAGAAAATCGGTATTTAGCGGAAGATCGCTTTTATATTGGGGCGTTCGAAAACGCCCCAATCCTTTATATCATCTCCAAAACTCCGTATGATATGTTTACATATGAAAACATTCCGTATATTCCTCCGTGCTATTATTCTTGCATGTCTCATCGTTCCAACCACGGCATTCGCCTCGCGTTCACTCCTCTCAGGCGTAACCAGCCTATCCTTCCCTCGTCAATCATCCGAAAGGTACGGTATCGAACTTAGTGCAACGAACGGCACAGAGGTTTCCTTCCCTTTCGAGCAGCCATACGTTCCTCTTCC
>JAJZOL010000212.1 GCA_021811565.1 bacterium | reverse complement strand
GTAATTGCTGTTCTTGGGGTTGTTGGAATCCCCATGCGCTCTCAAGCTCAACCGATGAAAAGATTTGAAATAGGCAAAGTGGTTTTGTTACCCGGCAAAAATCCCGTATATTGGGGGATTGGGGGGATACCAATTATCTACATACGTGCATGCGCAGGCAAACTCACCCCAGTGACTAGAGCGGAGATATACGACGCCCGCACTGTGGATATACTCTCAAAGTGCGTTGATAATCCTCTGCGCCCCGAGGATGTTCAAGTCTTGACTTGGCATGGAAGGTACTTCATTACTGTGCGCGGAGATTTCCTGGCAGAGGTGCTCCCGCAGGACGCCGCCGCCACCGGCATGAAACAAAAAAAGCTTGCGAACGAATGGGCTAACTCCATACGCAGCGCATTGATGAAATTGGAGCCTATACAGAACAAAAAAGGCGTATAAGCAAAAAACGGGGCGCTAATCGGCGCCCCGTTTCTCACGACCCTCGTTCATTCCTCGAACAACCGCTTCATCGCCCCCTCTAACAGGCTTATGCCGGCGTCACCGGCGGAACGACTGCGCAGTTTTCCATCCCTGTCGAAAAGAAAGTAAGCGGGAACGAATTGGTTCAAATACCTCTCGGCAACAGTGTGCATGTTATCCACTCCGCAAGGCTCGGTGATGTTCATCTCAGAAAGCTTCGCCCGAACTTTGGAGACATCCGTATCCTCCTCCTGGCGAGGCATGTGCATCGCAATCACCTTTAAGCCTTTGGTACCGTACTCCTCACGCCAACGGTTCACGGACGGCATATTCTCATGACAGATGTGACAGCTAATCGCCCAGAAATGCACCAGCACCGGATATCCAGCCAAGGAATCAAGCGACGGACACTCTCCGTTGAGCCACTCCGTCGCACCGCTGAGATCCGGCATGGGCGTACCGGTTCGTAAAGGCATTCAAGTCTCCTTAGAGCGTCTTCATTCCGGGTTTCCAATCCGCCGGGCACAAGCCCCCGGTTTGGAGAGCTTCCAAAACTCGAAGAGTCTCATCCACGCTTCGCCCGATGTTCAGGTTGTTAATGACGGCGTACTGAAGGATACCTTTGGGGTCGATGATGAAAAGCCCTCGCAAAGCGATCCCCTGATCCTCGATAAGCACTCCGTAGTCAGCGGAGACCGTATGGGTGTTGTCGGATGCTAGCGGGAAGTTCACATTGCCAAGACCGTGCTGATCGCGCGGGGTTTTAATCCACGCTCGATGGGAGTAGACGCTGTCGGTGGAGACTCCAAGAATTTCCGCCCCAAGCTCGGCGAACTCCTTCTGCCTGTCGGAGAGCGCAGTGATCTCCGTGGGGCAAACGAATGTGAAATCCAGCGGCCAGAAAAATAGAACAAGCCATTTGCCTTCGTAATCGGAAAGCGATGCAGTGCTGGAGAGTTTCTCCAAATCCGCAGTGGTCTTCATCGTGAAAGCCGGAGCCGGTTGGCCTACCTTCGCCACGACCGTCTCCTCCTCATCGCAACAGCAATTGCAGTTACAGGACATTTTTTCCTCCGTTAATGGGGTGAATTGTTAAATCTGATTGAATGAGGCGCCTAAATACTCGGGAAGGGATTCCACAAGAGTTCAGGCTCCTGTCTACATTATTTACGCAGAGAAAATATCATCCGTTCCAGCAACCGCTCAATGACCTGGCGGAAGTTTTCCCGTCATCCTCGCCACGAACCAAGGTGTCGTGATCATCCCGCCCCAGCTGGATGGATTATGGTTCTCCTCGAATATTTTGCGCAGGGTGGGGTCATACGGCGTAAGCGAGTACCATAGTAGCCCGGGTGTCTTGGCCCATCGAGGGTCGGGAGTTCCGCCGTCTATCCTCTGAAACTCCGCAGGTTTCATAATGTGATTCCACATGAAATCTCGGTTGGTCGCTATCAACCTATTTATATCATCCTTTGTAAAGACGAGGTGATGCTCGAAGGCGCAGACAATGCTCTCCAAATCCACCTGATAGTACCCCCCATTGGGATGCACGCCGATCCATTCCTTGGGAGATCCGCCCGGTTTGTAATCCCAGGGGCCAGCGGGCTCCCAATAATCCCAAACATCGTATTTGCCGTCATCCCGAGTCTTGATCCGTGATTTCATCACGCTCCACCACTCCATCGCGCGATCGCGGTAGATCGGTTTTTTGGTCACATCGTACATGGCGATAAGCCACATCGCTATCAGGTTCTGCTTATTGTCCGGCAGGGTGAATCCGGTCTTCACTCTGTCCGCATATCCGGAGGTCCATTTTCCTGTGGATTGGTCGATGCCGAACTCCGGCGCCACCCATACCCCCCCGTTTTTCACTCTTCTCCAACAATCGCGGGAGTTCCACTTGTCGAAAACCTCTTCGGAGATGCGAATATACTCCCTCGCCTTGTCGCCGTACTTCGATCGTAACGACGGGGTACTTAAAATCGTCCCCGCCATCAACACCGCCGGACGCAACGCCATCGCCTCACCAAGCATGTTGTCGGTATAGAGATTCGGGATTACTTCCGTGCTGGCGCCGTTCGCCTTCGGCCATCCGATGTACCCATCCGGCTCCTTAACGCCCCGCTTAAGCCAGGAATCGGTCCAATCCACCAGCCGATCCACCCACGCCGTATCCCCGGTGGCACGGTAGCCGTAATAAAAGCCGTTCACAAAAGGACTTACGAGCCAACCAAGCTCCTCCCCCATCTCCGTGTCGCAATAGCGTGTCTTCATTTCGCTCTGAATATTCCTTGACCATTGCGACATCCATTCGGTTTCCATTGCGGGATCCATTCCAATTGGGGTTTTGCCTGCGGCGAAAGCCTGAAAACCCAACAAAATCAACATGAACGACAGAGCCGAGAATCGATGCCAATTGCCATTGGGAACCATTTCATCCTCCCTTCCAAGTACGCAACAATCGAATAAGGATCATGGATATCTTTTTGCAGCGAAGCCATTTACGTTTTGTATAATACATCATCCGCGTAGGCCAATGCGATTCCAGAGGTGTGGTAAATATTCGCTGAAAACCAAAAAAGCCGCAACGGGGATCTCCCGAGCGGCTTATGGTGAATGAAGACGAAACTATTCCTTAAATCCCGCCTTGAACTCGGATATCGCCTTTTTCAAGGTCGCCTGAATATCGTCCGTCAATGCATTGGATTGGCGGAGCTTTTCCGCGATATCGGGATACTTATCCGCAAGAAACGCTTGCAGTTCCGTTTCAAACTTCCGCACGGAGGTCACTGCGATATCATCAATGTATCCGTTGGATGCCGCGAAGATGGAGATAACCTGTTTCTCCACTGGCAAGGGTTGATATTGGGGCTGCTTAAGAAGCTCCATCATGCGCACACCTCTTTGCAACTGAGCCTGGGTCGCCTTGTCCAAATCGGATGCGAATTGGGCGAACGCCTCAACAGCGCGATACTGCGCCAATTCCAGACGCAACCTTCCAGCCACTTGTCGCATCGAACGAACCTGAGCGTTACCGCCAACGCGTGAGACCGAGATTCCCGCGTTGATGGCGGGACGAATCCCAGCGTTGAAGAGATCGGTTTCAAGGAATATCTGCCCGTCGGTAATGGAGATGACGTTCGTCGGGATATAGGCTGAGACATCCCCGGCGAGCGTTTCGATGATCGGCAGTGCGGTCAGGCTACCACCCGTTTTCGGGATTTTGCGCACCTCCAATTGCTGTGCGTTCGGCATTTCCGCTATCAGTTTTTGCGCCTCGGCTTGGCCGTGAGTTCCTTCATATATCTTTCCATCCACGCCAACCGAGGTCTCCTTGGGAGACGTATTATCCGCAATGATGTAATCTTCCCTAATCTTTGCGGCTCGTTCCAGCAACCGGCTATGAAGATAGAAAACGTCCCCTGGATAGGCTTCACGTCCCGGTGGGCGTCTAAGAAGCAACGAAACCTGACGATACGCCACAGCGTGCTTGGAGAGGTCATCGTAGATGCAGAGCGCGTGCCCGCCGTTGTCCCTGAAGAACTCCCCGATGGTCACTCCGGAGTAGGGGGCGATGTATTGCATCGGCGCGGGATCCGAAGCGGTTGCGGAGATGACGATGGAATACTCCATGGCGCCGTGTTTTTCAAGAATGCGCACCACGTTAGCCACCGTGGACTGTTTCTGCCCGATAGCGACGTAGATGCAGATGACGCCTGAGCCTTTCTGGTTGATGATCGTGTCGATGGCGACGGCGGTCTTGCCGGTCTGACGGTCACCGATGATCAACTCGCGCTGTCCTCTGCCAATGGGGATCATACTGTCCACAGCCTTCAAGCCAGTCTGCAACGGCTCCTTCACCGGCTGACGCGCGATAACTCCCGGGGCTTTGGTTTCAATGTTTCTCGTTTCGGAGGTGACGATGGGACCTTTGCCGTCTATCGGGTCGCCGAGGGCGTTCACCACTCTTCCGACCATGGCGTCACCCACCGGCACGGAGATGATTTTACCCGTTCGGCGCACCATGGTGCCCTCGCGAATATCGGTGTCCGGTCCCAGGACGACCGTTCCGACGTTGTCCTCCTCCAAATTCAGAGCGATGGCTCGGATGAGGTTGCCCTCGTCATCGGTTATCGGATCGCCTTTCTCATTCACGAATTCGAGTAACTCCTGGACCATGCAGTCCTGAAGCCCGTAAACGCGTGCGATGCCATCACCGACCTGCAACACGGTTCCGACGCCCACCTCTTCAATCTTGTTCTGGTAGGATTTCAGTTCCCTTTCCAGTATGGATGATATCTCTTCCGGTCTGATTGCCAATGGTTTGTCCCTCAATCGTTGGAATATGCGTGGAATACAAGATTCGATAACGGATCAAGTGATTTCAGCGCATCATTATTTTTTTGGTATGTCGTTATTCCCGTTCTTCGTAGGATAAGGCTTGGCTGATGCGGGAATACCTTTCATGGAGATCATATCGACCACGAGAACGCGCTTTCCGTTGTTAACAACCTGGCGCACCATCCCCGTTCCCGGCAGAAACCAAGTATCGCTGCGGATTTTCTCAACGCTTTTCGGTCTCGTCACGAGGAATTTCGCGGTAACCTGATAAACGCTCTTATAACTTGTCACATCCGTCTTCAAGGAGATCGGGCCAGTCAACTTGCAATTCGCCGTCGCGGAGACCGCACCACCGGCGGATACCAGTTTGCCTTTCCAACTCCATATGGCGCCGGATGTCACCGGCAATGGGAGAACGGGCAACGGCGGATCGTATCGGAATGTGCCCCCTGGCCCTATTCCCACGCAATCAATGACGTTTGGCTCCACCATGTACACCTCCTGCTGCACTGGCAAGCCGTCACGAAGCCACTTGTACACAAACCCACCTGCGGGCATGTTTGCAGGAATTGCCGCATAGCGCACGAGCTTGTAAGTCTGGCCGTTGGCTGTTCCCACCAAGTTCCATATCAATCCAGGAGCGTGCGGGTAGAAGTTATCCGCATCCTTTAAAGCCGCAATCTCAGCCTTTTCCTGGGCTGAAATAAACTCACTGGGCGAAAGAATGCTCTTCTTTTGCACCGCGATGGGTTGCGGAGAAGTCAAGCCGCTTTTTCGGAATCCGCATCCATATGAAAGGATCAGAATCATGAGGAATGGAGCGACTTTGATTGTATATGCCAGCGTCCTACGCATCATCGCCCTTTCGCGAGTTACTGTGTCAACTCTCCTGCATCATCTTCAAACGCATCCGTTCCAAAGCGCCTCGCACGCTACCATCAATGATTGTATCCTGCATGCGCACCACCACGCCACCGATGATCGATGGGTCCAAGCGAACCTCCAGTTCAATGCGCTTCCCTGTGCGCTGTTGCAAACCGTTAAGCAAACGCTCCCGTCTCGAGTCATCCAAGTCCACCGCCACCAGAGCCGTAGCTCGGATCAGCCCTTGCGCATCGTCGGAGAGCAGACGGAATTCCCGATACAACTCGGGTATAATCGCCTCTCTGCGTTTATCGATGAGCAGATTGATGAAGTTGAGGGACATGGCGTTCATGTTCCCTACGAACACCTCGGAGATAATGCTCTTTTTGGATTCGATGGATATCAGAGGACTCGTGAATGCGCGTTGAAAATCCGCATTGGCGCTCCACAAACCGGTTATCATCTCCATATCGGCGGATATGGCGTCGACAATATTCGCGTCTCGCGCGGCGAAAAAGAGAGCCCGCACATATCTCTTTGCAACCTTGCTATCGGAAAGGGTACTCACGATTTCGACCCCACATTCATGATGAATTCATCCATCAGGCGGTGATGCTCCTCCTCCGAGACTCCTCTTGCGGCGGCGAACTGGGCGGCGCCGATCACGTCATTCACGAACCGCTCTCGCATTCTCACCAACGTCTTCGCACGTTCCCGTTCCACTTCGTCCCTGCCTCGCTGCACGATGAACTCCGCATCCCGCTTGGCCTCCTCCAATATCTGGTTGCGCAGTATGTCCGCTTCGCTCATCGCCTGCTCCAATTTGAGTTGCGTCTCCGCTTGGATTCCCTCCAGCTTGGAGTGATAATCGTCGCGCAGTTGAGCGGTTTCCCTCATCGTCGTGTCAACTTGCGTAATCATCTCCGAGATATTCGTGCGACGCTCCGCAAGCATCTCGCCGATCTTGGGGAGCAAATATTTCCACACTAGCCAAACGATTAAAGCGAAGCCAATGAAATTAACGATAATCCATTGGATTAAATTAATGTTTTCCGGACGCTCAAGCGTCCATGGAAATGAAATGGGTGGCATCCAATCCGTCCTTAATTATTCTCGCCGTTGGAATGATCCGATTGCTTGGCGATATACTCCTGCACAAGCGTGGATCGCCCGCCGCCGTCCCCTGAACCTAGAATGCTGTCCAAAGTCCGAAGCGACAATTGATCCATCGTGGAAATCATCTTTCGCATCGCGGCATCGGATTCCTCACGAATGGTCTCCTCGCCTTGCCGTTTGATCTCCTCGGACTGGGTTCGCGCTTCGGATAAAATGCGCTCTCTCTCCTGCTGTGCTTCATGCACGGCTTGCTGAATGCGCGCTCGTGCATCGCTTTCGATCTTTGCAAGGCTGACGCGATACTCATCCCTCAAGGACTCCATCTCGCGCTGAGTTCGATCGACCGCTTTATGAGCATCCTCGATGCTCCGCTTGCGCTTTTCCAATTGATTCATGATCGGCTTCCAAAACATAACGTTGAGGATCGCCAGCAACACTAGAAACAATACGATGTTCAGCGCTAGCAAAACGGGATTTATGTTTAATGCATTTAGTATTTCGGTCATTGAGCCGAAACCGCCTCCCCTCTTGTTTCATCGCATTTCCTATACGGAATAGGAACCGTGCACACGCAAATCTCGTCACGATTCGGAACGCGAATCACAAGCTTCGTAATGTAGCCCTGTTAGTGCAATCCGGCTTGGATCAATTTGATCACGCTATCAGGCGAAGAGGGAAGACTTCCCTTCAGAAGGAAGAGAACGACAAACGCGAAAATAACGAGCGATTCAATAAATGCCAAAGCCAGAATCATGGCTGTCTGGATACGCCCGATAGCCTCCGGCTGGCGAGCCATGCCCTCCAGAGCCTTGGAAGCGGCGATACCCTCTCCAATGCCGCCGCCGATGACGGCGATAGGCACACCGAGAGCCAGACCAAGCGCCAATAAACCAAAGTAAATCATTTTTATTCCTCCTAAATTTGATAAACCTAACAGTGTACTGTCGATATTTTGAAACCGATGACTAATGCACCGACAGGGTGGATATCTCCTGTGAGTCGTGCTTCGGCTCATGGTGGGGTTGTTGCATGGACAGATAGGTCGCCGTCAGCAACGCAAACACCAACGCCTGCACGAAATAGACCAGCAAGTCCAACACGAGCACCGGGAACTGCAACGGTAAAAGCAATGGCTTGGGCAGCATGGTGATGCCCATGGTCGCCAACACCGCAATCGCCGTATCCTCTCCAAAGATGTTACCGAAAAGTCGAAGCGCAAGAGTGAACGGTTTGACGATTTCGCTGATGACTTCAATTGGGAACAGCAATGGCGATAGTAAAGGCATCGGTCCCATGAAGTGTTTGATGTACCCGATCAATCCATTGTTACGGATGCCGACGTACTGTACATAGAAGAACACGATAAGCCCAAGAGCCAACGTCGTGGTGAGGTTGGAGGTGGGGGAATGAAACCCTGGGATCTCCCCGATCAGGTTGCTCAGGAAAATATAGAGAAACAACGTACCCACCAGTGGCGTGTACTTTGAGCCATCCGGTCCGATGATCCCGCAGGTGAAGTTGTTCAACGCCTCCACGATAAACTCGCCGAGGTTCTGCACGCCGCTTGGGATCGCTTCCATTTTGCGGGTTGCAGCTCTGACAAACACGATCATCAATACTACAACAAGCAAGGCGTTGCCGAAAAGCAAACCCGGATTGGGAATCTCACCAAGCTCATATGGCTTCTTTCCAACGGGTTGAGTTACCTGGTTCGCCATTCGACCCGTGTTTGCAACCGTTCCCGCATCCCCTTGAAATTGGGCGGGATTGGGACCATTTTGCGCTATCCTTATGGTATGCGCCATGTTAGGCACTTTGCATGCTCCTTGTGTATTTCATCCTAACTTAATTAAAACGGAACAACTACAGGTAATTGCAAAATTCGATTTCCAAGTATATCACCGAACGTGAAATGAGCGATAATAACCATATTTTCTGAATTTTGCAATTACCTCACTATTTATTCATTGAAGGCGCGTTACT
>JAJZOL010000241.1 GCA_021811565.1 bacterium | reverse complement strand
TCTAGGGTATAAAAGGAGTTCATTGCAAAATTCATAACATGAAACGTTCAAAAGCACGTCTGACATTTCATTTCATGGCTTTATCAAGATATTTGCATCTCTCCATATGTATTATGAAGCCGTATTCAACATATGTCAAATCCTTGGGCATGCAAGCTCATGGATAAACCACAGAAGGTATGCGAGGGTTCCACATCGATTCCTCAGCGGAACCGTGATAATCCCCGCCCAGGTCCAATATTGCCGCAAGCGTCTTGCATTCGTTATATCCCGGGCCGTTATACTTCTCGAAGGCAGGTTGATCCTCCGCAGTCCAAGTCTCCCCTGCATGCAGGGCTTTCACATGAAGGTCGCAAAACAGATAATTTCCCCTTCCGTGATGATAATTTTGCGGCATATCCTTGCAAAGCGGAGGAGTTGCGCTGGCGCCGGTGTTGAAGAACGGAGAACCGGGTCGGCTGGTGTTATGCATTGAGGAATGCTGAGCCCCCTCATAAAGCAGGATGATGCCGGACGAGGATACAATGAGATTATCCGGGCAAATTCCGCAGGCGTATGCCTCCACTTGCAAAGGAATATTCCACTTTATAAATGGATAGATACGCTCCTCCCCGGGATGCCAGCACCGAAGATAATCGTTCATGATGTAATTTTGACCGGGTGAATACGCCCATGGGGGACCGGGAAGAGCATGAGGACACCCCCAGACGTTGGACATTCCGCCGTTGCCGCGTTGTTTTACGTAAGGCCATATACCTCCGTTATCCTTGCCCATGCCCGGTCCGTCGTTCTGTATCCATCCGGATCCAATCTCACCTAATAGGGTTCTGTGCCCCCCGGGGGAGGGAAACCAACCATCCCTGTCCGAGGCGTACATCGCGAAAGCCTGACCCAATTGCCGTAAATTCGAACTGCACATCGCAGAGTTAGCCCCCTCTTTTGCGGCGTAGAAAACTGGAAACAGAATGGCGCAAAGAAGAGCGATAATCGCAATGACAATGAGTAGTTCAATCAAAGTGAAGGCGGGACACAATCTTTTTCCACACATGGCGTTTCTCCTTCGTGGGATTGACACATAAATGTAGATCATCCTATTTTTGGAAGTTCCGTTATCGCATTCGTAGCCCGATCAAGCGGATGGAGCGAAATCGTAACGGAATCGGAATAGCATTTTTTGCTTCAGTCAGAGTTATGATGAGTTGTATCCTCCTTTCCTTGTCGTTGTTCAAGATTGAAATAAACTAAGGATCGTGAATCATCGAATATATTCAGGATATAAAACGATATTCGGACGATAATGTTCCCCCGAATCCGTCTTTTGTCTTGTGGATGATGAACTTTCAGTTGCTTTTTTCGCGCTTATCAACGGACGTAATTGAAGATTGTGTTTCCGCTTGATCAAGTAAAACGGGTAAAATAAAATTTGCCAAAATATATCCGAAAACCTTACACACAGGCTGTAGGTAAAAAGGAGAAAATATGAATTACGACGTCAAGGACCTCGCTCTAGCGCAGAAAGGCAAACTGCGCATAGAATGGGCGGAAATGGAAATGCCGGTTCTTCGCCTCATCCGCCAACGGTTCGAAAAAGAGAAGCCGCTTCAAGGTCTTAACCTTGCCGCCTGTCTTCACGTAACAACGGAAACCGCCAATCTCGCCATCACCCTTAAAGCAGGTGGCGCGAATGTGGCGATATGTGCCTCAAACCCTCTCTCCACTCAGGACGATGTGGCTGCGGCATTGGTGTCGGAATACGGCATTCCCACCTTCGCCATTAAGGGAGAGGACAATGAAACCTACTACAAGCATATCCACTCGGTACTGGATACCAAACCGCATCTGACCATGGATGATGGCGCGGACACAGTGGGGGTGATACACAGTGACCGCAAAGAGCTCATTCCGGGGATCATCGGTGGCACCGAGGAGACCACCACTGGAGTTATCCGACTTCGCGCCATGGCGATTGATGGCGTATTGAAGTATCCGATCATCGCCGTGAATGATGCTGACACGAAGCATCTATTTGATAACCGTTACGGCACGGGACAAAGCACCATAGACGGCATTATTCGAGCAACTAACCGACTGCTCGCCGGCAACTATCTCGTCGTAGCCGGGTATGGGTGGTGCGGGCGTGGAGCCGCCATGAGAGCCAGAGGAATGGGCGCGAAGGTGATCGTGACGGAGGTGAACCCCACCAAGGCTCTGGAAGCGGTGATGGACGGATTCGAGGTGATGACCATGGAGCAAGCCGCGATGATCGGTGATCAATTCTGCACACTCACTGGCGATATTCACGTTCTTCGTCCTGAACATTTCAAGCTGATGAAGGACGGGGCGATCATCTCCAATTCCGGACACTTCAATGTGGAGATTGACATAGAGGGTTTAGCGGCTATGTCCAAATCCTGCCGTAAGGTGCGTGAGTTCGTTGATGAATATACCATGGAGGATGGAAGACGGATTTACCTCCTAGGTGAGGGCAGACTGATCAACCTTGCGGCGGCGGAAGGACATCCAGCAGCCGTTATGGACATGTCCTTCGCCAACCAGGCACTTTGCGCGGAATACATGGCGAAAAACGCAGCGAGCCTCGAAAGAAAAGTCTATACGGTGCCGAAAGACATCGATGAGAACATCGCACTGTTGAAACTTACCGCAATGGAAGTCACTATCGACACTCTCACCGAGGAGCAAGTGAAATATCTCGCTTCCTGGGAGATGGGCACGTAGTAAACGGCAAATCGGTTTTTTAAAAGAGGAGGCTTCCGCCTCCTCTTATTTTTTTGGTATGCCGGGCATGTTCATGCTCTCGGAGGTGCAAGTCTTCTACGGTGCAGGAAACCGTAACCGTTAAGCGAAGGCAAGGGCGTCACTGCGAAGTGGGGTCTGAAAGAAGCCGGAGCCACAGTCACGACCTGTCGAACAGAAATCGGATATAAGGCTATGAGCGGTGGGTGAGCTGGGGAACGAACGATGCTCACGGTTACGCGATATCTGGAAACAGTGCTGAAGCTGAAGGTTAACAGGCTGAAGAGTGCGGTTGACCATCCCGCCAATCGCAAGTTTCCGGGTTTCACGCTCGCACGGTTCAAAGGTGAAATTCGCCAATTGATATCCGCCAAGAGCAAGAAGCGCATGATGGATAAAGTTCGCGCCATCACGCGGCGAAACCGGGGAGTGAGCTTTGATATGGTGATAGCGGAGTTGCGTTCCTTCACGGACGGATGGATGGGCTATTTTTGGCGCACCCATACGCCAAGTGTCTTTAAGGACGTTGACTCATGGATATGCAGGCGGCTTCGGTGCTATCAATGGAAGCTCTGGAAACGCTGGCGCACCCGTGCGATAAACATGGTCAAAGCGGGAGTGGGTCCATATCTGGCTTATGGCATCGCTCTTAAAGGGTACGGTCCCTGGCGTGCGTCGGATTCACCGGCGATGAAAAGAACCTTGACCAATAAGAGACTGGCGCTGCTGGGATACTCCAGCTTGCATGAACGTCATCTGTCGTTTGCGAATGTGTGAACCGCCCGGTGCGGACCTGCATGCCGGGTGGTGTGGGAGGCGGGATCAGTAATGACCCCGCCTACCCGATTACTTTCAGGTAAAACGGAATAAAGGGTATATTTCATAATTTTTTATGTGATTATATTATTTATATAACCGTATATAATATGATACGTTCAATGCATTTACGTTCTTCATGTATTAGGTATACAAATTTCTTCTATATCAATCCATTCGGAAATACGGACTATGACAGACTGGTTATTCCCGACCCTTCATATCGCAAATATGAAGGACAATCGAATTGATCGTCCTAATTTCGTGACATTCCAAATTGGCAATGCCAGACTGCATATATTTCACTATGGTTCCATTTACGCACAAATTCCTATGCCATCGTTGGTTTCTTCGGCGCAAGGACTTTCAATACGCACCATATTGAGCGATCATCCTCCCTAATGGATCATACATCACAACTAACTGATTCAATGACTGCCGAACATTTTTTCATGGATGAACATATCCATTGTGTTTCATTTTCTATCCGACCCATATCTTCTTATCAATATGGATTCAGCTTACTTTGCTGAAAAAGAAAGGTAGGACAATGAAATTGAACACGAAATTGCTTTCTCAAACAAAAAATGGGGTGTTAGTGTTGATCACTACATCCCTTGCACTGTCAACCACGATCATCCTCTTGATCAGTTCTTACGGGTGCGGTGGAGGCAACGGTCCTTCCGGATTGCCGGGAGGAATGGCGACCATGAACCAGGTGCTCCAAGGACGACAGATTGTGACAAGCACGGGTTGCACGGATTGCCACAATAAAGGCGTGAACAACCCTTCGGATTCCAACTGGCTGGCGGGATACATCCCTAATCCAGCGGGTGCGGGAAAATACCAAATCGGACCATTCACGACTTACGCCGCCAATTTGACGCCAGATAAAACAACCGGCATCGGAGGGTACACGGATCAGCAGATCTACAACGCTCTGAAATACGGATTGGATCCGGCCAGCACTCCATCGGTTGTTATCACATCCACCACGCCCGGTCAGGGGAATTTCCCGTCAACTCCTCACTATTTGGCGCCGCCGATGCCATGGCCGTCCACACGAAACATGACTGATGATCAAATATGGGCAATCGTGGCTTACTTGAAATACGGCATCAAACCGGTAAGCAACTCTGTTCCCGCCAGTCAGGGGCCGCCGGATTTCTGGGCGAGTTCCTACACATCCTCCGCAATCGGTCCGTATCCACTTCCGAGTTATCCAGCTGGGAACGAGCAATTCACCCCCTAAGCTGAAAGTCAATATTTGCCTATTGAATCAATGATTTGTTGGAAAAAGGAACTGAACATGAACGTAAAACAAAATGAGTCTATCATGGAAATGGATCCCACTCCCATTTTCCAGATGAACATGTCCTTCATGCCATCAAGGATGATCTGCGCGGGGGTGCAGTTATCCGTTTTCTCCGCAATCACTTCCGAAAGTAAAACAGCGGAACAGATCGCCTCGCAAACCAAATGCTCTTTACGCGGCATGACGATGTTATTAAACGCTCTGACCGGCTTTAAACTGCTTGAAAAGGCCGGAGATCGATATGGATTGACACCTATTTCCGAACGTTATCTTGTTCGGGATAGTCCGGATTACATAGGCGCGATGATGGAGCACGGGGATATGCTCTGGAACAATTGGGCGCAATTAACGGAGGTGGTGCGCACCGGTCATCCTGCGATCAGAGTGGAGACCAAGGAAACTGCGGAGGGGTTCTTTCCCATCCTCGTGAGAGGACTGCATGTTTTGAACAGTCAACCCGCTCGGCAAGCTGCGTTATCATTGGGAATCGGTGTTGCGGCAAAAGGTCTTTCCGTTTTGGATGTGGCGTGCGGATCGGGTGTTTGGGGTATCGCCATCGCAGAAGCCGATCCGTCGTCGAGGATAACCGCCCAAGACTTTCCGGGTGTGCTAAATGTCACGCGCGAATATGTGGAGAGGCATAAGGTCGCCAAACAATATGACTACCTACCAGGAGACTTGAAAACCGTTGACTTCGGGGAAAACCTGTACGACCTGGCGATATTGGGAAATATCGTGCATTCCGAAGGGGAACGATCCTCCTGCATTCTTTTCAGGAAACTCCACCGTGCCCTCAAATCAAAAGGAAAAATCGTCATTGCGGATATAATCCCAAATGACAATCGCACCGATCCGGAATGGCCCTTGCTTTTCGCTCTCAACATGCTTGTAAACACCGAGGAGGGCAATACCTTCACGTTTCCGGAATATCGGCGGTGGCTCTGCGAGGCGGGTTTCAGCCATGTGGAGGAATTTCCGATGGGAAAGCATATCAATTCAGATTCGCCGCTTGTTGTCGCTTACAAGGACTAGACCATTGTAATTGGCGCATGCAACAGTCAAAGAGGGGAGACTTTCGTCTTCCCTCTTTTGCATTCCCCCGCGACGTCGTGTGTCACTGAGTTTCTGAACCCGATAAACACGGGCGGATGCAGGCCGGCCAGCCTCGCGATTCCCTTGCGGGCTGCCACTTGGCAATACCGAGCGCTGCTCCATGATTACTGGGCGTTGGCTCAGAACACAATGATGCATCACCAACCGTCTGCAGGATACGAATGCCTTATTATTTTATCACCGATTCCCTCCTACCGCAATCTCTGAAAGGCTTAACCGAGGAAAACACCCGTTTGACCAATTTCACTGGTCCGTATGCGGTATTGACGGCATGCGTGATAACACACTGCTTTCCTGCCACTTCATAGTCGAGGAGGCTGCTATAATATTCGATGAACTGTTGACAAACCGCCTATCATTCCATCAAACTCATTTGTGTGTCGCAGAATAAACGGGATAAGCCATGCGAAAGAGGGGGTATTATTTGCACGAGGGCATAGTATTAAGAGCGTCCAACGGAATTTACACGGTACATTCCGAAAACAGACTGTTTCACTGCACCTTGAGAGGAAACCTTAAAAAACAATTCCAATACACCACAAGCGGAAGTCTATCGAAGCGGGTTGTTCGCGTGAGAAAGCATCCCTCAAAGGATGCGCTATCCGTAGGGGATCGAGTGCTCTTCGCACCCATTAGCAATGGTTCGGCGGTGATTGAAAACGTACTGCCAAGAACCTCTCGATTTACGAGGCAGGGTTTCCGAGGAGCGGAACAGACCGTGGTGTGCAATATGGATCAGTTGCTCATCACTTTCGCCTACGCCGAACCTAACCTTGACCCTTGGAAGATGGACCGCTTCCTTGTGGCTGCGGAGGCGGAAGGCTTGCTGCCGGTAATCATCGCCAATAAATATGATCTCATCTCATCAAACCCGGATGCAGAGAGTGTTTTCGAGGATTGGAACAAACTAGGTTACCTCGTCATTTCCGTGAGCGTGAAGCAATCCGTTGGGATAGACCGGTTGAGGGAGGTGTTGAACGGGAAAGTGTCCGCTTTTGTTGGTCCGTCCGGGGTGGGCAAGTCGAGCATACTTAATGCAATCATTCCGGGTCTCAAACTGAAAACATCGGACATAGGTTACGTTACGTACAAAGGAAAACACACCACGACTTCAGCCCAGTTAATTCCCGTGAATGCAACCTCCTGGGTGGCGGACACGCCTGGATTGAGACAGCTTGATCTCCTCAAGCTCGCCCCCGACGAGCTTTTCGACTGCTTTCCGGAATTTGAACCTTACAAGGGTTTATGTCATTTCTCCAATTGCCGGCATCTGCAGGAACCAGGTTGCGCACTGAAAACCGCAGTCGATACCGGCGTCATTTCCGCTAGACGCTACCGGAGTTATACTCTCCTCACTCAGGAAATGGATAGCCTCACTTCCTAGCAAATATCGCTTGATATGGATCGTTCGCTGCTTCATACATTTTACGCACGAATGATTTAGATGACAAAAACCATCTATTTTCAAGCGATCCGCCAATACGATGCGTATATTCTCTATATGCTCAAGTACCGCTTTTTCGAGACCGATATCCCCCCTCAACGTGAAAATAATTATTATCACGGGAACTAATTACCATGTAAAGTTAATATATTAAATTGAAAAAGCGTGGATTACCCATCCAGAAAAGCGCCGTGCTGCAGGTGAGCCCTTTAAGCGAAAACCGGAATCGCTGAGACCTATCTGCCTATCGGCGCTTCTTTTTCAGATTAAAAGATAAAGAAGGTGTTGAGGCAACCAATAATATATCTGTGTGTTTCAATTAACTTTCTTTGGAAAACGAGGTGACAACATGACCGCCGTAAAAAAACATGTCAGACGGTACCACCTTGACGTTGTCGCCGCATACAATCGTGAAGGTTTAAATCTGCCGTTGAACAGCGGACTTGACGTTAGCACGATCGAGGAGATTATGGAGCATCCATACCATTGGGCGCATCTAACTGAAAAGGATACGGAAGATGTCCTGATGGAAATTTATATCGCAAGAAGACGCAGGATGCAATAGTCTTGTGAGGTATAATGCCTTTACGAAAGACATGAAATCTGCCTGAATCTGGACTCAGGCAGATTTCCTCATAAATGGGGGCTAATATGATTCGTTCCACCACAATCGTCGCAGTCACGCGCAATGGGGTTACCGCTATCGCAGGCGACGGCCAGGTTACTCTGGAAAATACCGTCATCAAGCATACAGCGCGCAAAATACGCAGGATGTATCAGAATAAGGTACTTGCCGGTTTTGCAGGCTCCGTCGCCGACGCCCAGGCTCTCTCCGATAAATTTGAAGCCAAGTTGGAAGCCGCAGGCGGCAACCTCACCCGCGCTTCGGTCGATTTTGCGAAGGAATGGAGGACGGATCGCATCCTTAGACGTCTGGAGGCGATGATGATCGTAGCAGACAGGGAAAAAGTGTATCTCCTCTCCGGAGACGGGAATATCCTCGAACCTGATGACGGTGTTACGGCGATCGGTTCCGGCGGCTCCTACGCTCTCGCCGCCGCAAGGGCGTTGGTCGCGAACACGAACATGCAACCCCGCCAGATCGTCGAGGAGGCGATGCGCATCGCTTCGGAAATATGCATCTACACTAATGATAAGATCGTTGTGGATGTGCTTGAATAATTTCGGATACATGCAAGAATATGGCGGCATATTCGCCGCCATATTCTTTGTCTTTCGAGGTAATTGCAAAATTCATGAAACGTGGTTATTATCGCTCATTTCACGTTCGGTGAAATACTTGGAAATCAATTGTGCAATTACCTGTTTTATCTGCTATGAAAGGGTTCAGACTCACCCATACTCACTTCTTCTGC
>JAJZOL010000142.1 GCA_021811565.1 bacterium | reverse complement strand
GAGCCGTGTCTTTCGATCAAAGAAACCATCGGGTATCATCCTTTGCGCCTCAAGGCAAATGTGTTGTATAACTAATTACGACGGCAATGCCGGATTTCCTCTTTGGTTCTGGCTATGCCAGGTTAGGATATGACAATCATCCAAGGGGGTGGTCTCAAACGCCCCCTTGCAATCCTTTTCAAGGAGGATACTCTTGCGAACCTTTTCCATCCGCTCTCCGCGTCCCAATCGCCTATATGCGTCGGTCTTCCTCTTGATCTGTATTTGTCTTGGAATATCAAACTCCTCCCCCGCTCTCGGTAAGAGCAAGCCTTCGGTTAAAATATCCGTGCTTATTCTTACGGGGCAGAACAATCATGATTGGAAAGCCACCACTCCCGTTTTAAAGCGCATTCTGGAATCGAGCGGACGATTTGTCGTCACTGTGACGGATCATCCGGAACGATGCACCGCGCAATCATTACAACCTTATGATGTGATACTAAGCAACTGGAACACTTACGGTGGCGGTCCGGTGAAAACATGGCCCGCCGCCGCCAGGGATGGGATTATCAATTTCGTTCGTAGCGGAAAAGGGTTTGTCGTGGTTCACGCAGGCAGCAGTTCCTTTTATGATTGGGAGGAATATCAGCGAATGGTTGCCGCCACATGGATGAATGGTGTCACCTGGCATGCGCCGAAGCATATGTTCTATGTGCATATCACCGATCCCTCTCAACCCATAACGCATGGAATGCGAATCTTCGTGACGGACGATGAGCTTTGGAACAACACGATGGTTCAGCCTGGAGTTCAATCACTTGCCGCAGGTTATTCCGACAAGGCGACGGGGGGCTCAGGAAACGATGAACCTATTCTGTTTGTCAGAAATTTTGGGAAGGGCAGAACATGCGCACTCATGCTCGGACACGACGCCGCAGCCATGTCCGATATCGGCTTCCAAACGCTTCTGAGAAGGGGGACGGAGTGGGCGGCGACGGGCAGAGTGACCATACCTGTTCCCAAAATGACCCTCTCGCAGAACCAACTCGACTTTGTTTTGAAGGGTGTGGCATCTTACGTTGCGGGAGATAGAAGAGATCCCCTTTGGATGTTGCAGTATGACACTGCGCAGGTTGCCGGCACCCCTCAAGCGGAGCCCACTGCGCGAAAATTGGCGCAACTTGTCGCCGACCCACACGCGACGGCTGCGGGGCGACAATTCGCCTGCGTTCAACTCGCTCTGATTGGTACGGCAAGGCAGACACCGATTTTGGCGGGTCTGTTGAACGATAAAACAGTGGCATTTCAAGCCCGAGCCGCTTTGGAGACCATCCCCGGTTCGGCCGCGCTGTCCGCGATGCGGAAGGCGCTTTTATTCTCATCAGGCGAGGAGCGCTTGGGGCTTGTATCCGCTTTGGCTGCGAGAAGAGACAAACTATCCATTCCTATTTTCAGGAAACTGGCGTTGAGTTCGGATCCCAATCTGGTTTCAGCCGCTGTCACTGCGATAGGAGATATGGGTAATCCCGCCTCTCTTTCCGTATTGAAAGGGTTGGCTGGAAAATTGCCCAAGGCGATACGGCGGACGTACTTGGAGGCGTTGCTGCACGACGCAATCGGGTTATCGGAGCATGGGAATTATTCCGCCGCATATGATGCTTTCAAGGATCTTTCCAATAGGAATACGCCGGCCTCCATTCGATCCGCCGCAATATACGATATGATCGGGTCCAGCGGAAAGAATTCGACAAAGATAATGCTTTACGCATGGAAAAGTTCAGACCCCTTATTGCGGTCCGCAGCGATAAGATATGCTAATCTGCATTATAACGATAAATTGATGAGAGAAGCGCTGAAACTGTTTGATCGTATGCCCAAGGAATCCAGTGCCGCGATACTCCATGACGCCGCAGCGCATGGGATGATTCAGGCGTTACCTTTGGCATACAGGGAATGCGCGAGCCCATATCCTCCCTTGCGACAAGCCGCGATCTCGGCTCTTGGTGAATTGGGAGACGCTTCCGCAGTCGCAACAATTATCAGTCAAGGAAACAGAGACGCATCTTTCACAACGACGGTTACTATGGCATTGGAACAGTTGCGAGGGGCGTCAGTCAATAGGAGAATCGTGACCCTTCTCCCAACCTCGACGCCTATGATGCAAACGGCCCTTTTGAATGTGTTGGTGGAACGCAACGCCAGGGATGTGACGCCCAGCCTCTTGCGGCTTGCCTCAAACCCGAAGCTGATGATGGGGATTGTCCATGCGATGGGGCGTTTGGGAGGTGTGAGGGATTGTCCGGCTCTAATTCAGATGCTGGAAATGGCGGAGGACTCCCAACGCGATGACATTGCTCAGGCTCTTGCGGAGATATGTTCGCGCTCCCATACCTTGGCGCCTCTGCTGGAAGCCTTCAATCAATCCGCCGGGGTTGAGAAAGTTGCTTTGATAGGGGCGATTGCTTCGGTGGGAGGGCCCGATTCGCTGCCTCCCTTGGAGCAAGCTGCGCTCTTCCCCGATCCTCTTATCAGCATTCCTGCGATCAATGCGCTCAGTTCATTGAACGACATCTCCGCACTGGGACCGTTGTGCAAAGCGTACGTAGCGGCATATACGGATGACGCTCGTGCGCTTGCCTTGAGGGGGATTGTGCAAGTCGCACCGCTTACGCATGTGAACGAACGTGTGAAATCCGCGGATACGATTGCAACTCTGCTAAAAAACGTTTCGGTTCCCGAAGACAGGAACGCTCTGATATCCGTCCTTGGCAAATTGCCGTGCCTTGAGTCGTTCAGAGTGGTAAACACCTACATCAGTTCCCCTGCGACATCCGCCACAGCCGAGCGGGCGGCTCTCGATATCGCGCAAGTCATCGGCATGCGTTACCCGGATGAGTGCGCTAAAACAGTGCGGTTGCTTCAGTCCTCCGCTGATAGCGAGGTTAGAACGCAAGCGACATCGCTTCTGGCTCAACTTGCGCTGGGGCATGATCTCGCATTGGACGGCGTTGCATCGCATCCCGACGGTTTATATCGCGACGGGCAAGCAAGCGGAGCCCAAGCGGCTATCGACGGAAACCCCAACACCTATTGGGACGAGACGGACAACCAAAAATTGTATGTGCTCCAAGTGCAATGGAAAAAACCCATCACTTTTAATTATATGAGAATAATGGGGTACTTTCAGGATAATTACGCGCCAAAGGATTTTGAAATCGTTTGCGACGGAAAAGTGGTGAAGAGTGTCACCAATGCTGTGTACGTGAACAATCTCTTTACGTTACGCCTGCCGGATACGCAATGCAGGCTATTGCAACTAAGAATAACGGGATATTATGGAAACAGTCCTGCGATTCGCGAACTGGAGCTTTATCACACTTTGGAGGGAGGGAGATAATATGAAATCCGCGCTGACGCGAAGACAGTTTATCAAACAGACCGCTTTGGTCACGAGCGTTACTGCATTTCCCGCCATCATACCATCCTCGGTGTTGGGAGAGACCGCCCCGAGTAAAACAATTACATTGGGGCACATTGGAATGGGGGAGCGAGGTCATGACCTGATGACTGGCTTTCTTGGTTTGAATCATTGTCGGATCGTTGCGGTGTCAGACTGTTACAAGTCGCGTCGCGAGGAGGGCGTTCGGAGAGCGAATGCGCAGTACAACTCCAACTCTTGCAAGTCTTACGCAGATTTTCGCGAACTTTGCGCCGATCCGAGTATTGACGCAGTGGTTGTCGCAACTCCCGATCACTGGCATGTCCTTGCCGCGCTGGAGGCGGTGCGCCATGGCAAGCATGTTTACGTGGAGAAACCGCTTGGATACTCCATTGAGCAGGACAAGGTTTTACGCCAAGCGGTACACAGCTACGGGGTTGTGTTTCAGTACGGCACCCAGCAGCGATCCATGGAGCATATGCGATGGACATGCGAAATGGTGATCAATGGTCGCTTGGGAAAACTGAAAGCGATTGAAATCCGTTCCCCCGGCAATATACAAGGCGGTTCCACCACCCCGGTTCCCATTCCGGAGGATTTGGATTATGATCGGTTTCTGGGTCCATCGCCTTACGAACCCTATACCAGCGATCGGTGCACCTTTAATGGCTCTTGGCATATCAGCCACTTCTCTCTTGGATTTGTCGGAGGATGGGGGGCGCATCCTTTGGATATCATGCTTTGGGGACTTGGGGACACGCCTGACGCAGTGCCGGTGGAGTATTACGGGTCCGCGACATATCCCATGCAAGGTCTTTACGACACGCCGCTGGGGTGGGATGTCAGAGGCAAGTTTACGGACGGCAAGGATTTTCTGTTCACTGCGCCGTCGGAGGATTTGACGTTATTCACCGGGGAGAAGGGACGGATCGGAGTAAAGAGAGCCGGTTTTGAAGTGATAGATCCCCCGTCGCTGAAAGACGCGATATTGGAGCCGGGGGAGAAGAGGCTCGTGGTAAGCATGAATCACGGGGAAAATTTCATAGATGCGATCCGTACCGGTTCCCCCACAGTTACGAATGTCTCCTCCGCTTCCTACTCCGATTTCATTTGCCATCTTTCCGACATAGCCATGCGCTCCGGTCGAAAGATCCGTTGGAATTCATTACGAGAGACGATTATTGACGATCCTTATGCGGCACGAATGATGCACAAACCGTTAAGAGAACCATGGAGCCTGGGTTAAGGATGCTACCATTGCGGATTTGACCGTATGATATATTGAAGTTATACCATTTGCGCCAAAAGCGAGAATAAAAAGGAAAGGATGGATGATGAGAAAAATCTGCCTTTTAATCAGTGCAATTATCCTCATGTCAAGCGGAGTTATCGCGCATGCTGAGAATGCACAAAGTGTGATGAAGCGTCTTTACGAAGTGTATCAAGGTTTAACCAGCTTTACGCAAAGCTCCAACGATAACGATACTTTTCGCGCAGGCAAATACCATGTGACGGTGGGAACGACGGCACTGTTGCGTTATCGCAAACCGAATGACCTGTATCTCACCATTACCGGACCAAAGGTTGGAACCGTAGTCGCAACAAATCATGGCGGCCAGGAAATGCAATATGTAAGCAACCTTAATAAATATCGGTTGTTGCCTGCAGCGCCGAGCGCGGCGATATTTGTTGAAACGCTTAGACCGCTGGGAATTATCGCGATGATGGATTCCCTGTATTACATCACAGGCGGATCTCTAAATCAAGCAGCGGATCACCTCAAGTACAAAGGTAAAGTGAAACTCAACGGAAAGATCTGTTATCTGATGTCCGCCACCGTGAAACCGAATCAGATACCGCCCAACACCAAGGCGACGGTGGAGTTTTGGGTGGATTCCCAAAATTTCTTGCTTAAGAAGATACGCTGGGACATTACAGGTGTAACCCGAATTGTGCCTTACATCAAAGTGGTGAAGAAGAAACGAATTGTGGAGCGTAAAAAGGTTACAGGCACGGAGACTATGACGGAGTACATCGTATCAAGCTCCATCAACCCTGCCATGACGAACAGCGATTTCAAGTATACTCTTCCATCGGATGCAATTGAACAGAGACCTATCAGATGATCCAAAATAAAATGCGCCGCCATTCGGATACTGCTCGAATGGCGGCAAACAAATCCTAAAAGGAAAAACGAATAGGAGATCACATTTTCTTTGACGACTGTGGCTGCCAACATGTTCCATTACAATTGAAACCTGGCGCATAAATGCGAAGATATTTATGCAATAAGGTTCCCGTTGTCGATAAAAGCGACATAATACATGGTTGCCAAATTCACCACTGGAATGATCATCAAAATACCCAGCCAGGAAGGCTTGTTGGTGTTCTCCACTATGCGCATCCACAGCATAACAGCAAGTATGATCCAACCGACCACGGGAACGAAAACGAGGAGTAGCCAGATCAAAGACATTCCAGCCATGTCGAACATTAACCAAATGTTCGCAAAGGGAATCCACGCCAACCATGACAAGGGATGTTCCGATCGATAAGCGATAACAAATAACGGCAATGTTTCAATAACGTACCAAAATAGATTTTTAATCAGAAGCATGTGCGTTCTCTCCTTTTTGAGGTTTTAGCCGTATTACCCTATTCCATTTGAATGTGACGGATTCCTTCCCGTTTTTCAGTTTTCCAATAAAAATCATCCGTTATCTTTGATTTTATCCATGGGAGTCATTATTTTTAATGCGCATGGGACCACTTCGAAATCCACAGGCGTCTCTCCGATAACCTCTCCATCAACCAGAATGGGCATGGGGGGCGTCGCCTCCACTCTGCCCCGCTTGACCCGAAACATTTTAACCTTGGGGTGCGTCACATGCGTCCCCTTGAACACTCTTGGGAAGGCTCGTAAAAACTCGATACGTCCAGTCTTGTTGAGAAAGCAGATGTCTAAAACGCCATCATCTATCAATGCGTCCGGCGCCACGCGCATCCCGCCGCCGTAGCTAGGAGCGTTAGCGATGGTGCAGAGCATGCCGTCGGATTCATAAACGGAGCCATCCATGGTCAGCTTGAAGCGGGGGGATTTGAAGGAAATAAGCGTTTGCATCACACCAGCGATATAAGCCATGGAATCATTCAAACGGCGATATCCTCGGTTCACCCTCTCCGCGACCTTGGCGTCAAATCCGCATCCGGCGACATTTAAGAACCAATGATCTCCAATTCTACCCAGATCCACCAACCGCGTATGTTCGGAAAAGAGGATATCTACGGCGGTTTCCAAACTACCGTATACTCCGATGGTTCTGGCGAAATCGTTGCCCGTTCCCAAAGGTATCACTCCGAAATGCGCCTCCGTGCCTGCGATTCCGTTTACCACTTCGCCGCAAGTGCCATCCCCGCCCGCTGCAACCACGATATCCGCACCTGCATCCGAAGCGTGTTTCGCAAGAAGTGTTGCATCGCCTCGTGCGGATGTTCGGAATATCTCCCACTCCACGGGGTGAGGAGAGGCGTTCGCTGCGGAATCCATTAATCTGTGAAGGGTTTTCCTCTGTGCTTCGCCCCTGCCTCTGCCTGATGTAGGATTAAGAATGACCACGATTTTCATCATGCCTATATCATAGCCAATGAATGCCAAATCTGGTAATATCCATGAATGAAATATGAGTGAGTTATTCGATCTCAATCGACGGAAAGGAGGAGAGAGAGCTTTCAAATGTGCAGATTACTCGGAGTGAAAGCGAACCAGTCATGTAACATACATGATTTACTCTGCGATTGCGAACACCCTTTCGCCCAATACGGAGTGAATAACCCGGATGGATGGGGAATTGGCTGGTATGAAAACAATCTGCCAGCCATTTTCAAAGAGGACAAACCCGCGCATAAATCCATTGAGTTGCCCAAATACTCCAGACGCGCTTCCTCCAATATTTTCATTGCGCATGTGCGAAAAGGCAGCGGCACTCCAGTCTGCATTCAAAACTGCCACCCTTTTCGATATCGGGAGTGGATGTTCGCTCATAACGGATTTGTATCCGTTGGAGCGATCTCGATGCGTTTGTCGAAAATACACACCGATGCTATTACAGGCGACACCGATTCGGAGGTGTTATTTCATTGGATACTCCAAAATATGGAGGAAGTGGGCGATTCCGTCGAAGGCGTTAAAACCGCACTCGAATTGGTGAGACATTACCGTCATACCGCGCTGAACTTTTTATTATCCGACGGTCATCGGTTGTACGCCTACCGCGAGGCTGATGAGAGACAGGAGTACTTTAGCCTGTTTATTACGGAGGAAACCAACAAGGATCCCAATGGAATGCGTAGAATCATCGTATGTTCCGAACGGATAACCGCCGATAATTGGAAGGAGATTCCCATGGGGGAACTTCTGTGTATGGAAGATGGCATGATTGTCATGCGGGCGGGTATGAGATAGCGACGCGAATTTTCGTTTCAGGGCTATCTTTTCTGGATACGTGATTTTTATCCTCCTCAACGTGAAATTATCCCGCCCTCCTCTGCGTAATAAAAATTTGAATATCGGATTGGGTTCATAATCCAAAAATGATTTATGAAAAGGAGTAGAAAATGCCACTTTTCGACTTTAAATGTTCTGATTGTGAAAATGACTTCGAGGCGCTTACTTCAACTGCGAGAATTGATGATGTGGAATGCCCTAAGTGCGGATCCAAGCATGTGAGCAGAAAGATATCCACGTTTGCGGTGGGGAGGGGCGGATCCTCAAAAAGCGCAAGCTCCTGCGAGACCGGCACGTGCCCCTACGTATCGCCGTGCGCCAACGGGATGTGCAACCTGAATTAATCATCCGGGAAGTGCCTTCGGTCACAAAGTGACAAATGAGAAAATCACGGAATTACGGCTGGTAACACGATGACGGAAAATGTTTCATATGGTCTTTTCTTATGAGGTAATTGCAAAATTCCGGAAATGAGGTTAATATCGCTCATTTCACGCTCAGTGAAATACCTGAAAAGCGAATTTTGCAATTACCAATTATTTGTGGAAAGGCGTCCCTCCTATTATGAAGGGACGCCCGTTTTGTAATGGAAAGCGGATGTGATCGTAAATCTCAGAGCTTGAAATGGATGTAACGCCTCCAGCCATTCATCCATCGCCTTGCAATCGAATTCTGCGTTCCTCTATATTGCGATTAATTAATACAGCAACCAGAGATCGTTATTAAGGTAAGGATTTTGGTATAACCCTTTGTTTTGCTTGGCGGCGCCCTCCAATGGGAGTATGCTACTCGGTAACAATTCCTGTGCTTGCGGTGCGACATTCGTTTGCGGTGCGGTCGGCGCCGAGTACATCAGGTTGGGAAGTAGAAGAGGAGCTAAAGTTAAATTCGGAAAGATCGG